>NZ_JBEXLA010000042.1:0-93556 GCF_040609715.1 Streptomyces sp. NPDC004610 | reverse complement strand
CGGAGGAACTCCCACTCCTCATCAGACAGCTCATGACGACGTATCACCCGACCATGATCCACCACGCAAGATCAATTGAAGACACGCCCTAGGTGCGGGCCGTCCCCGTGCCCTTCTCCGCGTCGAGCGCGTAGACACAGCGGTCCTTGCTGCACGCGTAGACGATGCCGTCCCGCACCACCGGGGAGCCGGTGATCTCGCCGCCGGTGGCGAGCTTCCAGCGCAGGCGGCCGTCGTCGGCCTTGAGGGTGTAGAGGAGCCGGTCGGTGGAGCCGAAGTGGATGCGGCCCTCGGCGACCGAGGGGGCGCCGACGATGTCGCCGCCCGCCTGGAACCGCCACTTGGGGGTGCCGGTGACCGCGTCCAGGGTGTAGAGACCGGTGCCGCTGCCCACATGGACATGGCCGCCGGCCACCAGGACCGGTTCGGTGGAGGCCCGGGACTCCGTGGCGATCCGCCAGCGGTCGCGGCCGTCGGCGCCGTCGAGGGCGTACACCGTGCCGAGGTAGTCGGCGAGATAGACGCCGCCGCCGGTGACGGCGGGCCCGGGGGCGAAGGCGGGCGGGGAGAGGAACACGGCCGGGGCCTCGAAGTGCCACTTCACATGGCCGCCGGTCACCTCGATGGCGAGGACCCGGGTCCCGGCCGAGACATATACGTACCCGTCGGCCGCCGGGGTGAGCCGGACCGGGACGCCGCCGCAGGAGGCCGCGTCGCCGATGGGGTAGGACCAGCGTTCGTCGCCGGTGCGGGCGTCCAGGGCGCGCAGCCGGGCGTCCTGCCAGACATAGGCGGTGCCGTCGTGCAGGGCGGGCCCGGCCTCCGGGGACTCGAAGTCGGTCTGGGCGCCGCTCAGCTCCCACAGCTTCTGCCCGGTGGCCGCCTCCCACGCCTGGACGCCGCCGCCGCGGGTGCCGGTCAGGACGGTGCCCCGGTCGGCCTTCAGGGAGTACACCCAGGCCTCGGTCTGGAGCCGCCACAGATCGGTGCCCCGGCGGGCGTCCAGGGCGAACAGGGTGGGCCCGTCGGAGGCGTGCACCCGGCCGTCGGCGATGGCCATGGACCAGGCCACGTCCCGGGTCTTGAAGCGCCGCCGCCCGGTCGCCACATCCAGCGCGTGCACCTCGAAGGAGGTGACGTAGACGAGGTCGCCGTCGACGGCCGGGGTGCCCCAGACGTCGTTGGACATCCGGAACCGCCAGGGCCGCCAGCCGGTGGTGGCCGGATCGGCGGGCGGGACGGCCGGGGCGGCGGGGACGGCGGGTACGACGCCACCGGGGGCGCCACCGGGAGCGCCGCCGGGGGCGGGGCGGGCCCAGGAGGCGACCAGACCGGCCGAGGGCGGCGGGGCCTGGACGGCGGCGGCACGGGCGTCGGCGACCCGGGGGCCGGGCCCGATCGGTACGGCGGCCCCGGCGAGCCGTACCGGGCCCGCGTCGGGAGCGGCGGCCGGGCCGGGCACGGGGGCGTGGCCGTGGGGCGCGTGCGGGGCGTGGGGTGCGTGCGGCGGGATGGGGGGCGCGTGGGAGGGCGGGGGCGGGACCGGGGGGCGTCCGCCGGCGCTGCGTCCGCCGTGCGGGGCGGGGCGGGGGGCGGGGCGGCCACCGCGGCGGGTCTCGATCAGGGAGACCGCCTTCTCGGGCAGCCAGGCCGACGCCGTACCGCTGTCGTCGGAGCCGGAGCCGAAGAGATGGGGCGCCAGCTGGGACTGGAGGTCGGCGGGGCTGGGCCGGGCGGTGGCCTCCATCTGCATGAGGGACTCGATCAGCGGGCGCAGCTCCTCGGGCAGGCCCTCCAGGTCCGGGCCCTCGCGCAGCAGCATGAAGACCGTCTCGACCGGGTTGGCGCCATGGAAGGGCGGATGGCCGGTGGCGGCGAAGACCAGGGTGGAACCGAGTGAGAAGACATCGCTGGCGCCGGTGACGGACCGGGAGTCCTTGGCCTGCTCGGGGGACATGTAGGCGGGGGTGCCGACGGCGACGTTCGTCATGGTCAGCCGGGTGTTCGAGACGCCGGAGGCGATACCGAAGTCGATCACCCGGGGGCCGTCCTCCACGACCAGCACATTGGACGGCTTGAGGTCGCGGTGGACGAGTCCGGCGCCATGGATCGACTGGAGCGCCTCGGCGACCCCGGCGGCCAGCCAGCGCACCGCCTGCGCGGGCATCGGCCCGCACTCGTTCACTATCTCCTCCAGCGACGGGGCGGGCACGTACGCGGTCGCCAGCCAGGGCACGGCGGCCCGGGGATCGGCGTCGACCACGGCGGCCGTGTAGAAGCCGGACACCGCGCGGGCGGCCTCGACCTCCCGGGTGAAACGGACCCGGAAGAGCTGGTCCTCGGCCAGTTCGGTGCGCACGGTCTTGATCGCCACCCGGCGTCCGGACGCCGAGCGGGCCAGATAGACCAGCCCCATGCCGCCCGCGCCCAGCCGTCCCAGCACCTCGAACGGACCGATCCGCCGCGGATCGTGCTGTGTCAGCTGATCCACCACTTAGCCTGCCACCTCCCCGTACGAGCCGCGTCCCCAGACATGGACGCGACCGAAGTGCAGCGTCTCACCACCGCACCGCCGAGGCGGCACGCACCCTGATTCTTCCTGTCCGGCGCTCAGGTTGCGAACCCGGTGACATACCGGGGTGTCTCCGGCTTTGTGCTCATATGGGAGGACCGTGCGCGGGACCGTGCGCGGCGGTGGCCCTCTCCGTCACCCGCTCCAGCAGCGCGAAGGACGCCCCCTGGTCGTCGGTGACGACCCCGACGGTCCCGTACGACGTGACGAACGGCTCGGCCTGGACCCGGCCGCCGAGCCGGGTCACCTTCTCCAGGCCCGCCGCGCAGTCCGGTACGGCGAAGTGGACGAGGAAGTGCGGTGGCATGCCCTCGGTGAACAGCTCGGTGACCGCCGCCCGCCCGACCTCCGGCTCGGCGCCGGGCCCGAAGAGCGCGTCGCTGAACAGTCCGCCGTAGAAGGCGTCGGCCGCCTCGGTGTCCCGGGCGTACAGCTCGGCCCAGGCGAAGGTGCCCGGGGCCTTGCGCAGGCCGAACCCTTGGTGGCCGCCCGCCTGCCACAGCCCGAAGACGGCCCCCTCCGGGTCGGCGGCCAGCGCCCCGGTGCCCAGCCGTCCGGTGCCCAGCGGGGCGGAGACCAGCTGTCCGCCGGCGTCCCGGATCCGCCGCCCCAGCGCGGCCACGTCCGGGGTGGCGAAGTACACCGTCCAGACGGTGGGCATCCGCCCGTCCGTCTTGTGGGCGAGCCCGGCGACCGGCTCCCCGTCCAGCCGGGCCCACAGCCCCGAACCGTCCGCCCGCTCCTCGAAGGACCACCCGAAGAGCCCACCGTAGAAGCGCCTGCCCGCCGCCACGTCCGGCAGCTGGGCGTCCACCCAGCAGGGGACGCCCTCCGCGTACCCCTGGGGGGCTACGGATCCACTGTTTTCGGCCATACCGCCAAACTAGCGGCGACCCAGACACCCCGCTCACCAGGAATGGGCCGCTCCGCACCCCCATGCACCCCATTTGCAGTCGGCCGAATCGCGCTCCGATCACCCCTCGGTAAGCTGACGGCATGACAGGACAAGTGCGTACCGTCGACGGCCGCGTGGCCGGTCGGCGTGGGCAGGCGACCCGGCAGAAGCTGCTCGACTGCCTCAGCGAGATGCTCAGCTCTTCCCCTTACCGGGACGTCAAAGTCATCGATGTCGCCCGGAAGGCGGGCACTTCACCCGCGACGTTCTACCAGTACTTTCCGGACGTCGAAGGCGCCGTCCTGGAGATCGCGGAGCAAATGGCCTCCGAGGGCGCCGGATTGACCGAGCTGCTCGACGGCCGCTCCTGGGTCGGCAAGGCGGGCTGGCAGACATCCCAGGAACTCGTGGACGGATTCCTGGACTTCTGGCGCCGCAACGACGCGATCCTCAGGGTTGTCGACCTCGGTGCGGCGGAGGGCGACAAACGCTTCTACAAGCTCCGGATGAAGATCCTCAACTCGGTGAACAGCTCCCTCGCGGACGCGGTCGCCGAGCTCCAGTCCAAGGGCCGCGTCGACAAGGACGTCAATCCGGCCGCCGTCGCGGGGGCACTGGTCACGATGCTCGCCGCCGTCGCCTCCCACCAGAAGGGCTTCCAGTCCTGGGGTGTGAAGCAGGCCGAACTCAAGCCGAATCTGGCGCTGTTGGTCCATCTGGGGATCACGGGGAAGAAGCCGACGAAGTAGTCGGCGAAGTAGTCGGCGAAGTAGTCGGATCCCTGCCTCGGTGAGCCGCTAGGCCGGCAGCCCCCGGTCCCTCACCACATGCTTCATCACCAGCGTGGACGTCAGCTTCTGCACCCCCGGAAGCGCGGCCAGCCGCTCGTCGTAGAGCCGCTGGTAGGCCGCGAGGTCGGCCGCGACCACCCGCAGCAGGTAATCGGGTTCGCCGAACAGCCGCTGCGCCTCCACCACGTTCGCCACCTCTCCCACCGCCCGCTCGAACTCGGCGACCGTCTCCCGGTCCTCCTGCCGCATGGACACGAAGACCAGCGCCTCGAAGCCCAGCCCCACGGCCACCGGGTCCACCATCGCCCGGTACCCGCTGATCGCCCCCGACCGCTCCAGCTCCCGCAGCCGCCGGTGGCACGGCGACACACTCAGCCGCACCCGCGCGGCCAGCTCGGTGACGGTCAGCCGCCCGTCCAGCTGAAGCTCGGCAAGAATCTTCCGGTCCATGTCGTCCATGGGGGAGATTTTCCCCCTATCTTCGGGGTCTCGGGCAAATTCAGGAAACACTTTCGCCCGATTCCCGCCTAATGTCCCCACCATGGACTCGGGAACCCTCCTCGCCTTCCTCGCCGTGGACCTGCTGCTGGTCTGTGTCCCGGGCGCGGACTGGGCCTACGCGATCTCCGCGGGCCTGCGCGACCGCTCCCCGCTCCCGGCGGTAACGGGCCTGGTCGCCGGCTACGCCCTGCACACGGCCCTGGCGGTGGCGGGCCTCGCGGTACTGGTCGCGGGCTCCCCGACGGCCCTGACGGCGCTGACGGTGGTGGGGGCGGTGTATTTGGTGTGGCTCGGGTGGGGGGTGGTGCGTCGTCCGGGGACCGCGTCGGAGGGGCCGGTGCCGGTGCCGGTGGCGGGGGCTCCGTCTCGTGGGCCTGTGCAGGTGGCGGGGGCTTCGTCTGGTGGGTCCGTGCCTGTGGAGGGGGCTCCGTCTGGTGGGTCCGTGCCGGTGGCGTCCTCGCGGCGCCGGGTGTTTCTGCGGGGCGCGACGATCAGCGGCCTCAACCCCAAGGGCCTGCTGCTCTACCTCTCGGTCCTCCCGCAGTTCCTGACCACCACCACCGGCGGTGCGGGCGGCTGGCCCGTCCCGGCCCAGACGGCGGTCCTCGGCGCCCTGCACATGGCGTGCTGCGCGGCGGTCTATCTGACGGTGGGCCTGACGGCCCGCGCGGTGCTGGGCGCCCGTCCGACGGCGGCCCGCGCGGTGACCCGTACCTCCGGCGCGGCGATGCTGGGTATCGGCGCGGTCCTGCTGGCGCAGAAACTGGCGACGCTGTGAGCGGGTGGGGCGGGCGGTGTCTGAGTGGGCGGGGCGGTGCCTGAGTATGCGGGCCGGTGTCTGAGCGGGCACAGGGGATGCCCGCGAAGGCACACCCCGTGCGCGGGGCCGCGCCAAGCACCCCGGACGGCCCTAGTGTCACCCTCCCAACGTCCCGCCCCGTGCCGGAGACGAGGCCAGTGGCGGGACCCGAGCGGGAAGGGACCTGTGATGCGCTTGAGGAAGACTCTGGCGGGGCTGGGGCTCGCGACCCTGGTCGCCACCGGCACGGTCGCGATGAGCGCGCCCCCGGCAGCCGCCGCGCACCAGTACATCCTGGACACGTACTGGTCCTCCACCCAGGCAAGGGCCGACGCGGGCTGCCAGGGCTGGGCGAATCTGTACAACCAGTCGGAGTCGGATCCGAACTTCTACTGGTGCGGCGCCGACAAGCCCGCGAGGTCGCCGGCGGGCCTGTACGGCACGCATCTGTGGGTGCGGTTGGCCTGAACGGCTCCCGAGGAGGACCGGCAAGCGCCCCTCGGGGGGCACCGGTCCTCCTCACCTTCCTCTCCTCACCAGCCGGAACACCGCAGTGCCCGCCGGTACTGCGCCAGGTGACGAGGGTGCATCCCCCTGACTCTGCCCCTGACTCTCTGAGTCTCGGTCAACTCTGTCCGTCGAGGAACGCGCCGCCGCGCAGATCGAGCCCAGGTTCAGCAAGTCGCCCCGGCCTCGCCGCAGGGGGACTCCGTATCCGCCGACGATCAGCCCTCGGGGTCGACTTCGGGGTGCGTGAACCGCACGGGCCTGCCCAGTGACCGGGCGTAGGCGATTTCGGCTCGGGTGCTGTCTCCGATGTAGTCGCCGACCACGAGCACCTCATCGGCGAGCCGGATCTTCGCCCGGTGCAGATCGTCGAGTCGGGCCTTCAGTGCCTCGGCCTCTACGGGATCGGACCAGAGTGCGTGCGGCGACTTCATGTCACAGCCCGGTTTGACGACAATCCGTCCGGCCGCGGTCTCCCGTAGATCGGCCTCGTTCATCGCGGTCATGAAACGGGTGGAGCCGCAGATCACGACGATACGCGGGAGGCTCAACCGCTTCTTCGCGTCGGCGAGCTGCTCCTCGGGGCCGAGCGGTTCCGGGTGGGACACCGGGTCCTCCTGGTGGTGCCTGCGGAGAAGAGGAGGGGGAGGGGGTTCGAGATCGCTCAGTGAGAGACGACACGTGGGCACCCTCGCGGCAGCACTCTATGGGGCGACCGGGACGACCGGCGACAGGCTGAGGAGCATCCTGACCCGGCGGCGGCCGGGGCGCTCCGGCCTACCATGGAAGGGCCGTTGGCTGAGCGAGCGCGCGGGAGTGGTGATCGTGGGCGACTGGTCCGATCTGACGAATGGCAAGCGCATCAAGCATCTGCGGGGTTCCGCGCTGACCCAGCAGGGGCTGGCCGATGTGTCGGGGCTGTCGCTGGCCCTGGTCCAGAAGGCGGAGCAGGACCGGGGCGAGTTGTCGGTGGGTTCGCTGCTGAAGCTGGCGCATGCGTTGAACACGGATGTGTCGGTGATTCTGGGGCAGCAGGCGCCGAGGAGAGGGATGAACCAGGGCGATCGGGCCGCCCTGCGTCAATTGTCCGACGCCGTGCACGAGAGCGCGCTCGGTGAATGGGACGGCATCGAGGACCCCAGCAGCGTGCGGGAGTTGGGCGAGGCCAGGGACCGGGCCTGGGACGCCTACTGGGCGAGCGACACGGCGAAGGTGAGCATGTACGCCTCCAAGGTGCTGATGGAGGGACAGGTCCGCTACGCCGGCGCCACCGGCGATGAGCGGCTGCTGCTGGGGGCGATCCTGGCGAGCACCTACCGGGTGGCCGCGTCCTGTTCCAATGGATTCGGGCGGCGGGATCTCGCCCTGAGCGCGCTCACCTCGGCGAAGGCGCTCGCGAAGGACGCCGGTGACCCGGTGATGACCGCGCTGCTGGAGTCGACCCTGTCGTGGGTCTATCTGCGCGGCGCCAATCTGCCCCGGGCCGAGGCCGTCGCGACGCGGGCGGCGCGGGCGATCGAACCGTCCTTCAGCAACGGCCATCGCCCCCAACTCCTCGCCTACGGAAGGCTGATGATCTCCGCCGCCGTCGCCGCCTCGCGGCGGGAGGACACGGCGACCGCCGACGACTACATCTCGCAGGCCCACGCGGCGGCGGCCCGGCTCGGCCGGGACGAGAAGCTGTACGGGACCAGCTTCGGCCCGACCGCCGCCAAGACCGAGGCGGTCGGCATCCATGTGGCGTCGAAGGAGTACGGGCGGGCACTCAAGCTGGCCGGGCAACCGGACATGAAGCTCCTGCCCCGGACGATGTCCAAGGTCGCCCGCAACCGCTACAAACTCGACGTAGCCCTCGCCCAATGCTCCGCCGGGCTCTACGACCAGGCCGAGAACACCCTCGTGGAGGTCGCCCTGGACGCCCCCGAATGGGTCCGGCACCAAGCACTCCCCGGGGTCATCGGCAAGCGGCTGGCCAAGGTGTCCACGGCGCGGGTGCGCAGCCTCGGCGAGCTGATCGGCGTACCCCTGATCGCCTGACCGGCTCCTACGGAGCGTACGACCCGCGTTCTGTCGACCTCGTGGAGTCGTACGCTTCATCACTTCACGCTGAGTGATCGAGCGGGCACGATTGATGCATGGTCAGTGAGCAGAGCGAAGAGGGCGGTCCGGCGGCCGGGCGGTCCCGGCGTACCGACGGGCAGGTGCGGCGCCGCAGGGCGCTCGCGGACGCGGCGGCCGGGGTCGAGCCCGGTGAGGCGGGCTTACGGAGGGACGCCACCCGGGTCGGACGGTTCCGGTGTGTGATCTACCTCTGCGGAGCGTCCCGTACGGACATCGCGGCGCCGCGTGAGGAGTGCACGGAGTACGCGGAGGCGTTCGGGTGGGTGATCACCGAGGTGATCGAGGAGCGCGCCGGGCTGCTGCCGCCGCACGGGCGGGACGGCCTGCGGCAGGCGGTCGAGCAGATCAGACAGGGCTCCGCCGGGGCCGTGCTGACGGCATGGCGCGCGATGATCTCGCCGGTGGCGCAGGAGTACGACGAGGTGGCGCGGGAGATCGAGAGCGCCGGAGGGTTCCTGCACGTCAAGGACGCCGTCCGGTGATCCGGGGCCTGGGCGGGGACGGCCCGTGGCTGACCGGGGTCTGCTGGCTCTACTGCCGGAGGCAGGGCGTGCCGGTGCTGGCGATCGGGTCGGTGACGGCGGCGCCGGGCGGGACGAAGGGGCTGTATGCCTGCCGGATGTGCGTCGCCGAGCTGGAGCACATGGTGCGGGGGCGGGTCGGGGTGGTGGCGCTGGAGATCACCGCGGCGGACGGGCCCGGGTGCGGGCGCTGCCGTGCGGGGGACGGGGCGGCGGGCGGCGGTACGGCCCGATGACGCACCGCCGCCGCACGGCCCACCGCCGCATGACCTCCCGCTCAGACCACCCGCCGGTCGGCGAGCGTGGCCACCTCGGTGAAGTACGCGCGGAACAGGGGCTCGTCACCGGGCGGAATCCGGAACTCGGGCGTGGTGCTGTACCAGAACGCGGTCCGGTCGGTGCCGTAGAGCGCGGCGTTCGGATCCTTTACGGTGCCGATGAACACCTGGCCGGGCCGGTCGGGCTTCTTGTGGAGCACCAGCGCCCCGAGCCACCGCAGCGGCACCCGCAGCTCGGATCTGCCCCTGGCGAACAGCTCGAACACCCCCCGGTCCACGCGCAGATGCCAGCTCTCGTAGTCGAACGTCAGTGGCTCCATGGCGGGAAGATAGCCCGGCTCCCGGGTCACGGCGCGACCACCCCCGCCTCACCCCCCGTCAGATCAGATCCACCCGCACCGTGAGCAACCCCGTCCCCACCACCCGTACCGCCGCGCTGTTCCCGCGCGGCAGCGTCCGCAGTCGCGCCACCGGGTCGTCGTCCGGCAGGAGATGCGCCGTGCCCTCGTGCCACCGGCCCCGCAGCCGGACGCGGACGCGCGGGTCGGCCTTGATGTTGCGGACGTACTGCGAGCGGTCCCCGAACTCCGACACCAGCCAGAACACGTCCCCCACCCGCCGTCCCCCCACCGGCGTCCGCCGCGGCTGCCCCGACACCCGGCCCGTCGTCTCCAGCAGGATCTGACCCGGCATCCGGCGCATCAGCGGATTGGCCACCCGGCGCTGGAAGGCCGTCGTCCCACGGAATCTGAGCTCCGCCCAGCGGGACGGTGAGGACGGTGAGGACGGCGAAGGCGGTGAGGACGGCGAAGGTGACATGAAGCGCTCCCGTCGTGAGAGTGAACGTTCGGACACGCGTGCATGGACGTATGGACGTACAGAGGCGTACCCCTCGTCTCCATCCTCCTCCTCCCCATCACCCTTGCTTCAATGGTTCCCGAGTCACGGGGCGAGAGCGGGGGGCCGCACGGTATGAGGGTCGTGTCCTGGAATCTGTGGTGGCGGTTCGGGCCCTGGGAGGCCCGGCAGAAAGCCGTCCTCGCCACGCTCCGCGAACTCCAGCCGGACATCGTCGGCCTCCAGGAGGTCTGGGACGCCGACGGGGAGGGGGAGGAGGACGGGGGGAGAGACCGTGACGGCGGGCGGGTCAATCTCGCCGACTGGCTCGCCGGTGAACTCGGACTGCACGCCCTCTACGCCCCCTCGTCCGCCCCCGAACGCTGGCAGCGGCGCATCGGCGATCCGCGCGTCGGCGTCGGGGTCGCCGTGCTCAGCCGGTGGCCGGTCATCGAGAGCGCCACCCTGCCGCTGGCCGCCCCCGCCGACCTGGACGACGGCCGCCTCGCCCTCTACGCCCGGCTCGCCGCCCCCGGCCACGAGGTGCCCTTCTTCACCACCCACCTCACCTCCGCCCCCTACGGTTCGGCCGTACGGGTCGGGCAGGTGAGCGCGCTCGCCGGGTTCGTCGCCGGGCACCGGGGCGGGACCGCCTTCCCGCCCGTCGTCACCGGGGACTTCAACGCCGTCCCCGACTCCGACGAGATCCGGCTCTTCGGCGGCCACCGCACCGCGCCCCCCGTACCCGGCCAGACCTTCGTGGACGCCTGGGCGTACGCCGACCCCGCCGCGCCCTGGGCCACCTGGGACTCCGCCAACCCCTATGTCGCCCTGGGCGGACTCCCGTCCACCCGCATCGACTACATCCATGTCGGCCCGCCCGGCCCCGGCGGCCTCGGCCGGGTCCTCGCCGTACGCCGGGGCGGGGACGGACCCCAGGACGGCGTCTGGCCCTCCGACCACGCGGCGGTGGTGGCGGACCTCGCGGATCTCGCCGTTCAGAGGGGATCGTGAGCGGCGCGCTCGCCATTCGGCGGCCTCCGGGAGTTTCGCACTGTCCCGAGTGGTGGGCGGCAGATGTCCGATGTTCAGGTCGGCAGGTGCCAGTGCGGTCCGTCAGGGCTGCCGAGCCGGACCGTTTGCCGCCAACGGTTGTTGCTGGAGCTGGTCGGTGGTCGTGATCAGGGCATGTACTCCCCCGGTGCGGCTGTGGCGCTGCGGGAGCACAGTTCGCGGGTGATGGTTGATGTGTTCCGCGATGTAGATGCCGCGGTGGCGGTAGTAGTGGCCGGCCTCCGGGGCCCCGGAGGCCAACCGACCTCCGGGGCGGCGGCGACGTGCCGTCACGGACCAAGCGCCGCAAGGCGGCTCGGCTTGCGCTCCAACAGACGCTCAAGCCGGGTCAGTAGCGCGGAGTCGGGGCCGACCCGTGACTTCCCGCGAGGTTTTGGGACCCGGCCCGGCAACGGCTCCGGGGGTAGCTCCGCCTCGGCTTCCGCGACCCTCACCGGCGGAGGCACAAGAGGCATCACCGCGTACACGACCTTGCCGCCCGAGGGGTGGTGGTACGAGTCCCAGCGCTCGCTCAACAGCGTCACCAAGGGCAGGCCACGCCCGTCCTCGGCATCCGACTCGGGCGTCCGCATCTTGGGCAGGGTGCGACTGGTGTCGTAGACCTCGACCAGCAGCCTCCCACCGGTCATGCGCAGCCGGACCGCCACGAGCGGCAGAGTCTCGCGGTCCTGATACGTCACGCCGGGCTCGGTGGTGCCGGTGGCCCGCACGGCGTTGGTCAACAGCTCCGAGACGATCAGGGTCACGGACTCGCTCATGTGGGAGAGGCCCCAGTCGGCCAGCACGTTGGCGGCGAACCGCCGTCCCAACGGCACGGCCTTGGACTTGGCCGCGTGCTGGAACCAGTACGTCATTCGGTCCACGCCGCGCTCACCTCCCGGCACCGCGAGCAGGTCGACAGCCTGCGGCGACCGCTGCCGGGCAGCAGACGATCAAGGACATACGTGATGAGGGTCAAGGGTCGGTCCTTCCGGTCGATCCGGGCCACGCCCAAACGCGCGGTCCACCTGCCGCGATGTGCGCACGGCGGTGATGCGGAGCCGCTCCGCGAGCCTCGCCACTCATTAGGGGCAGCATCGACTCACGGCGACGGTCCCGTCACGGTGAGTGCCGCGCCGGTCCTCAGCATGGCCTTGCATCAGGGTCTTGTGCAACTGGTTCGTATGCATCAGCTGCATTTGGGATTGGACTTGGCGATCCGGCCCGGCGTGAGCCAGACTCGGCGCTGACCCGCTCATGCGCATGAAGGGATGTGAGCGTGACCGCGAAGCCGCCGACGGTCCGCCGTCGTCGTCTGGCAGCAGAGCTGCGACGGCTGCGGAAAGCCGCCGAGCTGAGCCACGAGGAGGTGACCGAACAGACCGGCATCAGCCGCACGACGCTCTATCGCATCGAGAGCGCCCGCGTGACGCCCCAGCCGCGCACCGTGATCGCGATACTGGACACCTACCGGGTCGGCGACGCTGACCGCAGCGAGATCCTCGAACTCGCCAAGGGAGCGGACACGCCTGGGTGGTTGCGTCCCTACCACTCCGACCTGCGCGAACAGCTCACCGCCTACATCGCCTTCGAGGCCGAGGCGTCAGGGGTCCGCAACTATGAGAGCCTGTTCATACCGGGCCTGCTCCAGACCGAGCGGTACGCGCGTGCTGTGATCCCCGGTGTCTGGCCATCGGCTACCACCAAGGACATTGACCAGCACGTACAGGCGCGCATGGAACGCCAAGCGCTGCTGACCAAGGACGACCCCCTCGACTTCACCGTTGTCATCGATGAGGCCGCGCTACGGCGCTGCGTCGGGGGACCCGCTGTCATGGTTGAGCAAATGCAGCGGCTGCAAGTGGCCGCCAAGCAGCCGCACATCGGCGTGCAGATCATCCCGTTCGCGGTGGGTGCGCACCCCGGGATGCCAGGGAGCTTCAGCCTGCTCAGCTTCCCGGCCGCCGATGCGGACGAGATCGTGTACATCGACGGGATGGCCGGTGATGTCTTCCTCGAATCCGAAGCCGACATCAGCCTGTACACCGACACCTTCAGCGCCCTGCGGGCGCTGGCACTCAGCCCCGACGACTCGCTCAGCCTGATCGCGACAGCGATGCACGACCTGACGCGAGAAGAGGAGACATCATGAACACCGCCGTCGAACTCGCCGACGCAGCCTGGTTCATAAGCTCATACAGCAGCGGCCAAGGCCAATGCGTGGAGGTCGCGTGCCTGCCCGACGCGGTCGCCGCCCGTGACAGCAAGAACCCCACCGGCCCGGTCTTGGTGTTTGCGCGGGAGGACTGGGCAGGGTTCATCCGAGGCGTCAGCGCTGGCGAGTTCCGCCCGTAGCCCACGCAGCCAAGCGCCCCGTCAATCACCGGCTCTACAAGACGAGGCATGGGTGGATCCGGCAACTGGAGACAGCATGAACACTCCCGACTCTTTCGCCGCTGCCCGCTGGATCAAGAGCAGCTACAGCAGCGGCGAAGGCGAATGCGTAGAGGTCGCCGGCCTGCCCGGCGCAATCGCCGCCCGTGACAGCAAGAACCCCACCGGCCCGGTCCTGGTGTTCTCGCGAGAGGACTGGGCCGGGTTCATCCGAGGCGTCAGCGCCGCCGGGTTCCGCCCGTAACCCGCGTACCCCAGCGCCTCCGCCCCGTCACCGGAGCGGGGGCCTGCGCACGTGACACCAGCGCGACGCTTACGCCCGCCCCCAGAGCGCCGGATTGGTGAACCCGTCATCACCCCGCCAGCGCCCGGAACCGTTCCTCCAGATCCGTGACGCGCTCGGCTCGGCGGCCCAGGAGGTAGACCTTGGTGTGTGTGCGCTGCACTTCGTGCACCAGCGCGAACCCTTGGGTCTCGTAGTACTTCACCAGTTGGGGGAAGTGGCAGCCACGGCGAACCCATGTGCGCCCTTGTTGCGCGGCCCGGTCCACCGCCCACAGCGCCATGGCGGTTCCCGGCTTCAAGGCGCGGTAGGCGGGGTCGGTGACGGTCGAGTACAGGTAGTGCGCCGGCTCGTTCAGTTCCTCTTCCGTCCAGCCCCACGGGGGAGTCTGCTCCTGAACGGTGGTGCACCCGATGATGCGACCGTCACCCTCTGCGAGGACCCACACGTCGCCATCGGGATTCTCCGCCTGGCGCGCGAGTTCGGCCGCGTTCTCCCGCCAGCTCGGGAGCCCGCACTCCTCCAGCCAACCGGAGCGGGCGAGGATCACCTTCTCCACGGCGGGGATGTCGTCGGCTGTGGCCGGGCGCATGGCGAACACGCTGCCTCCTGATGGGGGGGAAGGGGTTACAGGAAAGATCACGCATTCTTTCCCTTCCGGGGAGCCCGAGGGCAGGGCGGTGCCGTCCTCCCAGCCCTTACGCCCTCCCCTTTGGGCCTCAGCAGCTCTGACGGAGCCACTCGTATGCTCGAAGGATGACGACACCCGCGACCACCGGACCCGGACCCGTACCCGGCCCCACCGAGAACTCCCTGCGTCGCGCCCTCAAACGTGCCCGTGACGGCGTCGCCCTGGACCTCGCGGAAGCGGCCACCCTGCTTCAGGCCCGTGGCGCCGCGCTGGACGATCTCACCGCGTCCGCCGCCCGCGTCCGGGACGCCGGGCTCGAACAGCACGGCCGCCCCGGCGTCATCACCTACTCCAAGAGCGTCTTCATCCCCCTCACCCGGCTCTGCCGGGACAAGTGCCACTACTGCACCTTCGTCACCGTCCCCGGCAAGCTCCGCCGCGCGGGACACGGGATGTTCATGTCCCCGGACGAGGTGCTGGACATCGCCCGCAAGGGCGCCGCCCTCGGCTGCAAGGAAGCGCTCATCACGCTGGGCGACAAGCCCGAGGACCGCTGGCCGGAAGCGCGGGAATGGCTCGACGCCCATGGGTATGACGACACCATCGCCTATGTGCGGGCCATCTCCATCCGGATCCTGGAGGAGACCGGGCTGCTGCCCCACCTCAACCCGGGCGTCATGAGCTGGACCGACTTCCAGCGGCTCAAGCCCGTCGCGCCCTCCATGGGCATGATGCTGGAGACGACGGCGACCCGGCTGTGGTCCGAGCCGGGAGGGCCTCATCACGGCTCGCCCGACAAGGAACCCGCCGTCCGGCTGCGGGTGCTGGAGGACGCCGGGCGTTCCTCCGTCCCCTTCACCTCCGGCATCCTCATCGGCATCGGCGAGACCTACGAGGAGCGCGCCGAGTCGCTCTTCGCGCTGCGCAAGGTCGCCCGCACCTACCACGGCGTCCAGGAACTGATCATCCAGAACTTCCGCGCCAAGCCCGACACCGCGATGCGCGGCATGCCGGACGCGGAGCTGGACGAACTCGTCGCCACCATCGCCGTCGCCCGGCACATCATGGGCCCCGCCGCCTGCCTCCAGGCCCCGCCCAACCTCGTGGACAGCGAGTACGAGCGGCTCATCGGCGCCGGGATCGACGACTGGGGCGGGGTCTCCCCGCTCACCATCGACCATGTCAACCCCGAGCGGCCCTGGCCGCAGATCGAGGAACTGGCCGAGCGGTCCCGGGCCGCCGGGTTCGAGTTGCGGGAACGTCTCTGCGTCTACCCGGAGTTCGTCCGCCGCGGCGAACCCTGGCTCGATCCCCGGCTGCGCCCGCATGTCGCCGCGCTCGCCGACCCCGCCACCGGACTCGCCCTCCCGGACGCCACCGTCGAGGGCCGCCCCTGGCAGGAGCCCGACGAGGCGTTCACCGCCTCCGGCCGCACCGATCTGCACACCACCATCGACACCGAGGGCCGTACCGGCGACCGCCGCGAGGACTTCGACGAGGTGTATGGCGACTGGGGCGCCCTGCGCGAGGCCGCCGCCCCCGGCATGGTCCCGTCCCGCATCGACACCGACGTCCGCGCCGCCCTCGCCACCGCCGCCGACGACCCGACGAGGCTCACCGACGACGAGGCCCTCGCCCTGCTGCACGCCGACGGCCCGGCGCTGGACGCGCTCTGCCGGATCGCCGACGACGTCCGCCGGGACGCGGTCGGCGACGAGGTGACCTACATCGTCACCCGCAACATCAACTTCACCAATGTCTGCTACACCGGCTGCCGCTTCTGCGCCTTCGCCCAGCGCCGCACCGACGCCGACGCCTACACCCTCTCCCTGGACCAGGTCGCCGACCGCGCCCAGCAGGCGTGGGAGGTCGGCGCGGTCGAGGTGTGCATGCAGGGCGGCATCCATCCGGATCTGCCGGGGACCGCGTACTTCGACATCGCGCGCGCGGTCAAGGAGCGCGTTCCGGGCATGCATGTGCACGCCTTCTCGCCGATGGAGGTCGTCAACGGCGCCACCCGCACCGGGATGTCCCTCCGCGAGTGGCTCACCGCCGCCAAGGAGGCCGGGCTCGACTCGATCCCCGGCACCGCCGCCGAGATCCTGGACGACGAGGTCCGCTGGATCCTCACCAAGGGCAAACTCCCCGCCGCCACCTGGATCGAGGTCGTCACCACCGCCCACGAACTGGGCCTGCGCTCCTCCTCCACCATGATGTACGGGCATGTCGACCAGCCCCGCCACTGGCTCGGCCATCTGCGCACCCTGGCCGGCATCCAGCAGCGCACCGGCGGCTTCACCGAGTTCGTCACCCTCCCCTTCATCCACACCAACGCCCCCGTCTATCTCGCCGGGATCGCCCGCCCCGGCCCCACCGTCCGCGACAACCGCGCGGTCACCGCCATGGCCCGGCTGCTGCTCCACCCCTGGATCCCCAATATCCAGACGAGCTGGGTGAAACTGGGCAGCGAGGGGGCGGCGGAGATGCTCCGCTCCGGCGCCAACGACCTGGGCGGCACGCTCATGGAGGAGACCATCTCCCGGATGGCGGGCTCCTCCTACGGCTCCTACAAGTCCGTCCAGGACCTGATCGCCGTCGCGGAGGCGGCCGGTCGTCCCGCCCGGCCCCGCACCACGCTCTACGGCGAGGTCCCGGAGGAACGGCAGCGGGTCGCGCGGGCCTCGGACGGTCATCTGCCGGAACTGCTGCCCCTGCTCGACTAGGGCCTGTGTGATACTGCCGTTTCGGTCGTGATCCTTGTCCCACCCGCTCTTGAGGGAGATTGCCGCGTTCCATGGCGACTGCACCTGACTCCGCGGCCCCCGGAGGGGCCGTCCGTCCGTCCGCCGCTCCCGGTGATGACGACGGCCGGCCCGCCTCCGGGACGCGTCCCGTGGGCACCGTGCAGATCGTGGACCACGCCATCCAGGTGCTCAAGGCCATCGCCGACGCCGACCGGCCCCGCGGGGTCCGGGAACTGAGCCGGGACCTGGAGATCAGCAAGAGTTCGGTGCAGCGCATCCTCGCCTCCCTGGAGCGCGAGGGGCTGGCCGTCGCGGACGAGGGCACCCGCAAGTACGTCATCGGGCCCGCCGCCCTCACCCTCGCCTGGAAGCACACCGCCAACAGCGATCTCGTCGGCGCCGCGTCCGCGACCGCGTCCCGGATCGCGGCGCTGACCGGCGAGACGGCCTGTGTCTCCACGGTCGTCGACGGACGCCGGGTCACCGTCTACGAGGCGGAGAGCCCTCAGCCGCTGCGGCTGATCACGGGCGTGGGGCGCCCGTACTCGCTCTTCTCCGGCGCCACCGGGCGGGTACTGCTGTCGATGCTGCCGCCCGAGCGGCTCGCTCCGCTGGTGCGGGAGCACGCGGGCGGGGACGCGGGGGTCGAGTCCGGTCTCCTCGCCCGGATCGAGCTGGCCCGTGAGCAGGGGTTCGCCGTCAGCCGGGAGGAGTGGATCCCGGGGGGGTGCGGGGTGGCCGTGCCGATCGGGTCCCAGGGGCGGATGGTGGCCACGCTCAGTATTTACGGGCCGCAGGCACGGCTCACTGATGAGCGGACGGCGGAGCTTGTGCCGTTGTTGAGGGCGGCTGCCGCGGAGATCACTGTGCGGTGGCGTCAGCCTGCGTGACGCCTTCGTTGTAATCGTTCGTCTGCGGGCCGGTGGGGGCTGGTCGCGCAGTTCCCCGCGCCCCTAGAGGCGTTCTACTCACCTACGTCATCAGTGGCCGGATCTTGTCGCCCGATGGCGGATTCAGTGCTTCCCTTCTTCCCCATCCTCCCCATTGACCTGTCTCCATCGCCGTAGGTACGTTGTCCCAACCGATCTGGTCCACTGTCCCAGATTGAGGGACACACCCCTTCCGGCCCCTTCGGGTCATCGTGAGAAAGAGGGATTCGTATGCTACTCGGCTGGCGTGCCCGTATTGGGCAGATACGTCCTGCTACGGCGATCGAGGGGGCTGAGGAGTGGCGTTCCGTCGCGCCCACCGGCGTGGCCTTCGCCGATGCGCGGACCATCGTGCCCAAGGTCGACGCCGAAGGGCTGCGGACGATGATGGCGCAGGTCCTGGAGGCGTCCCGGCAGCTGGCCACCGCCAAGGTCGATCTGATCGTCCAGTGCGGAGCACCCGGCACCTTCATCCCCGGCCCCGGCACCGATGAGAAGGTGACCGCCGAGATCACCGCCGAGACCGGCGTCCCGGCGATCACGATGATGCAGGCCCAGGTGGACGCGCTGCGCGCGGTCGGCGCCACCTCCGTGGCCGTCGGGTCCATCTACACCGACGAGGTCAATGAGGCCCTGCGCGCCTATCTCACCGCCGTCGGCTTCGAGGTCCCGGTCGTCGAGGGGCTCCAGATCACCGACCCGTACGAGGCCAGCGTCCATGACGCCGACAGCGCCTACCGGCTGGGGCGCAGGCTGCACCGGGCCGCGCCCGACGCCGACGCCCTGCTGATCTCCTGCGGCACCTTCCGCACCTTCGAGGTGCTGCCCTATCTGGAGATGGACACCGGGCTGCCGGTCATCAGCAGCAACCAGGCGTCCCTGTGGCGGGCGCTGCGCCATCTCGGTCTGCGGGACGAGATCCCGGCGCTCGGGCGGCTCGGCCGGATCGCCGAGCGATGAACGCCGGTTCCGGTCCCCGCCCCCACCCCGAGGAGAACACCCCCGTGCTCGTCGACGCCCTTCAGTTCGTCAAGCCCTCCCGCGACCGCTTCGAGGAGTGGCACGCGGCCGGTATCACCGCGATCCACGCCACCGTCGCCATCTGGGAGGACTCCACCGAGACCATGCGCGAGGTCGGCCGCTGGCAGCGGCTGCTGGCCGAGCACGCCGATCTGCTGCGCGAGGGCCGCTCCGCCGACGACATCCGCGCCGCCGGGCGGGAGGGCCGTACCGCCGTCGTCCTCGGGTTCCAGAACAGCTCGCCGTTCGAGGACGACCTCGATCTCGTCGGCGCCTTCCACCAGGCCGGGGTGCGGATCGCCCAGCTCACCTACAACACCCAGAACTCGGCGGGCGCCGGCTGCTGGGAGGGCGAGGACGCCGGGCTGTCCCGCACCTACGGCCGCAATCTGATCCGTGAGATGAACCAGGTCGGCATGGTCGTCGACATCTCGCACTGCAATGAGCGCACCTCGCTGGAGGCCATCGAGGCGTCCGAGCGGCCGGTCGCCGTCACCCACGCCAACCCGCGCGCCTTCGTCGGCGAGGACGTGGAACTCGCGCTGCGCAACAAGTCCGACACCGTGCTCAAGCAGACCGCCGCGTCGGGGGGAGTGGTCGGGCTCAGCATGTATCCGAGGATCGCGCCGGACGGGGTCGACTGCACCGTGGACAAGTTCTGCGACATGGTCGTCCATACCGTCGACCTCATCGGTGTCGAGCATGTCGGTCTCGGCTCCGACTACTACGCCGGGCACGGCGACGAGGAACTCCACTGGTGGCGGCAGGGCCGCTGGAGCCGCAGCCCCATGGTCCCGATCTCCGGGCCCGTCGAGTTCCCGGAGTGGTTCGCCGCCGGGCGGGGGTACGCCCTCGTCCGGGAGCGGCTGCTCGCCCGGGGCTTCACCGCCGCCGAGGTCGAGCGGATCTCCGGCGGCAACTGGCTGGATCTCTTCGAGGACGGCTTCACCGCCGCCGCCCGCGACTGACATGCGCCGCTATGACGCCGTGATCGTCGGCGCGGGACACAACGGGCTGGTCACCGCCGCCTATCTGGGGCGGGCGGGACTGCGGGTCGCGCTGCTCGAATCCCGGCCGGTGGCCGGTGGTCCCTGCGGGGGGTACGAGTTCCTGCCCGGCCGCCGGCTGGCCTTCACCAACTCGCCCGGCTCCCTCAGCCCGGATGTCGTCGCCGAACTCGGCCTCGCCCGGTACGGGCTGCGGTTCGTCCGGGTCGACCCGACCGTGGTGCACCGGTTCGACGAGGGGTGTTTCGTCGGGTGGCGGGATCAGGGGCGCGTGGATGCCCAGCTCGACGCCTTCGCGCCCGGTGAGGCCGGGCGGTATCGGGGGCTGATCGAGGGGCTGGAGCGGCTGGGTGCCCGGTTGGGGGTTCGGCTGGACACCCCGCCGCCCGAGACCGACGTCCTGCGGAAACGTTTGTCCGAGCCGGACGACCTGCGGTTGTTCGAGCTGGTCTTCGACCATGGGCTGACCGAGCTGCTCGACGCCCATCTGCGCTCCGACCGGGCCAAGGCGCTGCTGATGCTGCTCGCGCTCAACGCCCAGCTCGTACCGCCGTCGGAGCCGGGCAGCGGGGTCGGGCTGCTGATGCGGCCCTTCGCGCTCGCCGCCACCGGGGGCCGGGACCCGGGGGGTGCCGAACGGGTCGCCCTGCGCGGCTCCACCGGGCTCCCGGTCGGCTCCATGAGCGCCATCGCCGACGCCCTCACCGCCGCCTGCCGCGCCCATGGCGTCGAGCTGCGCACCGGCACCCCGGTCGCCCGCGTCCTGCACGGGCCGGACGGGGTGCGGGGCGTGGTCACCCCGTCCGGCGAGGAGTTCCTCGCACCCCGGGTGATCTCCACCGTCAACCCCCAGCACCTCTTCGGCGACCTGCTGGCACCGGACGCCATGGACCCCGGGATCGGGGACGCCGTCCTCGCCACCCCGATGCGCGGCTCCGCGTTCAAGGTGGTCCTGGAGGTCGATGAGCTGCCGTCGTACGCGGGGCTCCCGGACGGCACCGATCCCGAGGCGGCGCGGCTCTGCCAGTTCCGCTTCGGGTCCTCGCCCGCGAGCATCGCCCAGGCCATCGCGGCGGCGCTGGAGGGCCGCAGCGGCGACGAGATCCTGATGTGGGGGCTCACCCCCACCCTCACCTCACCCGGTCTCACCCCCGGCACCACCCATCTCATCAGCGTCAACGCCTGGCACGCCCCCTACCGGCCGCACGACGGCCCCTGGGACGCCGAGCGCACCGACCGCTTCGGGCGCCGCTGCGTCCGGCAGCTGAGCCTGCTGATGCCGGGCCTCGAAGACCGGATCGTCGCCCACCGTTTCATGAACCCGGTCGAGATGGCCCGCGAACTCGGCCTCACCGGCTCCAACATCACCCACGGAGACATGCTCCCCGCCACCCTCTTCGGCACCCGTCCCCACCCCGCCCTCGCCGCCCACCGCACCCCGCTGCCCGGTCTCTACCTCGGCGGCAGCGGCACCTGGCCGGGCGGCTATGTCACCGGCATCCCCGGCCGGAACACCGCGGCGACGGTCCTGAAGGACCTGAAGCACGCGAACGAGTCGCCCCGCCCGTCCGACCGCCCCTCCGGCCGCTCCGACGGCCACAGACCGCCCCCATGAGACTCCCCGAGCAAAGGCACCGTCCATGAGGCTCACACCACCATCCGGGCCGCCCGGCCCGACCCGTCCCCTCCGTACCGTCTCCCGCCGGGGCTTCGGCGTCCTGGTCGCCGGGGCGCTGCTGCTCACCGGCTGCGCCACACCGCCCAGCTTCGGGCGCGACCCGGACACCCTGGTCATCGGGGCCGAGGGCGAGATCCCCGTACTCGATCCGCAGCGGCTGTCCGGGACCGTGGGGCTGCGGGTCGTGGACGCGCTGTTCGACCCGCTGATCCGGGAGGACCTCGGCACCGAGACCGACCGGGCGCCCGCGCTGCGGCCCGCCCTGGCCACCTCCTGGGAATCGTCCCCGGACGCCATGACCTACACCCTCCAGCTGCGCACCGGTGTCACCTTCACCGACGGCACGCCCTTCGACGCGGACGCCGTGAAGCTGAACTTCGACCGGATCACCGACGAGAAGTCCCCGGTCCACGACGCCACCGCCGCCGGCAACATGAAGTTCCTGACCCGCTGGATCGACCGCGTCGAGGTCAGCGGCCCGCACACCATCGTGCTGCGGCTCACCACCCCGTACGCCGGACTGCCCCGGGTGCTCACCGACCGGCGGATGTCACTGATCAGCCCGGCCGTGCTCACGGAGTACGGGCCCGACGAGGTGGGGCTGCACCCGGTCGGCACCGGGCCCTTCCGCCAGCACGCCGCCGACCACGGCAAACGGGTCGAGCTGACCCGCAACACCGGCTACTGGGGCGGCACCCCGCGCACCGCGTCCATCATCGTCGAGTCCGTCAGCGACCCCACCACCCTGGCCATCGCCGCCCAGACCGGCGAGGTCGACGCGATCCTCAGCGCGGGCGCCCAGCAGGTCCGCCAGCTCGCCGGGCAGGGCACCATGACCGTCCAGTACCCCGAGCCCGCCAACCAGTACTTCCTGCGGCTCAACACCCGTACCGCGCCCACCGACAACGCCCTCTTCCGCCGCGCCCTCAACCACGCCGTGGACCGGCGGGCCATCGCCACCCTCACCGCCGACCAGGTCACCCCGTCCTCCGGCCCGCTGGCCCGCGGCAACGAGGCGTACCAGGAGGACGGCACCGGCGCCGACCGCTACGCCCACGACCCGGCGCTGGCCCGGCGGCTGATCGCCGAGAGCGGGGTGCCCACCCCCGTACGGCTGAAGCTGCTCGCGCCCGACAGCGGGCCCGGCTTCTCCCAGGCCACCGAGATCATGTCGCTGATCCAGCAGGACCTGAAGGCGGTCGGCGTCCGGCTGGAGGTCCAGTACATGGAATTCGCCTCGCTGGTCGCCGAGGAGGGCGGCGGCTACAAGGACGGCGTCCACGGCTCCTTCAACGGCTGGACCACCGGCGCCGACGCCGGGGACTTCCTGGAGCGGATGTTCAGCGGCGAACTGCACCCGCCGGACGGCGTGAACCGCGGCTGGTACCGCAACCCGGCCGTCGACACCCTCCTCGACCGGGCCCGCGCCGAGGCCGACGAGGCCACCCGCACCGGCCTGTACCGGCAGGCCGCCGACACCATCGCCGAGGACGCCCCCTGGGTCTTCCTCTACCAGGACCGGCTGCCCCGGCTGCTCAGCCGCACGGTCGACGGGGTCGTCGCGGCCCCCTCCGTCTACATCGACTACACCACCGTCCGCCGTGGGTGAGGAGGTTCCCGCCATGACCGCCACCAAGGCCGCCACCAAGGCCGCCGTACCGCCGGCGACCGCACCGGCCGCCGGGCTGCGCGAGCGGCTGCGCGCCGCCCGGGGCGGCAACACCACCGCGATCATCGGCGGCGCCGTCGTCGCCGGGACCGTGCTGGTCGCGCTGCTCGCCCCCTGGATCGCCCCCGCCGACCCGCTCGCCACCGACCCGGCGGCCATCGGCCTCGCCCCGTTCACCGACGGCCATCTCCTCGGCACCGACGAGGTCGGCCGGGACATCCTCAGCCGGCTGATGCACGGCAGCCGCCTCGCCCTGCTGGTCGCCGTACTGCCGACGCTGCTCGCGCTGCTCATCGGCGGACTGCTCGGCCTGGTCTCCGGCTATGTCGGCGGCTGGGTCGACAGCGTCCTGATGCGCGTCTTCGACGTGATGTTCTCCTTCCCCGGCATCCTGCTCGCCCTCGGCATCGGGGTCGCCCTCGGCCCTGGGCTGACCTCCATGGTGATCGCCATGGTGGTGGTCACCGTCCCCGAGTTCGGCCGGATCGTCCGCGGCAGCGTGGTGTCCCTGCGGCAGGAGCAGTACGTGGAGGCCGCCGCCGTCCTCGGCTACCGGCACCGCCGGATCGCCCTGCGCCACATCGTGCCCAATCTGCTCGGCCCGCTGGTGGTCTTCGCCACCCTCCAGACCGGCCGGAACGTCATCCTCGGCGCCAGCCTCGCCTTCCTCGGCCTCGGCGCCCAGCCGCCCGCCCCCGACTGGGGCCAGATGCTCAGCGGCGGCCGTGCCCTGCTGGTCACCTCACCCCATGTGGCGACCGTCCCCGGCCTGGTGATCGTCGTCCTGGCCATCGGGTTCAACCTGCTCGGCGACGGCGTACGCGACCGTCTCGATCCCCGCAGCCGCACCGCGCGCGGCCGGTCATGAACAGCCCAGGAGACACGCCATGCTGACCTTCACCCTGCGCCGGGCGCTCCAGATGATCCCCGTCGTCCTCGGGGTCACCATCGCCACCTTCGCGCTCGGCCAGATCATCCCCGGCGACCAGGCCACCGCCCTGCTCGGCCCCACCTCCACCGAGGAGGACCGGCAGGCCCTGCGCACCGACCTCGGACTCGACGAGCCCGCGATCTCCCGCTACTTCACCTACCTCGGCAACCTCTTCGGCGGCGACCTCGGCCGCTCCCTCTCCTTCGGCCGCCCGGTGTCGGAGGTGCTCTCGGAGCGGTTCCTCAACACCCTGCTGCTGTCCGGCACCGCCATCGTCGTCGCCGCCCTCGCCGGGGTCGCCATCGGCACCTGGGCCGCGATGAAGCCGGGCTCCCTGCGCGACCGGGGGCTGACCGTCGGGGTCCTCTTCCTCAACTCCGTGCCCTCGTTCTGGTTCGGGCTGGTGCTGATCGTCGTCTTCTCGCTCCAGCTGCGGATGCTGCCCGCCACCGGGATGACCTCCATCGGCGGCAGCGGCGGCTTCCTCGATGTCGCCGCGCACATGGTGCTGCCGGTGCTCACCCTCGCCGCCTGGTCCCTGGCGGTGATCGCCCGGATGACCCGGTCGGCCGTCCTGGAGGTGATCGGCAACGACTATGTCCGCACCGCCCGCTCCCGGGGCATCGGCGAACTGCGGGTCGTCGTCCGCCATGTGCTGCCCAACGCGATGCCGTCCGTCATCACCGTCATCGGGCTCCAGGCCGGATTTCTGCTCAGCGGGGCGGTGCTCACCGAGACCGTCTTCTCCTGGCCCGGTATCGGCCTCGCCCTCCACCAGGCCATCTCCACCCGGGACATCCCCCTGGTGCAGGGCGGAATCCTGATGATCGCGGTCGCCTTCGTGCTCATCAACTTCCTGGTCGACGTGGTCCAGGCGTACTTCAACCCCAAGATCAAGCTCGCGTAGGAGGGAGAAGGAGATGGAGAGGGAGACAGACACCGTCATGTCCGTTCTGGAAGTGGAACACCTCCGGGTCGCCTACCCGGACCGCCGCGCAGGCCGCGGCCCCGAGCCCGCCGCCCCCGTGGAGACCGTCAGGGACGTCTCCTTCCGGGTCGCCGAGGGCGAGGCCCTGGGCGTCGTCGGTGAATCCGGGTGCGGCAAGAGCCAGACCATGCTGGCCGTGCTCGGGCTCCTCGGGCACGAGGGCGCCGAGATCTCCGGCCGGATCACCTTCGACGGCCGCGACCTCACCGGGCTCGGCGCCCGCGCCCTGCGGCGCGTCCGGGGCAGCGGTATCGCCCTGATCTCCCAGGACGCCCTGTCCGCGCTCAACCCCGCCATGACCATCGGCGCCCAGATGGCCGAACCCCTCGTCCACTACGACGGCCACGGCCGCCGCGCGGCCAGGGCCCGCTGCGAGGAACTCCTCGACCTGGTCGGCATCCCCGCCCCCCGCGACCGGCTCCGCAGCTACCCCCATGAACTCTCCGGCGGGATGCGCCAGCGCGTCCTGATCGCCATGGCCGTCAGCCGCGAACCCCGGCTGCTGATCGCCGACGAACCCACCACCGCGCTCGATGTCACCATCCAGTCCCAGGTCCTCGGCCTGATCGACCGGCTCCGCCGCGAACTGGGCACCGCGCTCGTCCTCATCACCCATGACCTCGGGGTGGTCGCCGGGGTCACCGACCGCATCGCGGTGATGTACGGCGGCCGGATCGTCGAGACCGCCACCACCACCGCCCTCTTCGACGCCCCCGGCCACCCCTACACCCGCGCCCTGATGGCCGCCGTCCCCCGCATGGACCGCCAGGTCGACCGGCTCCCCGCCATCCCCGGATTCCCGCCCCACCCCGCCGACCCGCCCCCCGGCTGCGCCTTCCAGCCCCGCTGCGCCGGCGCCCGCCCCGAGTGCGGCGACGCCGTCCCCGAACTCCTCCAGCTGACCGGGGTCCGCCCCGCGCACCAGGTCCGCTGCCCCTACCCGGAGCCCGCCGCCGACGCCCCGCACCCCGCAGGAGCCCCCGCATGAGCCCGTCACCGACCGCCGCCGAGGTGACCGACGCCGTGACCGACGCCGTCACCGTCGAGGACCTCCAGGTCCACTTCCCGGTGCGCACCGGGGTGCTGCGCCGGGTCACCGGCACCGCCCGCGCGGTCGACGGCGTCTCCTTCACCGTCCCGGCCCGCTCCATCGTCACCGTCGTCGGGGAGAGCGGCAGCGGCAAGACCACCACCGGACGCGCCCTGGTCGGCCTCTCCCCGGTGGTCGCCGGACGCATCCTCATCGAGGGCCGCCCCCTGGCCGGGCTGCGCGCCGACCGGACCCTGCCCCGGGTCGCCCAGATCGTCCACCAGGACCCGTACGCCAGTCTCAACCCCCGGATGACCATCGGGGCGATGATCCGCGAGGTCGTCCAGGTGCACCGCACGGTCCCCCGGGAACGGACCGCCGAGCGCGCCGCGGAACTCCTCGCCCAGGTCGGCCTCGCCCCCGAACTCGCCGGGCGCCACCCGCACGAACTCTCCGGCGGACAGCGCCAGCGCGCCGCCATCGCCCGCGCCCTCGCGGTCGAGCCCCGCTTCATCGTCTGCGACGAGATCGTCTCCGCCCTCGATGTCAGTGTGCAGGGCCAGATCGTCAACCTCCTCAAGGACCTGCGCCGGGACCGCGAGGTGAGCTTCCTGTTCATCTCCCACGACATGAGCGTGGTCCGGCACATCTCCGACCGGGTGGTGGTGATGTACGGCGGCCGGGTCATGGAGAGCGGCCCCTGCGCCGAGGTCTTCGCCGCGCCCCGCCACCCCTACACCCACGCCCTGCTGGCCGCCGTCCCGGTACCCGACCCGAGGGCCCCGCTCCCCGGCACCGGCATCCGCACCCGCGCCGAACCCCCGGACCCGTCGGCCCCGCCCCCCGGCTGCCGCTTCCAGAACGCCTGCCCCTTCACCACGGACCTGTGCCGGACGCAGCCCCCACCGACCAGGGAGGTCCCCGCCGCCCCTGCCCCGGTTCCTCTCCCTCCCCCCGACCCCACCGGGGGCACCCACACCGTCGCCTGCCACCACCACGACGACCCCGCGGTCCGCGCCGCACTCACCGGGAAGAAGGCGGCCCAGCCATGACCCTTCCCCGGCCAACAGGACGCCCACCTGACCAAGCCCGCCGACCGAATCTGCGGGACGGCTACCCGACCAAGCCCGCTGGCCGAACCGGCGGGACGACCACCGCTCGCCGGACCGGCGGGACGTCCACCCGACCAAGGCCGCTCGCCGGACCGGCGGGACGACCACCCGGCCAAGCCCGCACGCCGAACCGGCGGGACTTCCGCGCGGCCACGGGTCCGCCTGCGACTGTCGGGCGAGGGGCGTCCGCTTGGTCGGCGGGACGCCGGTGCGGCGCGGGCTCCGCGCCGGGCCGGGTGGGTGCCTGTGGGGCGGTGGGTTCTTCCCGGGCCGTCGGGACGGCTGTCGGGTGGGGGGCGTTCGTCCGGCCGGTGGGATGTCGGTGCGGCGCGGGGTTCGCGCCGGGCCGGGAGGGTGCCTGTGCGGCGATGGGCGCTTCCCGGGCCGTCGGGACAGCCGTCCGGTCAGGGGTGTTCGTCCGTCCGGCAGGACGCCTGCCCGGCCTCGGGCCCACCCACCGCCGGGAGGACGCGCGTCCGGCGACGGGCGCTTCCCCGGCCGTCGGGACAGCCGTCCGGCCAGGGGTGCTCGCCCGCCCGGCAGGACCCCCGCCCGGCCTCGGGCCCACCCACCACCGGGAGGACACCCGTCCGGCAATGGGCCCTCCCCTGACCGCCCTCAGGACAGCCGTCCGGCCAGGGGCCTTCCCCACCCGGCAGGGCCCCCGCCCAGCAGTGGGCCCGCCCACTGCCCAGAGAGCGCCCGCCCGACACTGACCCCGCCCACCACCGAGATCGCACCCACCCACCCATGACCCCGCCCACCACCGAAGGGACCACCCCCCTCATGACCACCCCCACCCCCACCACCACCCCGCCCGTCTGGACCTCGTTCGTCGGGGAGCGGCGTCGCGCCCCCGGCGGTACCGAGGTGCCGCTGATCGACCCGGCCACCGGGGCCCGGTGGGCCATCGCCCACCAGGACCCCGACGCCGTGGCGGAAGCGGTCGCCGCCGCCTCTGGGGCTGCCCGGGACTGGGCCGCGAGGCCCCAGCACGCCCGCGCCGACCTCCTGCACCGGCTCGGCGACGTCCTCGCCGCGCACGGTGACGAACTCGCCGCACTGGAGACCCGGGCCAACGGCAAACCCCTGAGCGCCACCCGCGCCGAGGTCGCCGCCCTCGTCCGCTGGTACCGCTACTTCGCGGCCGTCGCCGAGACCCTGGAGGACCGTTCCCGCACCCTGAGCCCGACCGCCAGCGCCCTGGTCCGGCAGGAGCCGCTCGGGGTGGTCGCCGCGTTGACGCCGTTCAACGGGGCGCTCTCCCTGGGCTCCTGGAAGCTGGCCCCGGCGCTCGCCGCCGGGAACACCGTCGTCCTCAAGCCGCCGCCGCACGCACCGGCGTCCTCGGTCCGGCTCGCCGAACTCGCCCTGGAGGCCGGGTTCCCGCCCGGCGTCGTCGGCACTGTCATCGGCGGCGCCGAGGAGGCCCGGCTGCTGACCGAGCACCCCGATGTCGCCATGGTCACCTTCACCGGCTCGACCGCCGTCGCCCGGGACCTCGGGGCGCGGGCCGCCGCCCGGATGAAGCCGTTCGTGTGCGAGGCGGGCGGCAAGTCCGCCCATCTCGTCTTCGCGGATGCCGATCTGGACACCGCCGTCGCCGCCGCCCGCCAGGGCGCCTTCTCCGCCGCCGGGCAGACCTGTGTGGCCGGCTCCCGGCTGCTGGTGCAGGACGAGGTGTACGACGAGTTCCTCACCCGGTTCGCCGCCGCCGTGGACCGGCTGCGGGTCGGGGATCCGCGCGACCCCGCCACCCAGATCGGCCCGCTCGCCTCCCGCTCCGCCCTGACCAGGGTCGCGTCCTATGTCGACGACGCCGTACGGGCCGGTGCCCGGACCCTCACCGGGGGCCGCGCCCCCGACCTCGACGGGGAGGCGAAGAACGGCTTCTGGTATCTGCCGACCGTCCTGGCCGACGTCCGCCCCGAGATGCCGGTGTGCCGGGAGGAGATCTTCGGCCCCGTGGTCACCGTCCAGCGTTTCACCACCGAGGACGAGGCCGTGGCCGTCGCCAACTCCCTGGAGTACGGCCTCGCCGCCGGGCTGTGGACCCGCGACGCGTCCCGCGCCCACCGGGTCGGCGCCCGACTGGAGGCCGGGGTGGTGTGGGTCAACACCTACCGCCTGCTGCACTGGTCCGTCCCCTTCGGCGGCTACAAGCAGTCCGGCCTCGGCCGGGAGAACGGCGTCGAGGCCGTCGCCGAGTTCCTGCGCACCAAGTCCGTCATCACCGAGCACGGCACCGCCCCCGACCCCTTCGCCCACTGACCGCATCCCGAAGAACCCGCAAGGAGACGAACCACCGATGGAATTCCTCGTCAACATCCAGATCGCCTGGCCGCACGGCATGGACCCGGCCCAGAAGGACGCGGTGTCCGCCGCCGAGCGCGACCGGGCCGCCGAACTGGCCGCCGCCGGGCATCTCGTCCGGATGTGGAGGGTGCCCGGCCGCACCGAGAACTGGGGTCTGTGGCGCGCGGCCGACCCCACCGAACTGCACGCCATCATCTCCTCCCTGCCGGTCTGGCCCTGGATGACCGTCACCGTGCACGCCCTCGCCGTCCACCCGGTCGACCCGCTGCCCCCGGTCCCGGTGAGCAGCTCAGGCTGAGCCCCCCCGTTCCCCCCGTTCCCCCCGTTCCGTCCGTTCCGTCCCCCGTTCGCCCCCGCGCACCACGAACAACCCGGTAGAAAGGGGCGGTTGGCGCGAGGGCGACGATGTGACGTGATGTGACGAGCACGGGGGCACAGCGATGACGGGAAACGGGCCGGGGCTGCACCACGACGGGATGCCGGTGGTGTTCCGATCCTCGGACCGGGCGTCCACCAGCGGCCAGCGCCGCTACATCAGGGGCACCAAGGGACGGCTGGTGCTCGCGGTCGGCGCGGCGGTGTGCGGGGCGCTCGGCTCCCGCGCGGCGGTCGTCGCCCTGGTCCTGGTGTTCGTGGCGACGGTGTGCGTGGAGATCTGGCTGCTCACCGAACGCCCCGAGGAGGCGTGGTACGACGGCCGGGCGCTCGCCGAGTCCACCAAGACCCTGGCCTGGCGGTACGCCGTCGGCGGCAGCCCCTTCCCCGGCGACCTCCCGCTCCCCGAGGCCCGTGAACGCTTCCACGCCCGCCTGGAGACCCTGCTGCGCGAGGCACCGCCGGTCAGCCTCGCCCCGGTCGGCTCCACCGCCGTCACCCAGGAGATGAACGCCCTGCGCGCCCTCCCCTTCGCCGAGCGCCGACGCGCCTATCTGGAGGGCCGGATCGGCGGCCAGCTCGCCTGGTACTCCCGCAAGGCCACCACCAATGTCTCCCGGGCCCGCACCTGGCGGCTGCTGCTGATCGCCGTGGAGGGCCTCGGCCTGACCGCCGCCGTGCTCCGCCTCACCGGGGTCTACGACTTCGACCTGGCGGGCATCCTGGCCGCCGTCCTCGGCGCGGGCTCGGCCTGGTTCGCGGTCCGCCAGTACGAGACCCAGGGCCGCGCCTACACCTTCGCCGCCACCGAACTCAGTGTCATCCAGGGCCGCCTCGCGCACACCGGGGAGGACACCTGGGCCCAGGAGGTCGCCGACGCGGAGGACGCCATCAGCCGCGAGCACACGATGTGGCGGGCCTCGCGGGGGGCGGGCTGAGCGGTACGGGCACAGTACGATGATCCGACGCCGCCGCGGTCACGCGTTCCGCGTCGGGCGCTGTGGGTCGGGGCCGGAGTCCGCCGGAGACTGAGGAGTTGGGTGCCGTGGCTGCTCGTCGGCTGCCCTCGTGGATCTGGATCACCGGGCTGACCGCGGGTGCCGTCACCGCCGTCGGGGTCCTCGCCGTCCAGGCCGCCGAGGGGCCGCGCCCCGTGGCCGCCGCCGGTGATCCGGGGCCGTCCGCGTCCGCGAGCGCCTCACCGGGGCCCAGCGAACCGGCCTCGGTCCGGGTGCCGGACGGCTCCGGCAGCGGGCGCCGGATCGTGTACTCGCTCTCCGACCGGCGGGTCTGGCTGGTCGACGCCAGCGACGCGGCCCGCCGTACCTTCACCGTCTGGCCGGGGACGGTCGACCCCGACCCCGGCAGCTACCCGGTCGGCGACCGGGCCGAGTCCACCACCGGCTCGGACGGCGTGGAGATCGAGAACATCGTCTACTTCGCCGCCAAGTCCGGGGTGAACGTCGCCTTCTCCAGCGCGCTGGACGGTTCCTCGCCCCCGCCGCCCGCCGCCGGGGTCCGGACCGGCGGGATCCGGATGAAGTCGGCGGACAGCGCGGCGCTGTGGGCCTTCGGCACGACGGGGACGACGGTCACGGTCGTCGAGTGACTAGGGCTTCCGCCCCCGTACGGCGTCCGGCAACTGGTTCACCAGCAGCACCACCCCGCTCATCAGAAACACCCGGGTCGCCGCGTCCAGCCCGTTCCAGTCCTCCGACTGCCACATCGCGAACCACTCACCCCCGATCGCGATGAACCCGGCCCCGAACAGCAGCATCAGCATCAGCAGCCCGTACGTCGACCAGCGCCGCGCCCGCTCCGTGTCCCGGCGGGCCCAGAACCAGGTCCCGGCGATCAGCACCAGCGCGGCGGCGGTCTCCCAGACGATGATCGCCACATAGGCGGTGTCCTGGAGGGCGGTGCTGGTGATCGCCCGCCACATCAGGTCCTCGTCCCCGAATGTGGTGTCCATGGCCAGCACATGCCGGACGAACTGCTGGTTGGAGTCGAAGTCGGTGATGTTCCCGAGGGCCACCAGCGCGATGTAGAGCGCCAGGGTGCCGGTGAGCGCCAGCGAGGTCAGCCACAGCGCACGCGAGGCCGGGGGAGCGGCGGCGGGCGCCGGAGGGACGGTGGGGGTGGAAGTGGTCATGACACGGATCTTTCCAGGGACCGGTCCCGCCATTCCATGTCGAATACAGTGCTGAGCTGTCGTAGCACGGGACGCGAGCGCTGAAGGGGGTCCGGGTGGAGATCACGTCCGGTGCCGGGTGGGGCCGTGCCGAGCAGCAGGACTTCCGCAGCCGGGTGCGCGGCACGCTGCTCGGGGTGGCCGTCGGCGACGCGCTCGGCGCCCCCGTGGACGCCCTCGGCCTGGACGAGATCCGGGCCGCGTACGGCGCCGAGGGGCTGGTCGACCTGGTCCCGGCGTACGGCCGGCGCGGCGCGGTCAGCCATCTCACCCAGCTCACCCTGTTCAGCGTGGACGGGCTGATACGCGCCCAGGTCCGCCGGGACACCGGCGCCTGGCATCCGCCGACCGATCTGCACCGCGCGTATCTGCGGTGGGCGGCGACCCAGCGGGACTGGGGTCCCGACGAGCGCCGCAAGGACGACGGCTGGCTGGCCCGCGAGGAGTGGCTGTACGCCCGCCGCGCCCCGACCCGGGCGCTGCTGCTCGGGCTCGGCGACGAGACGATGGGCACGCTGGAGGCGCCGAAGAACCCGGGCGAGACCGGCCCCGAGGCGACGGCCCGCTCCGCGCCGTTCGGCCTGCTGGTCGGCTGGGAGCCGCAGCTCGTGGTCCAACTCGCGATCGAATGCGCCGCCCAGACCCACGGCGACCCGGTGGCGTACCTCTCGGCGGGCGCGTACGCGGTGGTCGTCCACGGACTCGCGCGGGGCGACGGGCTGGACGCGGCGGTGCAGCGGGCGCTGTCCCTCCTCTCGGCCCGCCCCGGCCACGAACCGGTCTCCGGGGCCCTGCAACGCGCCCTCGGCGCGGTCCGCCAGGGCATCCCGACACCGGACCGGGTGACGGAGCTGGTGGCAGGGGGTACGGCGGCGGCGGTGCTGTCGGGGGCGGTGTACTGCGCGCTGGTCGGCGACGACGTCCGCCAGGGCCTCCGGCTGGCGGCGAACCAGGAGGGCCCCTCGGGTCCGACGTCCACGCTGACCGGGGGCCTACTGGGCGCCCTGCACGGCGAGACAGCCCTCCCCCCGGCCTGGCTCACCGAACTGGAGGGCCGCGCGACCATCCTGGAACTGGCCGACGACTTCGCGATGGAGATGACCCAGGGCTCCGCCTTGCACACGCCCGCGGCGGCGGCGCCGGGTTGGCTGACCCGGTATCCCCGATAGGGGGGAGGCCGGGACGGGACGCCCGGTCGCGCAGTTCCCCGCGCCCCTAAAAACCCGCCTAGCCCCGCGCCGCGATCCCGCATAGCCGCGGGCAGTCGTGCCGCTGGGGCGGCACGGGTGGGCGCGGCGGCACCCCGCCAGCGCGGGTGAGCGCCACGCCCCGCCCCGTACCCCTTCGCCGGGCCAGTGCCTCACCGGCGTTCCCCCGGTACCGCCTCCACCCGCCCTGTGCGCGGTTCCCCGCGCCCCTAAAAACCCGCCTCGCCGCGCCCCGCGATCCCGCCCAGCCGCACCCCGCGATCCCGCCCAGCCCCGCGCCGCGATCCCGCCCAGCCGCGCCCCCCCATAGACCCGCTTAGCTGCGGGCAGTCGTGCCGCTGGGGCGGCACGGGTGGGCGCGGCGGCACCCCGCTCGCGCGGGTGAGCGCCACGCCCCGTACCCCGTCGCCGGGCCAGTGCCTCACCGGCGTTCCCCCGACCCGTACCCCGTCCCCGGATCAGTCCTTCACCGGCGTACCCCCCGCCTGCGCGGGAACGGCAGCCGCCGCTGAGTCGTCGTCATCCGTATTGATCCGCTCGATGATCGCGTCCCGCTCCGCCGTGTCCTCCGGCTTCACCCACCCGATCACCACGTACAGCACCAGCGACACCGCGAGCGGCACCGACACCTGGTACTGCAACGGCACCCCGCCCTCCACACTCCAGTTGATCGGATAGTTCACCAGCCAGAACGCCACCAGCCCCGCCCCCCACGACGTCAGCGCCGCCGTCGGCCCCGAGCGCCGGAACTGCCGCAGCAGACCCAGCATCATCGGAATCGCGATCGGCCCCATCAGCCCGGCCACCCACTTGATGACGACGGTGATGATGTCCTTGAACGTGGGGGAGTTGATCTGCGTGGCGACCGCCATCGACAGCGCCAGGAAGGCCACCGTGGTGACCCGCGCCGCGATCAGCCCGGACTGCTCCGACCACGACCGCGCCTTCGCGGACAGCACCGGTGCCACATCCCGGGTGAAGACCGCCGCGATGGCGTTCGCGTCGGAGGAGCACATCGCCATGGTGTGGGAGAAGAAACCGACGATGACGAGACCCAGCAGCCCGTGCGGCAGCAACTGCTCGGTCATCAGCGCGTACGAGTCGGAGCCGTCCGGTTTCTGCGACTCCACCAGCAGCGGCGACATCCACATCGGGAAGAACAGCACCAGCGGCCAGACCAGCCACAGCGCCGCCGACAGCCGCGCGGAGCGCTCCGCCTCCTTCGGCGTGGCGGTGGCCATGTACCGCTGGGCCTGGTTGAGCATCCCGCCGTTGTACTCGAAGAGCTTGATGAAGAGGAAGGCCAGCAGGAAGACCGTGCCGTACGGTCCCACCAGCGGTTTCTCATGGCCGTCCAGCTCCGGCCGGTCCCAGACGCCGAAGAAGCCGCCGTAGTCGCCGAGTTCCACCAGCACCGCGACGAACATCGCGAGCCCGGCGAGGAGCTGGATCACGAACTGGCCCAGCTCGGTCAGCGCGTCGGCCCACAGTCCGCCGATGGTGCAGTAGATCCCGGTCACCACGCCGGTGATCAGAATGCCCTGGTTCAGGGACACACCTGTGAACACGGCGAGCAGCGTCGCGATCGCCGCCCACTTCGCCGCCACGTCCACGATCTTCAGCAGCATCCCGGACCAGGCCAGCGCCTGCTGGGTGGGCAGGTTGTACCGGTTCTTCAGATACTCCAGCGGCGACGCCACATGCAGCCGTCCGCGCAGCCGGTTGATCCGCGGCGCGAACAGCTTCGACCCGATGGCGATACCGAGGGCGATGGGAAAGGACCAGGTCACAAAGGAAGTGACACCGTAGGTGTAGGCGATGCCCGCGTAGCCGGTGAACATGACCGCGCTGTAGCCCGACATATGGTGCGAGATGCCGGACAGCCACCACGGCATCTTCCCCCCGGCGGTGAAGAAGTCGCTGACGCTGTCCACCCGCTTGTGGGACCAGACGCCGATCGCGACCATGACGCCGAAGTAGCCGATGAGCACGGCCCAGTCGAGACCGTTCATGAGCCCCCTTCCACAGTTCAGTCCAGGAATCCGTCTGCTGTTCCGGCTTGTGAACGCCTCGCGACGGCTCGCTCATCGTCCGGGCGTCGGCGCGGACACGACAAGAAAGCTGAGGGTCAAGAGAACGCAAAATCGTTCGCCTTGATGACTTCAGTTCATGGACGTGAATAAATGGAAGGAGAAAAGGGAGGGTGGAGAGAACAAGGGATGAGTAGGGAACGTGCACAGGACGAGCACAGGACGAGCAGAGGGCAGGGCCCGGAGAGGTAGGACCCGATGACGGAGCGGCAGCGCTACGGCTGCTCCACTCCCGGCACCCCCACGCGCAGCTCCTCCGGGCAGGGCGTCCCGCGCGGCAGCTGATAGGGCGCCCCCAGCCGGTACGTCCCGGCCTCCGGCGCCAGCAGCACCGTCCACTTGTCGCCCTGGGCGTCCTCCGCCGCCTCCATCACACACCCGTTGACATTGTCGAACGTCCTCGGTGTGCCCTCCGGGCGCTCCTTGGACGCCTCCGTCTCCTGCGGCGGCTCCACCCCGTTGCCGTCCGCGTCGACCAGCCCCAGCCACGGCGAGTACGGCACCCGGACCAGCACCTCGCCCGGCCGGCTCACCCGGATCGTCCAGCCCTCCTGCCCGGCCCGCTCCACCGTGGCCGGCGGATCCGCCAGCGGCGCCGGATCGGTCACCTCGAACAGCTGCCAGTTGGCGTCGCCCCAGATCTGCGTCAGATACGGCAGCCCGCGCTGCACCAGCTCCCGCTCCCGCTCACCGCCGTCCCCGTCCGGCGCCCCCTTGGGCAGCACCACGTAGTGCACGGCCCAGCGCTTGAGCCACTCGTGGTAGTTCGCCGAGTTGAGGGTGTCGTCGTAGAAGAGCGGATTGCGCTCCATGTCGGCCTGCCGGTTCCAGCCCCGCGCCAGATTCACATACGGGGCCAGCGCGGACGCCTCGCGGTGCGAGCGGGCCGGGACCACCTCCACCCGGCCCCGGTCGGCGCCGACCTCCTGCAACTCGTTCACCAGCGGCGCCAGCTCCCGCGCCCAGGACGCGGCCGGGGTGGTGTTCACCACGTCGTCCACCGACTTGTAGCCGATCCACACCATGAACCCCGCCGAGGCCACCACCAGCGCGTACCAGCGGCGCGAGCGCTCCACGGTGAACGGCAGCGCCGCCACCAGCGCCGCCCCCGCGAACAGCATCGGCAGCCGGGTGATGTTCGACCCGATCTGCGAACTGACCAGCCACACCAGCAGCACCGCCAGCGCGTACACCGCCGCCGTGATCCGCACGGTCTTCCACGCGGGCGGCACCGCCAGGAACACGAACACCGAGTAGAGCAGCGGCAGCGCCGCCGACCCGAACGACATCGGCTGCGTCCCGGAGAACGGGAACGCCCACGCCGACACCGCGACCACCGCCACCGGCGGCAGCCCCAGCACCCAGGCACCCGGCCGCCGCTTCTGGAGGAACAGCGCCGCCGCCACCAGCCCCACGAACAGCCCCGCCACCGGAGACGCCATGGTCGCCAGCGCGGCCAGCGGCGCCGCGCACAGCGCCTTCGCCACCCGCCGGTACCGCCAGCGGTACGGCCAGCAGAACACCGCCGCGACCGCGCCCAGCGCGAACAGCACCCCCAGCCCGAACGTCACCCGCCCCGAGGCCGCGTTGCACAGCAGCGCGAACACCCCGGCCAGCGACGCCCACAGCGGATTGCGCACCTCCCTGACCCTGACCAGGATGAACGCCAGCAGCGCCGCCGAGACCGTCCCGGCGATCATCATGGTCGTCCGCACCCCGAGCACGGACATCAGATACGGCGACACCGCGCTGTACGACACCGGATGCATCCCGCCGTACCAGGCCAGGTTGTACGCCGAGTCCGGATGCCGCCCGGCGAACTCCGCCCAGGCGTCCTGCGCCGCGAGATCACCACCGCTGTTGGCGAACGTGAAGAACCAGACGAGATGCAGCAGGGCGGCCAGCGCGGTCGAGAACAGCACCGGATGCGCCGACGGCCACCGGCGCAGCGCCGAGACGTCCCCGTCCTCTATTCGGCGGGGTCCCTCGCCCCGTCGCGCGTCCCTGTCCTCGGCGCGTGTCGGCTCCGCAGTGGCCACCTCAAGGCACTCCCCGTGTCCCGTCTTCTCCCGGCGTCGCATCACGTCCCCGGTGGTTCCGCCACCGGTCGCGCCCTGTTCTTCCCGGCTCCACCGTGCCGTCGCCATGCCCGCCGACCTGTCCCGATTCGTGACGCTAGCAGAGACCCCGCCGACGGGCTCCGGGGTGGGTGCCCGCCGACGGGGTCGGCCGACGCGGTTCAGCTGATGCCGTTCAGCCGATGCGGGTCAGCCGATACGGGTCAGCCGATGCGGGTCAGCTTGTCCGTCCAGGCCGGTTCCACCAGGTCCGCCTGGAGCGCCACCGGCACCGACACCGCGCCGCCGCTGCCGTCGCCCACGGTCAGCGAACCGACCTTGGTCCCGGCCTTCGCCGTGCGCGGCAGCTCGTCCTCCGTGAAGGACAGCTCCACCTCCAGACCGGACCAGCCGGCCGCGTTCACATCACGGGTCGCCACGACCGGCGTCCGCCCGCCGAGCCCGTCGTCCACATACCCGACGACATCGCCCTTCTTCAGCAGCGTCTGCGCGGTCAGCGCCTCCTGCGCGGCCCGGATGAGCCGGTCACCGGCGGAGAGCGCGCCCTGGAGGATGGTGTTGTCGGAACCGCCCGCCGGCTGCCGCACCACCGCGCCGACCACGGTCCGGGTCTCCCCGCCGACCTCCTTGGTCGCGGCGAAGAGCAGATTGCCGAGCGCGGAGGTGGTGGTGCCGGTCTTGATCCCGACGACACCGTTGCTGCCGACGATCTGGTTCCAGTTGGAGTGATTGACACCCTTGTAGTCGTCGTACGACATCATCGCGGCGACCTCGCGGAAGACCGGCATCTGCATCGCCGCCTTCCCCAGCTTCACCTGGTCCACGGCCGTCGACACCGTCGAGTCGTTCAGCCCCGAGGGGTCGGTGTAGGTGGTGTCGGTCATGCCGAGGTCCTCGGCGGTGGCATTCATCTTGTCCACGAACGCCTGGTCCGACCCGGCGTCCCAGCGGGCCAGCAGCCGGGCCACGTTGTTCGCCGATGCGATCAGGATGCTCTCCAGGGCCTCGCGCTGGGAGATCTGGTCCCCGGCGGTGACATCCACCGTCGACTCCTGACCGGCGTCCGACTCCTCCTCGGCGCGCTGGTCGATGTCGAGCATCCGGCCCTCCTCACCGCTCTTGAGCGGGTGGTCGCGCAGGATGATGTACGCCGTCATGACCTTGGCGACACTGGCGATCGGTACGGGCTTCTGCTCACCGGCCGAGCCGAACGAACCGATGCCCTGGACATCCAGCGCGGCCTGTCCGTCCTCCGGCCACGGGATGCTCACCTCGCCGCCCTCGAAGGTGTGGCTCTCCTGCGCGGTCAGCGCGAGGGTGGGCGACGGGACGGGGCGGACGGTCTGTACGACCGCAAACACGACGAGGAGCAGCAGGACCAGGGGGGTCCAGATCTTGACCCGGCGCACCACCGTGCGCAGGGGGGTCGCCGGGGGCGGGGGTGTGTTGGTCAGCTCGGCGAGGAGGTCGAGGGGGGGTTTGGGGGGGAGCGGTTGCTGGGTGGTGAACTCGGGGCCGACCTGGGGGATGGCGGTGGTGCGGGTCTGGCCGGCGGGGCGTTCTGCGGGGCGCTCCGCCGGGCGCTCCGCGGGGGTGTCGAGGGGCTTGAGGGCGACGAACTTGCTGGTGCGCTCCGCCTCCGGCGTGGGCGGGAGTTTCAGCATGGCGGTCGGCTGGTCGACGGGTTTGGCCTCGGCCTCGGATCCAGCCTCGGCTTCGCCTTCGGCCGGGTCTTGTTTCCCACCCGCACCGCCCGTGCGGGTCTCGTCGTCGGGTGCGGGTGGCCCCTGTGGGGCGGGATCGCCGTCGGCGGCAGCGGGCGCGTCCTCGGCGTCCTCCGGGGCGTTCTCGTCGTCCTCGTGTGCGTCCTCGGGGGCCGTCGCCCTGCTGCGGGCCTCCGCGGTGAGCGTCAGGGTGGCACCGGCGGGGGTGGGCTCGGGGGTGGCGGGCTTGTCGCTGTCTGCGATCCCGGTCCCGGTCCTGTCTTCGGGCCCTTCCTCGTCGGCGTCCTCCGGCGTCTGCGGAGCCTCCGCCTCCGGGGTGGCGTCCTCGGGGGGCGCGGCGTCCTCCGGGGCCTCCTGAGCGCCCTCAGGGGCGTCCTGGGCCCCTTCGGGGCCCTTCTCGGCGTCCTGGGGCTCCCCGGCGCCTTCAGCGGCGTCCTCGGCGGCCTCTACGCGCTCCCCGGCACCGACAACCGCGTCCTCTGGCTCCCCGGCGTCTGCAACCGCGTCCTCGGGCTCCCCGCCGTCAGCAGTCACCGCCTCCCGCTCCCCCGGCCCCCCGGCGTCCGTCAGCGAGCCGGGGCCGTCAGAGCCGTCAGAGCCGTCGGGGTCGGAGCCGGAATCGGAATCGGAATCGGAATCGGAGCCGGGGTCGGAATCGGGCTCCGGGGTGACCCAAGTCGCCACCGCCTCCCGCAGGCGGGACGTCTCCGTGGGGTCGTCGGGACCCTCGGGACCCTCGGGCTCCTCCGGCGTGGTCCTGGGCGGGACCGTCAGGACGCGGGTCGTCGAGTCCGTCGTCGCCCCGTCCGGGTGGGGCTGGTCGCGGGTGACGGCTACGCGGGGATCGGGAACCGGGGCCCCGTTCCCCGACGTCGGTTCTGCCGACGACTCGCGCTGCTTCGACCTGTCGGGGGACTCGCCCGCCACCGATGCCTCCTCTGCGCCGCACGCTTTCAGCGCGCTGTCCGAACCATGTACCAGTGTCCTGTGTGAGGGCTTGGCCCCTGCGGTAGACGAGAACGACATACCTACCGGTTCCACAACAAACAGGTCACGCACCCTCGACAGACCAATGTGAGAGGGGTCACCCTGTGATTCATCCACGCGGGGAGGCATGGATGGGCAGGAGCCGCAGAACAATTCCGGAGGAGCTTCTGCTGCTGGCGTTGGACCCGACCACGGGTACCACCGCACAGCCGCAGTCGCTCGACCTCGGTCTGGCCGGAGCACAGCTAGTAGAGCTGGCGCTGGCCGGACGGATAGCCCCAGACGGGGATCGTATCGCCGTGGTCGTACCACGGCCGACAGGAGATCCGACTCTGGACTGTGCGTTGGAGCTGCTGCGCAGGCGCGGCGCTCCGGTACGTGCTGTCCACTGGATCGGCGGACCCCGGCTGGGGCTCCGCCAGACGTATCTCTCGCATCTGGAGCGGTGCGGCATGGTGCATGCCGTGGCGGGCCAGATGTGCGGGGTGCTGCCGACGACTCGCTATCAGGCGACGGACACCGACATCAGCCGGGAGATCAGGTCCCGGCTGGACTCAGCGATCCGCACCGGTGTGCCACCGGACCCGCGGACCGCTGCGCTCGCCGCGCTGGCGCACGCGGTCGGTCTCGGCAAGCACCTGTATCCGGGCAACGAGGGCCGATCCTCGCGCTCCCGGCTACGGGATCTGATCCGGCACGACCCGATGGGCGGTCTCGTCGCGCACGCGGTGATGGACGTCCAGAACGGTGCGGCGGCACAGCCGCGCCGCAACCCGGCGACGGCCGCCCGACCGGCCCCGGCGGGCCGGCAGGCGGCGGAACCCGCCCGAGGAGTCCCGGCACAGCCGCGCCGGGGTTCCATGGCACGCGCCGTGGCTCACTGAGCCGCAGTCACGGCACACGCGTACGCCCCAGACCCGGTTCGGGAGCCGCTGGTCCGAGCGGGGCGGTGAGACCGTCATGGCCTCGCCGCCCCGCTCGGCCGTGTCCGCCGCCACGGTGAACGGGGTGGCGTGCGACGGCGTGAAGTGGTGTGTCCTCGCTGCATATCCGCCGTTTGCCAGCGGTGGTAAGCACCTTGGTGGCAGTCTGCTGAACAGCAGATACGCATAGTTGCAAGTTTTGAGGCACGCAGCCGGAGGTGCACGTCCCGTGGCGTCCAATGTCAATCCCACCGTCAGACGACGCCGGCTGGGCCAGGAGTTGCGCCGGCTCCGCGAACTGAAGGGCATGACCGCGGAGGAGGTCGCCGAGCGGCTGCTGGTCTCCCAGTCGAAGATCAGCCGGCTGGAGAACGGGCGGCGCAGCATCAGCCAGCGCGATGTCCGCGACCTGTGCGGGGTGTACGAGGTCGAGGACATCAGGATCGTCGAATCGCTGATGCAGATGGCCAAGGACTCCCGCCAGCAGGGCTGGTGGCACTCCTTCGGCGACATCCCCTACAGCGTCTACATCGGCCTGGAGACCGACGCCGCGAGCCTGCGCGTGTACGACCCGCAGGTCGTCCCCGGGCTGCTCCAGACCCGGGGTTACGCCGAGTCGCTGATCATGGGCGCGCTGCCGGAGGCGGCCGGGGCGGACATCGACAAGCGCGTACAGGTCCGGATGCGGCGGCAGGAACGTATTTCTGCCGCCGAGAACCCGCTGCGGCTGTGGGCGGTGCTGGACGAGGCGGCGCTCCGCCGCGAGGTGGGCAACAAGCAGGTGATGATCGAGCAGCTGGAGCATCTGCTGGAGATGTCCCAGCTGCCGCATGTCACCGTGCAGGTCATCCCGTTCTCCATGGGCGCCCACCCGGGTGTCAGCGGCCAGTACGCGATCCTGGAGTTCCCGGACGCGGCCGACTCCAGCGTGGTCTACATCGAGGGTGTCACCAGCGATCTGTATCTGGAGAAGCCGCAGGACGTCGGCAAGTACAGCGTGATGTACGAGCATCTGCGGGCGCAGGCGCTGAATGTGGAGCAGACCCGCCAGTTCATCGCCGACACGGCGAAGGAGTACGCCCGGGAGTCGGCGGGCTGAGCCCTCGCCCGGCACGGCGGGGCAGTGTAAGGGGTGGCGCGGCCGGGAGGGAAGGTTCTACCGGAATATGCCCCCCGGTCGAGTGAATGGCAGCTCCGTTCAGCGGCGTTGGCGAGTAGCGTCGATCACGCCATCCACTGATGTGGATGGCGCAAACCGTGTGCCGCACGGTGACAGCAACTCAGCAACTGCTTACCGGAGCGAAAATGGCAATCACACAGGGCGCGACGGACACCTGGGTCAAGTCGTCCTACTCCCAGGGCAATGGCGCGTGCGTCGAGATCAAGTCCCCTGTCCGGTCGGCGATGGCCGTCCGGGACTCCAAGGTCCACGACGGCCCCGTCCTCGCCTTCCCCGCGACCGCGTGGAACGAGTTCGTGGACTCGGTCAAGGCGTAACGGGAGGATCTCTCCGATCCTGCGCCACCTCCTACGACCACAACTCAACAAGCACCACCCACGAGCCCTCTCGACCAGCCCGCCGTCCTTGCCGAGAGGGCTCGGCCCCTGCCCGGACCCCCGCGGCGGCGGCCAAGTCCTCCATGGCGGCTACGGCGGCTACGGCACGGGAGCGCGGCCGGGAGCGCGGCCGGGAACACGATCTTCCTCCCCGACAGCCAACCACCCAGGTACGCGGCGAGCGTGCGCTGTCCGGCGGCCCTGGTCTCCACCCGGGCCCGGCGCAGGGCCTCGGGGGAGAGCCGGGCGCGGACGGCGAAGGCACCGATGGTGAGCGGCCCGGTGCCGTCACCGTCTCCCTGTGCCGGTTCGTCGTGCATGCCGCCCTCCTCCGTCACCGGGCGCGGTCGGCCCGGTGACACAGGACGCTCGGGTCTGCCCCAGGGGCGAGGTCAACCCAGCTGGGCCTCCACGGCGGCGGTCAGCTCGGCGGACTCGGGGTCGGTCCCCGGGGCGAACCGGGCGACGACGGTGCCGTCCCGGCCGATCAGGAACTTCTCGAAGTTCCAGCGGATGTCACCGCTGTGCCCCTCGGCGTCGGCGAAGCCGGTGAGCAGGGCGTAGAGGGGGTGGCGGGCGTCCCCGTTGACCTCGATCTTCTCGGTCAGGGGGAAGGTGACGCCGTAGGTCGCGGAGCAGAACTCGGCGATCTCCCCGGCGCTGCCGGGCTCCTGCCCGGCGAACTGGTTGCAGGGCACGCCGAGCACGGTCAGCCCGCGCTCGGCATAGCGCCGCTGGAGCCGCTCAAGGCCGGCGTACTGCGGGGTGAGACCGCACTTGGAGGCCACGTTGACGATGAGCACGGGCCGGCCGGTGTACTGGGCGAGGTCGGCGGGGGTGCCGTCGAGGGCGTGGATGTCGACGTCGAATACGGAGTTAGCCGTCATGGGGAGAGCGTAGGCCGCGGCCGTTTTCCGCCGGTTTCCAGGGGGCGCTACGGGTGGCGGTGCGGGCTCGCGTCCAGCAGGACCTGACCGGCGGCGGTCCGCTCGTAGTAGACGGAACGCCCGGCCGGACGGCGTTCGATCAGCCCGGCGTCGCGCAGGACGCGCAGATGGCGGCCGACGGAACCGAGCGGCTGCCCGGTGAGGGCGGTGAGCTGGGTGGTGGTCATCGGGGTGGCCAGCAGGGCGAGCACCCGGGCACGGGCGGCCCCGAGAAGGGTGGCGAGGGCGGCGGCGGGCGCCGGGGCCCGGCCGGGGTCGTGGGCGAGGGTGCCGGCGCAGGGGTAGATGAGGGCGTAGGAGCCGGCGGAGGCTGATCCGGATTCCGACCCGGAGGCCATGCCGGATCCCGCGCCGGATTCCGACCCGGAGTTTGGTTGTTCCCCCTCCTCCCAGGAGACCCAGCCGGTCTGTGGGGTGACCGGGACCAGGAAGAGCTGGGCGCCGGAGATCTCGCGGGGCGGGTACTCGTGGTGGTTGACCTGGAGGCGGCTCCCGCCCAGCCAGCGGGTGCCGGGCCGCAGTTCGTCCAGCACGCCCGCCCAGCCGCCCCGGCTGACCCGGGCGGTACGGGCGATGACATCGGCCTCCAGGATCCGTCTGCGCCGGGGCCAGGAGGGCCGTACGGCGTCCTCCCAGACCTGGGTGAGGAGGCGGGCGGCGCGGTCGGGGAGGTCGTCGCGGTCGAGGGCGGGCGGGAGGGGCCCGGCGAGGGCGACCCGCAGATGGGCGCGGGCGGCGGCGGGGTCGGCGCCCCGGACCCGGGCGAGCGCGTCCTCGAAGGTCTCGCCGTCGAGGGGGGTGGGGGTGAGGAAGTCGGCGATCCACTCCCGGCCCAGCCCGGCCCGGACCAGCAGCGCGGTCACCGGGTCGGCGGCGAGCCGGGCCCGGTGGGCGAGGAGGTGGGCGCGCAGCCACGCCTGTTCGCCGGGGTGGGAGCCGGTCCCGGCGTGCAGCAGCTTCAGGGCGGCGAAGGTCTCCGCGAGCGGGGAGAGCAGGAAGCGGCTGCGGGCGAGGGTGTCGGCGTTGACCTGCCACCACCCCATGGGACCGGCCCCCTCCTCGACCACGTTTCGCGTACCGGCGAAACATTATCGGCCCGGTCGGGAGCCGTCCCAGACTCCGCGCATGCCAAGCACGTACCGGGAGTTGTTCCGTACGCCGGAGTTCCGGCCGCTGTTCGTGAGTACGGGGGCGCAGGTCGCGGCGCAGACGGTGAGCGGTCTGGCCCTGGCCACCCTGGTCTACGGGGCGACCGCGTCCCCGCTGCTCTCCGCCCTCAGTATGTTCGGCCCGTCGCTGGCGCAGATGCTGGGGGCGACGTTCTTGCTCTCCGCCGCGGACCGGCTGCCGCCGAGAGCGGCACTGACGGCGGCGTCCCTCGCCTTCGCGGCGGGCACGGCGGTCCTGGCGCTCCCGTCCCTGCCCCTGGGGGCGGTCTTCGCGGTGATCCTCGTCCAGGGCCTGGTCGCGTCGGTGGGCGGCGGGGTCCGCTGGGGCCTGCTGAACGAGATCCTGACCAGGGAGAGCTACGTCCTGGGCCGCTCGGTCTTCAACGTCATGAACGGCCTGACCCAGATCACGGGCTTCGCGACCGGCGCCGCGCTCCTGACCCTGCTCTCCCCCCGCCCCACCCTGCTCCTCGCTGCCGCCCTCCACCTCCTGGCGGCCCTGACGGCGGCCGTCGGCCTCACCCCCCGCCGCGCCCGATCCACCGACCGCCCCTCGATCCGCGCGACCTGGCGCACCAACACCCTGCTCTGGTCCTCCCGGCCCCGCCGCCTCACCTACCTCGGCCTGTGGATCCCCAACGGCCTGGTCGTCGGCTGCGAGTCCCTCTTCGTCGCCTACGACCCCGGCTCCGCGGGCACCCTCTTCGCCTGCGCGGCGCTCGGCATGCTCATCGGCGACGTCTGGGTGGGCCGCTTCCTCACCCCGGCCCGCCGCGCCCGCCTGGCCCACCCCCTCCTGCTGCTCCTGGCGGCCCCGTACGCCCTCTTCGTCCTGCACCCCTCCCTCCCCCTGGCCGCGACCCTCGCCACCCTCGCCTCCACCGGCTTCGCCGCGAGCCTGATCCAGCAGGAACACCTGATGTCCCTCACCCCACCCCACCTCTCCGGCCAGGCCCTCGGCCTCCACTCCGCGGGCATGCTCACCGCGCAGGGCACATCAGCGACCTTGGCCGGCACGATCGCCCAGTTCACGTCCCCGGGCACGGCGATGACGACCCTGGCGACGGCGTCGGTGGCGGTGACCGGGGGGTTGGTGGTGGCGGGGCGCCGACGGGGGCGGAGGGGGAGCCGACCTGAGGAGGGGAGGGTCCGAAGGCGGGATGAGAGGGCGGGATGAGAGGGAGAGGGTGGCGGGCCGGGCGGCCTCTCCCTCTCCCGCCCCGGCCCGGTTCCTTCCTCGGAGTGCGCGCCTCCCCCCGCTCCCCGCCCCTACGTTGGGAGCCACGTCATTGCCGAGCCCCAGGGAGTTTTCATGCCGGTGGATCCCGTGATGGTCAACAGTGAGGTTCCGCATTCCGCTCGGATCTGGAACTACTGGCTGGGTGGGAAGGACTGCTACGAGGTCGACCAGGAGGTGGGGGACCGGATTCGGGAGGGGAATCCGGCGATCATCGAGATCGCGCGGGCGCAGCGGGCGTTTCTGGTGCGGGCCGTGGAGTATCTGGTGCGGGAGGCCGGGGTGCGGCAGTTCCTGGATGTGGGGACCGGGCTGCCGACCGCCGACAACACCCATGAGGTCGCCCAGCGGCTCGATCCGGCGGCCCGGATCGTGTACGTCGACCACGACCCGATCGTGCTCGCGCACGCCGAGGCGCTGCTGACCACCACGCCCGAGGGGGCCACCGCCTATGTCGACGCCGATCTGCGCGACCCGGAGGGGATTCTCGCGCAGGCCGCCGGGACGCTGGACCTCGCCGAGCCCGTCGCGCTGATGCTGCTCGGCATCACCGCGCACATCACGGACGACTCGGTGTACGGGATCGTCGGCCGGCTGATGGACGCGCTGCCCGCCGGGAGTCATCTGGTGCTGTGCGACGACACCGAGGTGATCCGGCCCGAGGCGATGCGGCGGATGATCGAGGACTGGAACCGGGCCGGTGACAATCCCCGGGTCAACCGCAGCCCGCGGGAGATCGCGCGGTTCTTCGCGGGGCTTGAGGTGGTCGAGCCCGGGGTCGTGTCGGTCAGCCGGTGGCGGGGTGAGGGTGAGGAAGTTGATGACTTTGGTGGGGTGGGGAGGAAGTAGGGAGGTGAGGGGGGAAGTGGGTCGGCTCTTGGCTCAACTTCATCTGTGTTTACGGGAGTTCACCTGATTTTCGGTCTCGTTCGCCGGGCGCGGGCCTACAGTGACCGCACCCGTACCGGGGGAGCGGCGAGAGGGGGACGCCCGTGTCCGTGCGCAGAAGGATCGTCCTGCTGTGTGTCCTCCTCGCGGTGCTCGGCGGCCCCTGGGCGCAGGATGCCCGGCTCGACCTGTACGAGGACCTCTACGACAACGCGTTCGCGCGCTGGCTCCTCGACGCGCTCTTCCTCGTCAGCTGGGACACCGCCGACGACAGCCTCCTCGGTACCGAGTACGTCGTCGTCACCGGTCTCAGCGCCGCTCTGCTCCTCGCCCTGTTCGCCTTCCTCGCCCTGCGGTTCACCGGGCGGGGGACCACCGGGTGGGCGCGGGCGCTCGCCGTCGGGCTGCTCGCCGGGCAGCTCGGCGGGTTCGTGCGCTGGGTACTGCTCTCCTCGTTCACCGTCGCCCTGGAGATGGAGTTCTGGCCCGAAGGCGCCCTGCGCGGTCTGCTCCGCGGCGCCGCCCTCGACTTCGGGCTCCTCGCCGGCATCCTGCTCGCCCTGCTCACCGCCGGGTTGCCCCGCCCCACCGCCGCAGCCGCGACGCTCCGCCGCCCGATCAGGAAGGGGAGCGTCGGCATGACGACTCCGCAACCGCACATGCCGGTCGGACGCGAGCCGGGCGATGTCACCCGGTATCTGTGCGCCGCCGCCCATGTCGACGAGGACTTCGCCGAGCGGATCGTCGAGGAGGTCGTCGCCGACGAGGCCAGCGCCGCCGCGCCCTCGCCCGATGTCGACCTGGTCGCCGTCGCCCACCACAGCCTCGCCGCCCAGGAGATCCGGTACGCCCGCGATCTCCGGCTCACCGCCGCCTGCGGCGCGGTCCTGCTCTGCGCCCCGCTCTGGGTGGTGCTGCCCGCCGCGCTCGTCGCCGTCGCCTCCGCCGCCGGGCGCTCCCGGCCCAGCCTCGCCACCCGCGGCAGCCGTCCGCCCACCCGCCGGGCCCTGACCGGTGCCGCCCTCGGTGCCGCCGTCGCGGTCTTCTGCGCCTTCCTCGTCGCCTTCACCCTCGGCCGGCTCGGCCTGTCCGGCTTCCCCGCCTGGCTGTTCGGCGGCTACGGCGGCGGACTCCCGGCCCTCCTGATCGCCCTGGCCGCTACGGCGTACGCGTATGTCATCGTCGTCCAGCACGACATCGCGACCGATCGGCGGCTGCGGGCCGGGATGACCCGGGAGCGCTTCTACCGGTTGCCGCTGCCGCCGCTCCCGCCCCGCCCCTGGATCGCCGACCGGATGGCCGCCCTGCGCGAGGCCCGCGACGGCAATGTCACCGTCTACAGCGGTTACACGCCGTTCAAGGGCTACGCGCGGACCGACTCCACCTGGTCCCTCGCCGTCCCCCTGCTGCCCGCCGACGAGCCCCCGGGCGGGACCTCGGGCGGGACTCCGGGCCGGACGCCGGGCGCCGCCGACGAGCCCCGGCCCTTCGCCGTCACCGAACTCATCGATCATGTACGTGAACAGCTGCGGGGTGTCGCCGCCCGGAGTGAGGGCGGTGAGGGGGGCGGTGACGAGGGCCCTCGCGGGGGTGGTGACGAGGGCAGGGTCGCCGGGGAGAGTCTTTCGTCGCTCACCATCGAGGACCGGGTCTTCGTCGCCGGCACCAGCGTCGCCGACGACAGCCGGTTCATCCAGCCGGACCGGCTCACCCCCACCGCCCGCCTCACCCCCGAGGCCGTCGAGCAGATCATGCTCCACCCCACCGGCGCGGTCCGGCACTATCTCGCCGTCCATGTGCCGCTCTGGGGCGGGGACGTCGTCCCCAGCGTCTTCCTGCACTTCTCCACCGCCGGGCGCACCCTCCATCTGCACTGCGACAACCATGTCCTCAGCCCCGTCGCCGCCCGCTACCACCTGGTGGACCGGTTGCGCGGGCCGCTCTCCCGGGACGACGAGCGCGGTCTGCTGCTCGCCGCGCTCCCCCGTACCGGCCGGGCCCTCTACCGCGCCCCCCGCGCCGCCCTGCGCCACCTCCGCTTCGAGCACCGGCACAACCGCCGGATGCTGGACGAACTGACCGCGATGGAGCAGGACCCGGTCTACGACTTCGGCGCCCGGGTCAGCGTCCGCGAACTGGGGCTCAGCCCCGAGTACCACAACTACTTCCAGGTCGTGGACGCCACCCGCATCGTCGCCACCGTCCAGCGCCACACCCTCGCCGCGATCCGCGCGTTCCTCGACGCCCGCGGCTATGACACCACCGACTTCCGCAGCCAGCAGCAGACCATCCTCAACCAGGGGCTCATCCAGCAGGGCGGCACCAGCATCATCGGCAACCAGGCCATCGGCGCCGGGGCCACCGCCACCCAGCAGGTGGGGCGGCAGGCCGGACCCGCGCGGGGGACGGCGGGAGCGGGCGCCGGATCGGGGACCTCCGGCGCCGGTGAGTGACAAGACGCAGTTACCAGCGACCAGTTACCGGTTACCAGGGACCAGGGACCAGGGACGATGAGTGAAGGAGGTCCGGCATGGGTGAGGACGACAGCCGTGAGGGCGACAGCCGTGACGCCCGGCGGGTCCAACCGCCGGTCAATCATGGCGTGGTGATCCAGGGCGGTACCCACTACGTCGGCAACCAGGCCGTCGGCCACCGCGCCCAGGCGTTCTCCGGCACGGTCGGCTTCCAGCAGCACGGCGGCGCCGAGGCCGCCCGCACCGCCGAACTCCTCGCCCTGGTCGAGCGGTTGCTCCAGGAGCACCGGGAGGACCTCGCCGACCCCGACGCCAGCACCCGCGAACTGCGGCGGCTGCGCGAGGAACTGGACGAGGCGGAGCCCCAGCCGACGGTCCTGCGCCGCGCCCTGGACCGGCTGACCGCCTTCGCCCAGCCGGTCGCGCCGCTCGCGGTGGCGGTGGGGGAGCTGTCGACCACGGTGCGCGGGGTGCTGGGGGCCTGAGGGGGCGTTCGGGGGATTGACCGCGTGCGTTCCGTTGGCAATGCTGAGGTCAAGGGTCGCAGGACTGGACCAAGTCCACATCCATGAACGAGGGTGACAATGACCATCCCCCTGTTCCGGCTGCTGACGACCGGCGCCCTGCTGGCCGGCGGCCTGGCGGCGACGGGCGCCGCCCCCACCGCCGTACCCCCCACCGCCGTACCCCCCGCCCCCACCGCCGTACCGACCACCGTCACCCCCCTCACCACCGGCCTCAGCGTGCCCTGGGGGCTGGCCTGGCTGCCGGACGGGTCCCACGCGCTGGTCACCGAGCGCGACGACTTCCGGGTCTGGAAGGTCACCCCGAGCGGCCAGAAGACCCAGGTCGGCACCGTCCCCAACAGCCAGACCACGGGCGGCGAGGGCGGGCTGATGGGCGTCGCCGTCGACCCGGCCTGGGCGACCACCCGGCACGTCTACTTCATGCACACCGCGGCGGAGGGCAACCGCGTCGCCCGGATGACCTACGACGGCACCTCCCTCACCGGCTACACGGTGATCCTCCAGGGCATCCAGAAGGCCCGCTACCACAACGGCGGACGCCTCGCCTTCGGCCCCGACGGCCATCTCTACGTCGCCACCGGTGACGCCCAGAACACCGCCCTGGCCCAGGACCGTGCCTCCCTCAACGGCAAGATCCTGCGGATCACCAGGACGGGCGCCCCGGCGCCGGGCAACCCCTTCGGCACCGCCGTCTACAGCCTCGGCCACCGCAACCCGCAGGGCCTGGCCTTCGACCGCAACGGGCGCCTGTGGGAGGCGGAGTTCGGCGACACCCGCTTCGACGAGCTGAACCTGATCAAACCCGGCGCCAACTACGGCTGGCCCACCTGCGAGGGCACCTGCTCGACCGCCGGGATGACCAACCCCCGGAAGACCTGGACCACCGGCGAGGCATCCCCCAGCGGCATCGCCATCGCCGACAACGTCGTCTACATGGCCGCCCTGCGCGGCCAGCGCCTGTGGCGCGTCCCCATCGACGGCGACACCGAGAACGTCGGCACGGCCACCGCCTACTACGTCGGCACCTACGGCCGTCTCCGCACGGTCGTCACCACCCCCGGCACCGCACCCCAGCTCTGGCTGACGACGACGAACGCCGACGCGAACGGCGGCCAGCCGGACGGGGCGGACCGCATCCTGCGAGTGACCCTGGCCTGACGCCCACCCCCCCCGTCTCCCCCCCCTATTTCCCCCCTGTCTCCCCCCATCCGAGCCCTCTCGCCCCCCGCCCCCGGCTCACCCGCCCGGCGGTACGCTGCGGTGCGCGCGCGGCGGATCCCGAAGGATCGTGCGACCGGGGTCCGATGGACGGGGAGGCAGGGGCGTGGCAGGCTCGGAGAAGATGGACGAGGGCAGCCGCGAAGGGCCCCCACCAGGGCCCTCGGCAGATCCTGAGCACCTCCCTGACGTACGTGGCGCGCTGGAAGCCATCGGGGCCGGGGCCTATGTCGTGGACGAACAGGGCTGCATCCTGGTCTCCAATGAGCACGCCCAGCGGCTGCTGCGCCGCTCCGGCGCCGAACTGGCCGGGCACGACGCCCATGACCTGCTGCACCGCGGACCGCACGGACAGCCGCTGCCCCGCACCCAGTGCGCGATGCGGCGGGCGTTCCACACCGGCGGGACCGCGCAGGCCGACGAGGACTGGTTCGCCCGTGGCGACGGCACCCTGCTGCGGATCTCCTGGCTGGTCACCCCGTACGCGCTCGGCGACGGACGGCAGGGCACGCTGGTCGTCTTCCACCCCGCCCCGGCACCGGCGCCCGGCGAGCCCGCGGAGACCGGGGCGCTGCCGCAGCTGGAGCGGCTGGCGCTGCTCGCCGAGACGACCACACAGCTCAGCACCACCCTCGATGTCGATGAGGCGCTGGCGCGGATGGCGGAGCTGATCGTGCCGCGCCTCGCGGACTGGGCGATCGTCGATCTGATCACCGAGCGCGACGAGGTGTGGCGCACCGTGGTGGCGCACGCCGAGGACGGCGGCGTCGCCCGCCGGGAGGACCTCCAGGGTCCGATGCCGCCGATCCCCGAGGACTCCCCGTTGCCCCTGTCCCGGGCCCTGCGCGGGGTGGCCTCCACCCTCACCGGCCCGCAGGTCTACCAGGGCGCGCCGGACTCGGGCATGGCCGTCGAGCAGCGGCATCTCTTCGAGTCCACCGGCATCCACTCGGCGGCCATGGTGTCGCTGCGCAGCGCCCGTGAGGTGCTGGGCGCGGTGACGCTGGGCCGGGCCGAGAACCCGGTGGCGTTCACCCCGACCGATCTGTCCCTGCTGGAGGACATCGCCCGCCGCGCCGGGCTCGCCCTGGACAACGCCCGCCTCTACCAGCGGCAGCGGGCGGTCGCCGAGACCATGCAGAAGCATCTGCTGCCCCAGATGCCCCGCGTGCCCGACCTCAGGATGGCCGTCCGCTACCAGGCGGCCCCGGACGCCTCCCAGGTCGGCGGCGACTGGTACGACGCCTTCCGGCTCTCCGACGGCTCCACCGCGCTGGTCATCGGCGATGTCGTCGGCCACGATCTGGAGGCCGCGGCGGGCATGGCCCAGATACGCAACATGCTGCGCGCCTACGCCTGGTCCGCGCACGAACCGCCCAGCCGGATCGTGGCCCGCCTGGACGAGGCGCTCCAGCACATCACCGATGTCACCATGGCGACGCTGGTCTTCGCCCGCATCGAGCGCGGCGACGGCGACGGCGACCATGACGGCGATGGCGACCGCGACCGCGCCGGCGACCGCGACGGCCACTGGCGGCTGTCCTGGACCAACGCCGGCCATCCCCCACCGCTGCTGATCAGCCACGACGGGGTCGCCGACTATCTCACCGACGGCCACGGCATCCTGCTCGGCGCCGGAGCCGACCTCCCGCGCACCGACGCCACCCGGACCCTGCCGCCCGGCTCCACCCTCGTCCTCTACACCGACGGCCTCATCGAGGCCCCCGGCCACCCCCTGGACGAGGGCCTGGACCGCCTCCGCCGCCACGCCGCCGCCCTCGCCCACCGCCCCCTGGGCCCCTTCACCGACCAGCTCCTGCACCGGGTGCGCTACCCGGAGAACGACGACGACGTGGCGGTACTGGCGCTGCGGACGCCGGGCCGCGACCGGTGACCCGGATCCCCTGATCCCCGGACCGTCGGACGCTCAGATCCCGAACGGCGCCGCGTACCGGATCGTCCCGCCGGGCAGCGGGTCCCCCGGGGTGAGGCTCAGGGCCATCAGTGCCTCGTCGGGGACGTCGAGGGTGATGGAGATGCCGTGCGCGGAGGCGCGGGTGAAGCCGAAGCGGGGGTAGTACTCCGGATGCCCCAGCACCGTCACGAAGCGCTCCCCGCGCTCCGCCGCCGCCGTCAGCGCCGCCCGGATCGCGGCGGACCCGGCGCCGCCGCGCTGGTACTCCGGGAGCACCGAGCACGGGGCCAGGCACAGGGCGGGGGCGTCCCCGATATGACACCGGGTGAGCAGCGCGTGCCCGACGACCTTGCCGTCCCCGTCCTCGTCCCCGTCGACGGAGACGACTGACAGCCCGTCGATCCAGGAGGGGTCGGCCCGCAGCGCGTCGACCAGTTCCGCCTCCTCCGGCCTCCCGAAGGCCGCGCGGACGACTTCCCGGACGGCGGGGATGTCGGCGGGGGTCTCGGGACGGGTGGTCCAGGCGGAATCGGTCGTCTGCGACATACGGCTGCTGCTTTCGTTCGGGAACGGCCGGCCCGGCGGACATCTCCTGCCCGGCCGGGGGACCTCCGCGCGCTCGCGGGAGCGGGCGACGGCCCCGAGCCGCGACTGTAGTACGGGAGCAGGGGAGCAGCGCGGGAGCACGGGCGGACGGGCCTGGGCGGAAAGCCCGAGTGGCGCCGCCGGGTGAGGGACGGGAGGGCAACGGACCCCCGAGTTCCACCGATCGGCCTACCGCCCGACACCCTCCCCCGGCACAATCACCGGTATGACGATCACCACGGGTGGGCCGCCGCGGCACAATGTCGCCCTCGAACTCGCCCGTGGCCTGCTGGGCGGTGGGGTGATCGGCGTCTCGCTGGCCTCGCTCGTGGTCGGCGTGATCATCGAGAATGTCCCGCTGTTCGTCACCGGTCTCGCCCTCCCCCTGGTCCACGGCCTGCTCGTCTTCGTCCCCGGCGCCAGGCTCCGCGCCCGCCGGGCGGCCGTGGTGCCCCGTACGGCACTCGCCGTGATCGAGAGCGCGGAGGTCGCCAAGGGCGGGGACAGCGACGTACCGGTCGGCTTCGAGCTGACCGTCGCGCCCGACGACGCCCCCGCGTACCGCGTGCTGCTCACCCATCACGTCAATCCGGTCGATCTGCCCGACCGCCGTCCCGGCGCTGTCCTGGTGGTTCAGTACCCGCCGGACGAGCCATGGCGGGTGAAGATCGTGCGCCGCCCGACACCGGAGTGGGAGCGGCGTGCCGCCGGGGCCCGGATCGACTCCGTGCCCGGACCGGCGATGCTCAGCGAGCGGCCGGACAGCGCGGCCCTGGGCTGCGGGGGGCTCCTCGCGGTGCTGCTCGGCGCGGCGCTGATCGTCCTGCTGTTCCGGGCCGAGTTGTTCGACGGCGAGTCGGCCGAGGGACGGCAGCCGTCCCCGTCCGTCTCCTCGTCCACCTCCACCTCGACCTCCACCACGATCGTGACCTCGGCGACCGGCACGGTCACCCTCGGCGAGGGCCAGTCGCTGCTGGACGAGGGCGCGCTGCGACGGGCCATGGAGTCGCTCACCGAGGCCAAGGACGGGGACGAGGCGCTCACCGTCGTCGTGCAGGAGCGGATGCTGACGGTGGTGTTCGTCCCCACCGGCGACTCGGCCGGTACGGCGGCGACACCGGGCTTCGACCCGAAGTCCCTGCCCTACGACCGGATCCCCGCCCTGGTCGCGGAGGCCGAGCGCACCCTCGGCACCGGCACCCCCCGGACCTGGCAGCTCACCGCCGACCGGACCATGGGCTCCCTCACCCTCCGGGTCGCGGTCACCGGCTCCGAGGGCACGGGCCTGCTGGAGGCGGACGGCGACGGCGAGGTCGTGCGGCGCACACCGGCGGCGGGGTGAGGGGGGCGGGGTGACGGGCCGAGGTGACGGGGCCGGGGTGACGGGTCCGGGTCCGGACCCGGAGAGAGCCACTGCGGACATGGGGAGAGAGAAGGCGTCATGAGCTGGCACGGCTATATCGCGCTGTGGTGCGCCCTGTGCGCCGCGGTCGCGCTTCTCGGCTACGGCCGCTCGCTCGCCGGGATGACCCGCGCCCAGCGGACGGTCCGGACCACGGGACGGGTCGAGGAGGTGCGCGAGCTGCGGCACGGGGGCTCCCGCCGGGACGGGGTACCGGTGGTCGTCACCTTCCAGGACCCGGCCACCGGGCAGGAGTTCACCGTCACCAACGACCGGGACCGCGGCGAGACGGTCACCGCGGCCTGGATCGGCCGCAGGGTCGCGATCCGCTACCACCGGGGCAGACCGCACGCCTACGAGTTCCACTTCACCGGCGAGGCACCCGGCGAGGAGCCCGAGCGGGACCGCGGCCTCGGTGTCCCGAACTGCGCCGTCTTCCTGATCTACGCCGGGCTGGTGACCGGCGCGGCGATCGAATGGGGCTGGCCCTGGGCGCTGATCGCCACCTGCGGCCCCCTCGCCGTCGGCGCGGCCCTGCAACTGCCCGAATCCCTGCGCGCCACCGACCGGCGCCGGGCGACGACGGCCACCCTGGTCGCCGTCCCGGCCCGGGTCGTCGCGGTGCTCCGGGACGTCTCCACGGACGGGGAGGGCAGTTCGTACACCACCTGGACCCCGGTCGTCGACTTCACCACGCTCGACGGCACCGCCGTCACCGCGTACTGCCCGACCGGGATCCCCGACCCCGAGAAGTCCCGGGGCCGGACCTTCACGCTCCACTACAACCCCGCCGACCCGGCCCACTTCACCCCGGCCATGACATCCGAACAGCGCTCCCACGCGCTGGACGACGCCTTCACCATCCTGTTCCTGCTGGCGACCGTGGCGGCGACGGTCGCCGGGGCGATCCTGCTCTGGCGGTGAGGCCGCCCGGTGGGGCCAGGCGGTGGGGCTGGACGGCGAGGGTCAGGCGGTGGGGCGGCGGGTGCCGCGGCGCCCGCCGGAGCCGCGCCGGGCCGCCGTACCGGATGCCGAGCCAGAGGTCGAACCGGAGCCGGAGCCGGAGCCGTTGCCCCGGCCCTCCGTCGCCGCCGCGCCCGGCTGTCCGGTGCCGCCGCCCTCGCCGCGTCCGCGCCGCCGGGACCGTCGGCCGGGCTCTCCGCCCGCCTGGGCCCCGCCCGACTGACGGGCCCCGGACTGGGGGCCACCGCCGGACCTCCGCCCGCCCGACCGGGACGCACCGCCACCGGACCTGGCGGACTTCGCCGCCCTGGCGGGCGCCGGCGGCTGCGGTACCTCGATCGTCACCGGCACCCCGGACGGCTCGCGCGCCCCGGTGATGGTGGCCAGCTCGGTGTCACCGGAGGTGAGGCGGGTGGTGCGGGGCCGGATGCCCGCGTCCGACATCAGCCGGGTGACGTCCCGCTTCTGCTCGGGCAGCACCAGGGTGACCACACTGCCGGAGTCCCCGGCGCGCGCCGTACGGCCGCCCCGGTGGAGGTAGTCCTTGTGGTCGGTGGGCGGATCGACGTTGACGACCAGATCGAGATCGTCGATGTGTATGCCACGGGCGGCGACATTGGTCGCCACCAGAGCGGTGACCTGCCCGTTCTTGAACTGCTCCAGGGTGCGGTTGCGCTGCGGCTGGGAGCGTCCGCCGTGCAGGGCGGCGGCGCGGACCCCGGCGGCGAGCAGCCGCTTGGCGAGCCGGTCGGCGGACCGCTTGGTGTCGAGGAAGAGCAGGACCCGGCCGTCGCGGGCGGCGATCCGGGTGGTGACGGCCTTCTTGTCGGTCTCGTCCTGGAGGTGGAGCACATGGTGCTCCATGGTGGTCACCGCGCCCGCGGACGGATCGACGGAGTGCACCACGGGATCGGTCAGGAACTGCTGGACCAGCCGGTCGATATTGCGGTCCAGGGTGGCCGAGAACAGCAGCCGCTGCCCATCCTCCCGAACCTGCCGGATCAGCTTGACGATCTGCGGCAGGAAGCCCATGTCCGTCATCTGGTCGGCCTCGTCCAGCACGGTGATGCGGACGTCACCGAGTACGCAGTCCCCCCGCTCGACCAGGTCGTTGAGCCGACCCGGGCTCGCGACGACGACCTCGGCGCCGCGCCGCAGCGCCGCGGCCTGCTTGGTGATCGACAGTCCGCCGACGACGGTGGCGAGCCGCAGATTCACGGCGGTCGCGTAGGGGGTGAGGGCGTCGGTCACCTGCTGGGCGAGTTCCCGGGTGGGGACGAGGACCAGGGCGAGCGGCGCCCGGGGCGCGGCGCGCAGTCCGGCGGTCCGGCCCAGCAGGGCCAGCCCGAAGGCGAGGGTCTTGCCGGAGCCGGTGCGTCCCCGGCCGAGGACATCACGGCCGGCGAGGGAATTGGGCAGGGTGGCGGCCTGGATGGGGAAAGGGGTGGTCACCCCTTGGTCGCTGAGGGTTTTCAGCAGTCCCTCCGGCATGTCCAGAGCTGCGAAGTCCTCGACTGCGGGAAGAGCGGGTGTCGTGTTCTCCGGCAACCGGAATTCCTGCGGCGCCGACGCGGCGGGGCGGGGCGACGGGGCACGTCGTTTGGGCGGCTTCTGGGACCTGCGGGACATACGGCTCTCTGCCTTCCTGGAAACACACAACCGGGGCCGCACCATGACGGTGCAAGCCCCGGTGAGCGAAAACGCGCCCGGCGATCAGGCGGGGAGAATGTTCTCCGCCTGCGGACCCTTCTGGCCCTGCGTGACATCGAAGGAGACCCGCTGGCCCTCCTGGAGCTCCCGGAAGCCCCGCGTCGCGATGTTCGAGTAGTGGGCAAAGACGTCGGGACCGCCGCCGTCCTGCTCGATGAAGCCGAAGCCCTTTTCAGAGTTGAACCACTTGACGGTTCCCTGTGCCATGATCTTTTCCTTCTGTAGGCAGAGGCCCCATCCGGAGAAGCCGGAAAAACAAATAATGCGCCTGAGGATAAACATTCCCGTCAGGCGCACATAGGTTCATGGGTACCACAACTGCAACGTCGAAACTTTAGCACAGGCCACTGCCCGGATTGGGGACGAGAGGGCGCCGGGAGTGTCCGCCGTGACCCATCTCTCACCACGGATACGGCAGCCGCCGCTCTCACCCGCTCCCGCGCCCCGGCCGCCACATCGCCGTCACCGTCAGGCCCCCGAGGCGGGTGCGGGCGAGGACCCCGAAGCCGAAGTACTCGTAGAACGGCTCGTTGGCGGGGTCGGCGGTGGTGAGGAAGATGCCGTCGCGGGCGGGGACGGTGTCCACCGTGTGGGTGAGCAGACGGCCCCCGGCGCCCCGGCCGCGGGCCCCCGGCGCGACGCCGAGGAACTCCAGGGTCCAGGCGCCGGGCGGGGCCTGCGGCTCGGTGGCGTGCAGATAGCGCAGGGTGCGGAGCAGCGGGCGGGGGCCGCAGTGGCGGAGGGTGGCCAGGCTCCAGGTGGCCGAGGCGCGGGCGGAGGGCTCGGCGCCGGGCGGGGTGAGCACGGCGGCGGCTAGCGGGGCGGGTGCTGGTATCGCTGCTGGCGCTGGTGCCGGTGCCTGTACGGGTGCTGATGCCGGTGGCCTCTGAGGGGCGTCGGTCAGGACCGTCCGCCGGGCGCCCGGGAGGGTCGCCTGCGTCGCCAGGGTCGCCGCGAACCAGCGCTCCCGTACCGCCGTCGAGTCGCCGCAGATCCAGCGGGTGGCCGGTTCCCGGGCGAAGGCGGCGGCGAGGACGGCGCCGCACTCCTCGACGGAGGCGTTCTCGCGCACGGGGGAGAGGGAGCCGTCAGTCATGCGCCCCCCTCGCCCTCGCCCTCGTCAGCCGCAGCGGAGCCTCCGGTACGAGATGGCACACCAGCAGCTTCAGATGGAACAGCGGCGCGAACCACACCAGCGCGAGCGGCACCGTCAGCCAGAAGAGATTGACCAGCACCACCGCCGTCCAGACCCCCACCGCCACCGGACGGGCCAGCCCGGCAGGCGCGTACTCCACCGCCGCCGCCCCGGCCAGCAGCAGGCCCGCGTTGCCCAGCGTCCAGCCGATGTCGCCCTCCAGCACCACCGTCCCCAGCACCGCGAGATGCAGCAGATGGGCCGTCACGAAGAGCAGCCGGGCCCGGCGGGCGCCCGGAGCGCGCCGGTGGTACCAGCGCTTGGCCGCGTTGGTGGCGTTGGTGAGGATCCCGCCGATCAGATCCAGCCCGGCGACCAGGACGACCGTCAGCTGCACGGCGGACCAGGACTCCCGTGTCGCCGAGGCCGCGGGCGACCACAGCCCGGCCACCAGCAGCGCCGCGCACAGCAGCCCGCCGCCGATCTCCACCGCCGACTCGGCCCGGGACTTGCCGGGACCGAGGAACCGTTCCAGACGGCCCGCCAGGCCCGGTGGCGTCGGCGGTATCTCCCAGTCCACCACCGGCTCAGCGCGCATCCCCGGCTCCTTCCCGGCCGCCCCAGAGGCCGCGCAGCAGCAGCCACACCGGGGCCCGGTCCACCGCGCGGCCCGCCGCGAGGTCCGGCAGCGCCCACTCGTCCGCCGCCCCCAGGACGGCGGCGGTGGCCGAGGCCATCAGCGCGGTGTCGATGTCCGTACGGATCACCCCGAGCCGCCGGCCGTCCTCCACGAGGGTGACGAACCAGCCCCGCCAGGCCGAGCCCCCGGCCCGCGCGAGCGCCGCCCCGGCGAGGGCCAGATCGTCCGGGTGCGCGGCCAGATGCAGGGTCAGCGCGTCCGCGCTGGACTCCAGCCGCGACCAGAAGGCCGCCGGGTCCGGGGCGGGGGAGTACGGGCCGAGGGCCGCCAGCAGCCGGGCCAGCACCTCGTCCAGGACCGCGCCGAGCAGATCCTCCCGGCCGTCGAAGTAGTGGTAGGCGGCGGTCTTCGACATGCCCGCCGCCTCGATGATCCGGTTGTACGAGGCGTCCTGCGTGCCGTGCTCGGCGAAGTGCGCGCGGGCCACGGCCAGGATCTCCGCCTGCCGCTCGGGCGGCAGACGGTGGAAACGGGGGAGGGGTGGGGGTGTCATGGGAATGAGTGTACGTACTGGTGGGGTGTACCGCTAGTACACCCTCGCTTCGGCTGTCGGCTGTTGGCTGTCGGCCGCCGGTCAGTCGAACCACAGGGCCAGTACGCCCAGCACCAGCGACCGGAGCGTGACGGTGGCGGCGAAGGCCCTCGCTGTGAGCCTGGCGCCGAGCACCACGACCAGCAGCGCCAGCACGGCGAGCAGTGCGGAGGAGGGGGCGGCGGGGGCGGACGGGGAACCGGGTCCGTGCATGGTGGGCCTCCGGGGTGCGAGCCGCCGTCCGGGCGGTCCGGACGGGGTGAGCCCCGACTTTCGGCGTTCCGGTGTTCGCCGCCGTTCGCCGCGAACACAATGAACGCGGTCGCCACCGGGGGGAGGGGGGACGGGCGGAGGGGGGCCGGAGGAGCTGGGTGGTGTGGACCGGAGGGGGGCCGGGGACATGCGGGACGACGACGAGCCGCTCGGCGCGCTCAGGAGCGCCCCGGACGATCCGCTCGGCGTGCTCAAGACCACCCTGCGCGAGGCGATGGCGCGGCGACGCCTCCAGGTCGGCCAGTTGGAGCGGCGGTCCGGGCTCAAGCACACCACCGTCAGCCAGGCCCTCAACGGACGCAAGGTGCCCAGCGCCGCCACCGTCCGCGCCCTCGCCCGCGCTCTGGACCTGCCCGCCGACGACCTCCTCGCCCTGCGCGAGCGCGCGCTGCGGGGCGCCGCGCCCGGGGTGGACGGCTGCCCGTACCCCGGGATGGCGGCGTTCGGCGCGGACCGGGCCGAACTCTTCTTCGGGCGGGACGAGTTGATCGCCCGGCTGGTCGGCGCGCTCGACCGGCGGGCCCGGAGCGGGGGTATCCAGCTGGTGATCGGCGCGTCGGGCGCCGGGAAGTCCTCGCTGCTGCGGGCCGGGCTGGTGCCCAGGCTGCTCGCCGGGGCCCTGCCCACGGAGGGGCTGCCGCCCGTCCCGGTGGTCCTCACCCCGACCGCCGAGCCGGGCGCGGTGCTCGACCGGTACCGCGAGGAGCGGGACCGCGCGCCCGACGCCCGGCATGTCCTCGTCGTCGACCAGTTCGAGGAGCTCTTCACGGAGTGCCGTGCCGAGGCCGAGCGCCGCCGCTTCATCGACGCCCTGACCCGGCTCGCCACGCCGGGCGCCGACGGCACCCCACCGGCCGCGCTGGTCGTCGTCGGACTGCGCGCCGACTTCTACGCGCCCTTCCTCGCCCACCCCGCCCTGCTCGCCGCCTCCGACGAGCCCCTCACCGTCGGCCCGATGACCCCCGCCCAGCTCCGCGACGCCATCACCGGCCCCGCCGCCGGGGCCCGCCCCCGACTCCGGCTCGACGGCGGCCTGGTCGAACGCCTGCTCGCCGACCTCGGCACACGCTTCGACGCTCCCCCCGCCCCGGGCGGCCACGACGACCGCGACGGTTACGGGGGTTACGGCGGTGATGACGGTTATGACGCCGGGCGGCTGCCGCTGCTCGCCCACGCGCTGCGCGCCACCTGGACCGTGCGCACCGGCGACACCCTGACGCTCAAGGGCTACGAGACCACGGGCGGCATCCTCGGTGCCGTCCAGCGCTCGGCGGACCGGGTCTGGGAACGGCTGGACGGACCCGCCCGTGAGGAGGCCGACGCGCTGTTCCGGCGGCTGGTGCGGGTCGGCCGGGGCGAGGCCGACACCCGGCGCCGGGTCACCCGGGACACCCTGTTCGCCGCCAGCGGCAGACCGGAGGTGCTCGCCGGGGTCGTGGACGCCTTCGTCGCCGAACGACTGCTGACGCAGTACCAGGACACCGTGGAGATCACCCATGAGGTGCTGCTGCGGGCCTGGCCCCGGCTGCGGGACTGGGCGCAGGAGGAACGGGCCCGGGATCTGGTCCACCAGAAGCTGGAGGACGACGCCGCCGTCTGGCACCGGCGCGACCGGGACCCGGCGCTCCTCTACCGGGGCAGTGTGCTGAGGACGGCCGAGGACAGCGTGCCGGGACGGCGGCGCAAGACACCGGCCCCGGAGGGGCGACCCCCTTCTCCCTCCTCCTGGGGTCCCGGCTCGCCCGTCGCCCGGGACTTCCTCGCCGCCGCCGTCCGGTTGCGGCGCCGGAGTCTGGTCCTGCGGCGCGGTGCCGTCGCGCTGCTCAGCGTCCTCGCCCTGCTCGCGACCTCGGCCGCCGTCTACGCGCTGCGCCAGCGCACCGCCGCGCAGGACGAGCGGGACCGCGCACTGGCGGCCCGAATCGCCTTCGAGGCGGACCGGGTCAGGGCCGCCGATATGTCGCTGGCCGCGCAGCTCGACGCCGCCGCGCACCGGCTGGACCCGGCCGAGGACACCTGGGCGGAGGTGGTCTCCGCCGCCGCGAACCCCCTGTCCGAGCCGCTGCCCTGGCAACTGTCCCGCGAGGACATGGTGGCCTTCGGCGCCGACAGCACCACCCTCCACGGCTTCGAGGCGCTGCCGCTGGCCGATGACACCACCGTCGCCACCTGGCGGATCGGCGAGGAGCGGCCGGGCCGGGGACTGACCGCGACCCTGCCCCGGGACTGGCGGCCGGTGCGGTGGATGAGCGTGAGCCCGGCCGTCCCCGTGATGGCGGTCCGCGACGACCGGGGCCGCACGGGCCTGTGGGACACCCGCGACCCGGCCCGCCCGCGCCTGCTCACCCTCCTCGACCCGGCGGTGGTCGCGGTGGAGTTCGCCCCGGACGGCGCCGTGATGGCGACGGTGGCGGATGTCGGGGGCGACGCCGGACAACTGTCGAACGTGGACGAGACCCGCGTCCGGGTGTGGGACATCGCCGACCCGGCCCGCCCCCGTCCGCTGACCCCGTCCTTCGGAGCGCCCGGCACCGCGATCGACACCGTCTCCCTGGCGAACGGCGGGCGGACCCTGGCCACGGGGGCGCTGCGGGAGGCGAGCGGCATCCAGCTCTGGCGCGTCGGGCCGAAGTCGCCCGACACACCCCCTGAACCGGTCGGCAAGCCCTTCGCCAAGGGCGCGAACACCTTCCGGCTGCGCCCCGACGCACGGGCCGTCGCCGTGCTCGCGGGCCATCGGGCGAGCGTCTGGCGGCTGGACGACGGCCCGCCCACGGCCACCGTCCTCGGCAACCCGCCCGCGAACGTGGGCGCCCTCGCCTACAACCGGGACGGCACCCGGCTGGCCACCGCCTACACGGACCGGCCCGAGGTACAGCTCTGGAACGGCGATGTGTCCCACCTGGAGGCGGTGGGCCCGCCCCTGACCGGCCACACCACCCCGGTCGCCGCCCTCGCCTTCGCCCCCGACGGCACCTCCCTGGCCACCATGGACGAGGAGACCGTACGGCTGTGGCGGTTCCCGGCGTCCACCCCGGTGACGGCGGATGTCTTCAGCGACGGCGGCACCCTCGCCTACCGGCGGGACGGCGATCTGCTGCTGCTCAAGGTCCTCGGCGAACGCCTCCAGCTCTGGGACACCTCCGCCCCTCTGCGCCCCCGCCGCCTCGCCGAGCTGGACGCGCCCTACCTCGCCGACGGCGTGTTCGGCCCGGACGACCGCACCCTGATCACCTACGACGGCCTGGGCGAGGTCGCGTTCTGGGACATCGGCACCCCGAGCGCGCCGCGCCCCACCGGAACGGCGTTCCGGCCCGGGGAGGGTGAGGTGACCTCCTTCGCCCTGTCCCCGGACGGCCGGCTGCTCGCCGTCGCGGTCGACGAGGGCGTGGCCCTGTGGGACGTCGGCGACCCCGGACAGCCCCGGCACACGGGCACGCTCAAGGAGTCCGGGGCGGTCACCGGGCTGCTCTTCACCCCGGACGGCCGGGGGCTGCTCACCCTCGGCGACACATCGGGCGCCGACCTCTGGGACGTACGGAACCCCACCTCCCCGCCGTCCGAGGAACGCGCCACCACCGACACCGTGACCACCTACGACAGCGCCGCCTTCGCCACGGACACCCGGGTGCTGCTGACCGGGCTGTCCAGCACCGTGCTCGGCGGCAGCGTCTGGATCTGGGACACCGCGCGCCCGGCGGGCCCGGACAACCCCCAGGAGATCCCGACGGGACAGACCGGCCCGGTCGACTTCGTCGCCGTACAGCCGGGAACGGGCGTGGTGGCGACCGCGGCCCAGTACGGCTCGGTGCGCCTGTGGCACCTGGAGGACACCCGGCTGCGCCCCCGGGGCGGCCCCCTCACCGGCCACGGCCCCTCCGCCCCACCCGTCTTCGCCCCCGACGAGCCCGTCCTGACGATCGGCCCGAGGGGCGGCACCCTGCTCCTGTGGCCCCTCGACATCGCCGACGCCACCCATCAGGTGTGCGCGGCGAGCGCGGGGGCGCTGGGGGTGGAGGAGTGGGGGGCGGTGCTGCCGGAGATGGACTACGCGTCGGCGTGCGACTGACGCCCGTCCGGCCCCGCGGGTTCCCGGCGGGTGTGGCGGTCGACCGCTTCGAGGAGGTGGTCGATGGCGTCGGGGGTGTGGGAGAAGGCGGTGACGAAGCGGACGACGCCGGGTTCCCAGCGGTCGTGGTAGAAGACATAGCCCTCGGCGAGGAGCCCTTCGGTGACCTGCCGGGGCGGGCGGCAGAAGACGATGTTGGCCTGCGGGGCGGCCAGCAGACCGGTGCCGGGGATGGCCTTGAGACCGTCGCCGAGGCGGGCGGCCATCGCGTTGGCCTGGCGGGCGTTGCGCAGCCAGAGGCCGTCGCTGAGATAGGCGTCGAGCTGGGCGGTGTGGAAGCGCATCTTCGAGGCGAGCTGACCGGCGCGCTTGGTGCGGAAGGCGAGTTCGGCGGCGAGCGCGGGGTCGAAGGAGACGATGGCGTCGGCGGTCATCGCGCCGTTCTTGGTCGCCCCGAAGGACAGGACGTCGACACCGGCCTTCCAGGTCATCTCGGCCGGGTCGGCGGCGAGATGGTCCAGGGCGTTGGCGAAGCGCGCGCCGTCCATGTGGACGCGCAGACCGGCGTCCTTGGCGATGGCGGCCAGACGGCGGATCTCGGCGAGGGAGTAGACGCTGCCGCTCTCGGTGGCCTGGCTGATGCTCACCACGGACGGCTGCACACTGTGCACGTCCCCGGCCCGCCGCCGCACGGCCCGCTGGAGCGCGTCGGGGTCGATCTTGCTGTCGGGGCCCGGGACGCCGACGAGTTTGGCGCCGCCGGTGAAGAACTCGGGGGCGCCGCACTCGTCATGGTGGATATGGCTGTCGGGATGGGCGAGCACGCTGCCCCAGGGCGGGGTGAGGGCGGCCAGGCCCAGTCCGTTGGCGGCGGATCCGGTGGAGACCGGGAAGACATCGACGTCCCGCTCGAAGATCTCCGCGAGCCGGTGGCGGGCCCGGTCGCTGAAGGGGTCGTTGCCGTAGGGGAGCACCTGCCCGACGGCGGCCTCGGCGACGGCCTGGGCTATCCGCGGGGAGGCCCCGGCCATGTTGTCGCTGATGAAGGCGCGGGTGGTGGGGGTGATGGGGGTGGTGGTGGGGAGGGCAGTAGGGGTGGTGGCGGGGCTGGAGGGCATGAGGGGGCGTCCTTGGTCTCAGGTCTCAGGTCCAGGGGTCAGATCTCAGGGGTCGGTGCTCAGGTCTCAGCTGCTGATCGGGGAGGCGAAGACGACGGTGATGTCCACGTCCTCGGCGCCGGTGCGGTAGAAGTGCGGGGCGTCCCCGGCGAAGGCGAGCAGATCGCCGGGGCCCAGGTCGTGCGGGGCGTCGACCGGGCCCGCGGTGACGTGCCCGGTGGCGACGAGCAGGTGCTCGATCGTGCCGGTGGCGTGCGGGACGCCCGCCAGTTCTGTCTCCGGCGGGATGCGCAGCCGCCAGATCTCCAGGCTGTTGCCGCTGCTGATCCGGCGCAGCAGTTCCCGGGAGACCTCACCGGGCTCGCCGTCCGTGGCGGGCCTGAACACCGGCCCGGTGTCGGCGTCCCGCGCCAGCAGGTCGGCGATCGGGATGCGCAGGGCGATGGCGATGGCGTCCAGGGTGTCGATGGTCGGATTGCCGTTACCGGCCTCCAGCTGCGACAGCGTGGCCTTGCTCAGCCCGGCCCGCCGGGCCATCTCCGCGGCACTCATACCGCGCTGCTGGCGCCGCAGCCGGATCTTGGCGCCTACGGCGGCGGCGGTACTGCTTACCGGTGGTCGGTTGGGGGGCGGGGGCGGGGGCGTCATCGGTGGTTTCCGGGGATGGAGGCGGGGGTGCGGGTCGCGGGGGCGCGGTTGTCGGTTGGGTGAACCATGGGTTCACTATAACGAACGATGAGGCGGGAACGGCGAGAATGGCGAACCTCTCGTTCATTTCAATGAACGCGCCTACGCGCCGCTCCCCTCCCCGGCTGCCCCGCGTGATGGCTCCCCGGACCGGTGTCAGATCTCGTCGGAGTGGGCCCCGGTGCCGGCGGGGCCCAGGCCGGGGGTCGGCTGTGAACGGGCGTCGTCGACGGGTGTCGCCGTGTCCACGGTGAGATGGAGCCGGGTGTCGCCGTCCAGGCCGGGATAGCTGCGCTGTTCCGCACCGGCGAAGCGGTGACGCAGTGTCTCCGCCACGGCTCGGGCGGCTTCGGGGGTGCGCGCGATGATCCGCACCTCGGCGTGGCCGAGCGAGGGCAGGGTCTGGGGCTCGATGTACTTCATGGGGGCGGGTTCCTTTTCTGGGCGGGTGTTCGGTATGTGAAGGGGCAGCGGATGCCGAGGGGCAGGGGTGAAGGGCGGTGGCCGTCACTGTCAGGTGGGGACGATGGTCCCCGCGGGGCTCACTCGCAGGCGGTTCCGCGCAGTGGCAGACGGCGGCGGGGAAGCAGACCCCCGGGCGGGGACATACAGGCCCCGCCCTCGCCCTCCCAGATGTCCTCCCGGCGACGGGCGTCGCGGATACCGCGTCCGATGGCGGTCTCGTCGGCCATCAGCATCGCCGCGGTGAGGACACTGCCCGGCATCGCCGCGGCGGCCATCAGACGGGCGGCTGCGGCGGGTGCCGTCTCGGGCGGGACGACGAGGAGGTCCCAGCGGCCGACGGTGTAGGCGAGCAGGATCAGCTTGTCGGGGTCCTGCTCGGTGAACCAGCCCACGTGCAGCTTGTGCCTGTCCACGACGACGGTGCGCGGTATCACGGGCCAGCGGGTGGGGTTCACGGTGACGCGGGTGATGCGGCCCCAGGGCTCCGCCAGGGCGGCGGCCAGCGCCGGAAGTTCGGCTATGAGGTCGCGGGAGCGGGGCCACCAGGCGCCGTCCAACTGACCGGCGGGGGCGGTCTTCGGGGCCTTGGAGGTCTTCGGGGTCTTCGGCGTCTTGAGGGTCTTCGGGGTGAGGGACAAGCGTGCCGGAGGCTCTGCGGCGAGGTCGCGGGGCGCGGTCCGGTCGAAGGTGATGGTCATGATGCGGACCCTGCCCCCGGGCTGCGCGTCAGCAGCCCGGTTTCTAGGCGATCACCGGAAATGGCACCCGCGTGAAAGCCGGTGCGCGAAGTACCTCCGATGACTCCACCGTACGCCCGCCCGATGGGTCACGGCCGGTGTCAGGTCGCCCGGAGCAGGGCGCGGCCGGAAACGGCGTAGCGCGCGCCGGCCCGGAGACAGGTGCCGAGGTTGCCGGCGTCGACACCGCCGTCGACGCCGACCGGGAGGGCGTGGCGGGTCTGTCCGGCCCTGGCCGCCAGTGCCGGATCGGCGGCGTCGGTGCTGCCGGGTTCGATCAGCATGACGAGGAGTCCGTCGACCATGTCGAAGCAGGGGCGGACCGCGCCGAGTTCCGTGGTCGGCGCCACCGCGAGCCAGGCGTGCGCACCGGAGGCGCGGATCTGTTCGGCGGTGTCGGCCACGGCCGCGTGGTCCGGGCAGGACTCGTAGGGGAAGGTGACGCGGTCGGCCTTCTCGGCGCAGACCTCGTCGATCAGACCGTCGAGTTCCGGTGCGATGAGATGGATGTCGAGCGGCCCGATCCGGCGTTCGGCGAGTGTGCGCACCAGGGAGAGGCTCACACCGCGATGCGTACCGTCGTCCACGATGAGGTCGGCGTGGATCCACAGGCCGGCGCGGTGCAGGCGCTCGGCGGCGGCGAGCCGGTCCGTTTCGGCGACGGCGTAGAGACTGCCGGCGAGGACCGACCCGGGGTGGCGCGCGATCTCGGCGAGGAGATCCGGGTTCAGGCCGGGGTTCAGGTCTGGGGTCAGGCTCGGATTCAGGTCCAGGTCCAGGTCCGGGTTCAGGTCCGGGTCTGGGTTCAGGTCCGGGTTGTGCCGTGTCATGTTGTTGCCCTCATATGTCCGTCGCGGTCGCGGTCGCCGTCGCCGTCGAGCGCGTCCCAGCCCGCGAGCACCGTGTAGGCCCGTTCCCGGGCGTCCGTCGAGGCGGGGCGGGGAGTGGCGGCCGGGCGGGTGGCCGGTGCCCACTCGCTGCGGATGTCGCGTACCGGACGGCCGGACGCGATGGCCGCCGCCTGGACGCAGGCGCCGCGCGCCGATGCCTCGGGGGCGTCGGCGACGAGCACCTCACGGCCGGTGAGGTCGGCCAGGAGCTGGGTGTAGGCGGCGGAGCGCGCGCCACCGCCGGTGGCGATGAGGCGTCCGGCGGTGGCGACCCCGGCGGCGTTGAGGTGCCGCTCGCCGGAGAGCAGGCCGAGGATGACGCCCTCGAAGGCGGCCCGTGCGATGTCCTCGCGGCTCGTCGCGGAGGTCAGCCCGGCGAGGATGCCCTGGGCGCCGGGCCGGTTGGGCTTGCGTTCGCCGTCGAGATAGGGGACGAGGACAGGCCCGGCGGTGGCGGTGGCGGTGAGCGCCAGTTCGGCGAGGGCCTGGTGGCCGACGCCCAGGATGCGGGCGAAGGTGTCGGTGACGCGGGCGGCGTTCAGGGTCGAGACGAGGGGGAGGTAGCCGTCGGTCATGTCGGCGACGCCGTCGACGATGCCGTGGAGATCGAACACGGGGCTGTCGCTGGGCGAGAGGACGACACCCGAGGTGCCGAACGTGTAGACGATGTCGCCGGGGACGACACCGAGACCGAGGGCCGCCGCGTGCTGGTCCCCGCCGCCGGGGCCGACCAGGGTGCCGACCGGCAGTCCGAGTTCCGTGCGGGCGGTGGCGGTGAGCGCTCCTACGGCCGTCGAGGCGTTCATGACCTCGGGCAGGGCGTCGGTCCAGTCCCGTTCGGCGTCGACCCGGGCCAGGACTTCGGGGAGATAGCGGGACTGCGCGGCACTGTAGTAGCCGGTGCCGGACGCCTCGGAGCGGTCGGTGGCGTAGCGGCCGGAGAGTTTCCAGGTCAGCCAGTCGTGCGGCAGCAGGACGCGGTGCAGGCGCCGGTAGTGGGCCGGTTCGTTCTCGGCGAGCCAGGCGATCTTGCTGAGGGTGAAGGCCGCGGTCGGCAGGGAGCCGGTGGCGCGAATCCACTCCGGTGCCCCGATCAGGCCCTTGAGCCGTTCGAGCTGGGGCGCGGAGGTGGTGTCGTTCCACAGCTTCGCCGGCCGCAGGACCCGATCGGCGCTGTCCAGGGGGACCATGCCGTGGCACTGGCCGTCGACCGCGATCGCGGCGATGTCGCCGGGGGACACGCCCGCGCCGTCCCCGGCGGCCCTGAGCGCGGCTCCGAGCGCCGCTTTGAGCGCCGTCCACCAGGCGGCGGGGTCCTGTTCGCTGCTGGGCGGGAACGCGGGGGGATGGGGTGCGCTGCCCGAGCCGAGCAGCGAGCCGTCGTGCAGGTCACGCAGCTCGACCTTGCAGGACTGGGTCGAGGAGTCGACTCCGGCGACGACGGGCATGGGGTTCTCCTTGCGGGCGGGCCAGCGGGCGGCCGAGGTCGTGCAGGTGGTGGCGGAGGCCGGTATCGAAACGGCGGGGTGGTGGACCCTCCTAGCCTGCCGGGACGGCCGCGGTGACGGATGTGTCCGGTGGCTGGTTGTGGCTGCTGGGCCAGGCGAGCTGGCGCAGATCGCCCGGGGTGACGGTGTCCACGGGGTAGGTGACACCGTCGCACCGGCCGTCCTTGAAGACACACACCGCGTCGGCGAGTCCGATCAGCTCCTCCTCCTCGGTGGACACCACGATCACGGCCACGTCCCGCTCGGCGGCCATGGCGCGGATCAGCGCGTGGATCTCGGCCTTCGCGCCGATGTCGACGCCCTTGGTCGGCTCGTCCAGCAGAAGGAGCCGCGGCTGTTGCAGGGCGGCGCGGGCGAACAGCACCTTCTGCTGGTTGCCGCCCGACAGCCGGACGATGGGCTGGTCGAGGTCGCCGCGGACCGCGACCTGGTCCAGGGCCTCGCGCGTCGCCTCGGCGATACGCCTGCGCTGGAGCCGCCCGGCACGGCTGAAGGCGTGCAGCACGGGGAGCGAGACGTTCTCCCTCGCGGTCATCCCCGGGATGAAACCGTCCGCCTTGCGCTCCTCGGAGAGGAAGACGATCCCGGATCTGATCGCCTGGGCCGGACTCCTCGGCCGGTACGGAGCGCCCATCAGGGTCAGCGACCCGGACGGAGGGCGCTCCGACCCGTACACGGTCCGCAGGAAGCGTGAGCGTCCCGAGCCCACCAGCCCGTACAGGCCGAGCACTTCACCGGCCCGGACCTGGAGCGTCACGTCCTTGAGGCGGTCGGTGGAGAGTTGGACGGCGCTGAGCACGACGTCGCCCGCCGGCCGGGACGCGCGGGCCGCACGGGCCTCGCGGACCTCGCGGACCTCGCGGACCTCGCGCTTGTCGTCCTCCCGCTTGTCGTCCCCCCGGTCGTTGTCCTCCCCGTCACGGCTCGGGCCGTCCGGTGGCAACGGGTCCGCCGACGCGGAGTCGCCGATGATGGCGTGCACCACGTCGTCATGGCGCACGCTGTCCGCCGCGCCGCTCAGCGTGACCTGACCGTTGGAGAGCCCGATGATGTGGTCGGCGACGGAGAACACCTCGTCGAGCTTGTGATCCACCAGCAGGACCCCGATGTCCCGCTCGCGCGAGATGCGCTTGACCGTGGCCAGCAGATGATCGATCTGCTGGGCCTCCAGGGCCGTCGTCGGTTCGTCCAGGAGGAGATACCGCGCGTTGCGGTTGAGCGCGGCGACCACCTCCACCATCTGGCGCTGGGCGACGGACAACTCGGCGGCGCGGTCGGTGGGGGACGCGGTCACCCCGTACTCCCGGCACAGCTCGGCGGTACGCCGGTTCATCTCCGAGCGGGCCAGCCTGCCGTGCCGGCTGAGCTCATGGCCGAGGAAGACGTTCTGGGCGACGGTGAGCTGGTCCACCAGCCTGAGTTCCTGGTACACACAGGCGACCCCGGCGGCCAGCGCGTCCGCGGGGCCGGTGAAGTGCTGGGGGACGCCGTCGATGAGCACCGAGCCCTCGTCGGGCCTCTCGGCGCCCGCGAGCATCTTCAGCAGGGTGGACTTGCCCGCGCCGTTGTGACCGACGAGGGCGAGCACCTGACCGGGGTGGAGTGTGACCGTCACACGGTGGAGGGCCCGTGTCTGCCCGTAGTGCTTACTGATCGAGTCGACGGCGAAGCACCGCGCAGTGGCTCCACTCACTCTTGTGCACCTCTCTGTGTATGTCTCGGCCTTCTTTGTGTTCTCTTGCGCTCTCTTGTGCTCGCCTTGTCGTCCCGGCAGCAGTGCGTGGGCGGGCCGGGTCAGCCGACCTCGCCAGGGCCCGGGGTGCCGCTGGTGAAGATCTTCAGCGGCTGGAGGATCTCGGCGGGCACCTGCTCCCCGTCGAGGTACTTCTCGACGTTCTCGACGACGATCCGCGCGTAGTCGGCGGGTTCCTGGGCGGCGCACGCCTTGTAGGTGTCGTCGAGCGCCTTGTCGGCGGCGCAGAACCCGTAGAGGGCGATCTCGCCGTCCCTGCCGAGCTGGCTGATGGCCTGGAGCGCGCCGACCGTGCCGGGACCGGTGTCGGCGAAGATCACATTGATGTCGGGGTTGCCCTGGAGCATGTCGGTGGTGACCTGGAGGCTGATGTTGGGGTCGACCTTGCTGTTGACGGTCGGGCCGACGGCGGCGTTGGGGTTGGCCTCCAGTGCCTCCTTGAAGCCGCTGTCCCGCTGGTTGGTGGGGATCTGGTCGGGGTCTCCCACGATCCCGGCCTCGATCTCGGCGTCCGCGCCCATGTCCTTGAGGAGCTGGGTCCCCATCGCCCGGCCCCCCTCGACCTGATCGGCGCCGACGTACTGGACGATGCTGGCGTTCTGGGTCTTGAGGTCGTCCGGCGAGACGATGACATTGACGGTGAACACCGGGATCCCCGCCTGATTGAGCGCGGCGACACTGGCGGCGCCGGGACCGGAGTTCACCGCGTTCAGCGCGACCGCGCAGACCCCCTGCTGGATGAAGCTGTTGATCTGCGAGAGCTGGGTCGAGTCGCTGTCGTTGGCGATGGCGAGCTTGACGTCGAATCCGCTCGCGGCGCCGTTGTCCAGGAAGCTCTGACGCATCGCGACGTAGTAGGGATTCACCGTGTTGGGCAGGGCGACGCCCAGCACGGGCTTGTCCGTGGCGCAGTTGTCGGGCAGCGCGGTGCTGCTGTCCGCCGTGGGGGTGCCGCTCGTGGCCTGGTTGCTGCAGGCGGCGGTCAGGAGGGCGAGGGAGAGGGCGGCGGTCGCGGCGACCATCCCTCTGTTCCCTCTGTTCCCTCTGTTTCTGCTGATTCTGCTGATTCCTCTGTCGCTTCCGCTGCTTCTGTCGCTTCCGTTGGGCATCTTCATCTCTCCTCGGTTGGCGCGTCCGGCGGGGTCGTCCGACGCTGGCTGGGGAATGTGCCGGCCGCCGGTGGGGGCGGGACTCGGGCCGGGGCTGGGAGGGGTGGGCGGATTACGGCTGGGGCGGGGCGGTACGGGCGGGGCGGCGCGGGCGGGGCGGCGCGAGTCGGGGCGTCGGCTAGACCGCCGTGGGCTCCTTCGCCGGTGCCGGCTGCCGCGAGGTCCGGGTGAGCGAGCCGAGGATCGAGGCGCCGTTCAGGCCCCGCCGGTAGGTGTCGAAGGAGACACCGAGCAGGATGATCAGGCCGATCACCAGCGACTGCCAGTAGCTGCTGACGTTCAGGACGTTCAGGCCGTTGGAGACCGAGGCGATCAGGACGGCACCGATCATGGCGCCGGGCACCGTCCCCGTACCGCCGAACAGGCTGACCCCGCCGACCACCGCCGCGGCGATGGAGAAGAACAGTTCGTTGCCCAGTCCGGTGGCCGGGAATCCGACCATCAGACGCGAGGTGGCGATGAGCCCCGCGATGCCCCCGCAGACACCGCTGACGGCGTAGACCAGGATCGTGACGGCCGGAATGTTCACGCCCGCGAGCCGGGCGGCCGGCTTGTTCCCGCCGGCGGCGTAGACATGCAGACCGAGCCTGGTCCGGGTCAGGAACCAGGTGGCCACGACAGCCGCGATCAGCAGCATGACCACCGGCAGCGGGACTCCCGCGATACGCCCCTGCCCGATCCAGGAGAAACCGGCCTGGCCCACGGAGACGGAGTTCGCGCCGGTCATGATGAGGGGGACGGCGATGGCGACGCCCTGGGTGGAGAAGGTGACGATGAAGGGCGGCACCTTCACGTAGTGGATCACCAGCCCGTTGATCACCCCGAGGACGAGTCCCGCCCCGACGGCCAGCACGGCGGCCACCGGCCAGGGAAGCCCGTCCCGCATGAGGACGGCGGCCAGCACTCCCGTCATCGCCACATTGGCCCCGGTGGACAGGTCGATCCCGCCGGTCAGCAGCACGAACGTCTGGCCCAGGGCGAGAAACGCGATGACCGCGCCGTTGAGGAGGAGGGCCATGCCGTTGTCGACGGTGCCGAAGGACGGCGACAGGATGCTCAGCACGGCGAGCACGACCAGCAGGACCAGGAAGATTCCCGTCTCGTCGGGCAGTCGGAACTTTCTCATGGGAGTCTCCGTGATTCGTGGTTCGTCGTCTCGGCGGCGGGATCGGCTCCGGGCGCGGATCGTGACTCGGCTGCGGGGCCGGTTGCGGGGCCGGGTGCGGAGCCGGTTGCAGGGCCGGGTGCAGGGCCGAGTGGGGGCCCGGTTGGGGGGCCGTTCTCCGACTCGGCCGCAGCGCCGTGCTCCGACTCGGCCGTGGGCCTGCCCCCGCTGCCGCGGCTCAGCGCCGCCGTGTCCAGCGCCGCCGCGTCCAGGGGCGCCAGCTCTGGCGGCGCTTCGGTGAGCTGTCCCACCGTCCCGGCCGGGTGGGCGGACAGCACCTGGGACCAGGAGTAGCCGTTCAGCCGCATCAGGGTGACGGCGAGCGCGTCGCCCCAGGCCGATACGGCGAGGGTGCTGCCCATGGCGATCACACCCCCCGGGTCCGCGTGGGAGGCGGGGGCGATCCGCACGCTCACATCCGCGATCCGGCCGAGCGCCGAGTCCACGCGAGCGGTCAGCGACAGGACGCGGGCGCCGCGCTCCTGCGCCCCGCGGGCGAAGTCGTTGAGTTCGGCGGAGCCCCCGCCCTTCGAGATGGCGATCACCACGTCCGACCCGGACACCGCGCCCAGGGAGCCGTGCAGCGCGTCCATGGGGTGGAGGAAGACGGCCGGGGTGCCGCAGACGGACAGGAGGTGAGCCATCCGCCGGGCCACCGTCCCCGAGGTGCCTGAACCCGCCACGACGACCTTGCCCCGGCACCCGAGCAGCAGCGAGACGGCGGTCAGGAAGGACTCGTCGAGCTGGTCCGCGATGCCCGCGGTGGCGGCGCCCTCCCGGCGGATCACCTCCCGGGCGCCCTCAAGGATCTGGTCCTCAGCTGGCGAACTCACGACGGTGTACCTCCGGGGACGGCGGGGATCGGGCACCCGGTGCGAGTGCTCGGCCAGGGAACGCATCGACCCGTTCCGGCCGTCGGCGGCACGGCGTGTCCACGACGACGTACGGGTGTGATTCCACGACGTACGCGTATATGTCCACGACGTAAATGCCGCATTACGACTCTGTGGCGCGGGTGGGTTTATCAGACCCTCACGCCGCCCATGCGTCAAGTAGGGTGCCCATATGGGCGGGCAAGACCCGGAGCGGTCCACCGACCAGCCAACCGACCAACCAGCCAACCGACCAACCGACCAGGCCACTGAACCGGGTGTCATGCGCGAAGGAGAATCCGATGGGTCCAGCCGAACTCCAGCGAGCCACCACGGTCGCCCGCAGATACTTCGTGGAGGGCAAGGCGAAGATCGAGATCGCCCAGGAGCTCGGCCTGTCGCGCTACAAGGTCGCGCGCATCCTCGACGAGTGCCGCAAGCAGGGCATCGTACGGATCGAGATCGGCGTACCGACCGCCGTGGACAGCGAACTGTCGGAACAACTGCGTGCCGCGTACGGGCTCCAGCACGCGCTGGTGGTCAAGGTGACCGCACCGGGTGTGGCCACCCTGCGCCGCGAACTGGGCGCCGCCGCCGCCGAACTCCTCACCGAGATCGTGACCGAGGACGATGTCCTCGGGGTGAGCTGGGGGCGCACGCTCGACGCGATGGCGGGCGCGCTCAAGACGCTGGCGCCGTGCAGCATCGTGCAGATGACGGGGGTCACCGGCGCGGTCGGCGCCAACAGCGCCGATCTGGTACGCCAGTTGGCGGCGATCTCGCACGGCCCCGCCTACCCGATCTACGCGCCGCTCGTGGTCTCCGACGAGCGAACCGCCAGCGCGCTCTACGCCCAGCCCGGCATCGCCGCCGCCACCTCGCGGTTCCCCTCCATCACCAAGGCCGCCGTGGCGATCGGCAGCTGGGACTCCGAAGGCTCGCAGTTCCACTCGGCACTGCCCCCCGCGCTGCTCGCCTCACTGCGCCACGAGGAGATCGCGGCGGAGGTCTGCTCCCTGCTGCTCACGGAGACCGGCGCCCCGCTGGACGGAAACCTCAGCAGACTGACGATCGCCATCGGCGCCGACCGGCTCCGCCGCATCCCGGAGGTCATCGCGGTGGCCGGCGGAGCGTCCAAGGCACGGGCCATCCGCAGCGTGCTCCGCGGCGGACTGGCCCACTCCGTGGTAACCGACGAAACCGCGGCCCGCCGCCTGCTGGATCCACACCCCGGGGACACCGCCTGAGCGGGACTCCCCGCCTGCCGCTCAGTCGGTGTCCCCGCGCACACGAACGGCCCCGGACGGGGGTACGGGGCCGAGTAGCAGCGCTGTTCAGAGCGCTGACGCGCGGTGCCCCCGGCGGGGGACCAGACAGATGGGAACGCGGGCGGGCGATGGGCCATGGCGTCGGGGGCGTTATGGAATCGGCCTTCGGTCTCTGAGCGGCTGGGGAACCCCCGGTGGCCCTTCGCCGCCCACTCCCGCACTCGACTTCACGCAGGCGAGCCTGGGGTACAACCCCATGAGCGTCTTCACGGAGGACTGCGGCCTCGTCGCCGTCTCCGGCAGCGAGGTCGGCCCGTTCTGGAACTTCAACGACCTGTGACCAGGCCGCTGATCCCCTTCCAGACATAGCTCCGGCCAGGCCATTCGAGTGGACGCCTCGGTGCTGACCGGTTCCTCCTCCTCTTCGACCGGGAGCCCGCCTACGAGGAGTTCGTGGGCCGGGTCCAGCTGGAGGGCGACCTGTTGGCGGGGCGTGGGCCCGTCGGCGTCCGTGCGGCGTCCGTGCGGCGCGTGTGGTGCCGCGCCGCGAGCCGTCGAGTCCGCACGGCTTCGTCGTCCGCACGACCGCCCCGTTCCAGCTGCGGGGCCGCCCGCAGATGTCCACGAAGCCCCTCGAACCCGACCGCAGTACCGCGAGCTGGAGCAGGTGATGCGCGCCTGCCTGGGCGGCAGTCGGCTGACGACGCCCAGAGCAACGCAGACGCGCTCGGCGCGTACCTCCGTCACACCCGGCACACCGCCCATGGGCCATCGCGGAGGCGGAGCACCAGCTGCCAGCGGCTGGTGCCCGCAGGACATCGTCGATGAATTCCCCGACCCCGCCACCCCCGACCCCGCCACCCCCGACCCCGCCACCCCCGACCCCGCCACCCCCGAACCCCAACTCCTCGCCCCCCTCGTGGGCGAACTCCATGGACTGCCCAGCCTCGCTCTGGACGACGGGGACGACGCTCTGGCGGCAGCCGAACTCTCAGCATGGCGGTCGCCCGCGTTGACGACGCCGACAGCAGCAACCCCTGGGGGTGTGGCGAGTGGCCGGATCGGCGGGAACGCCGAGCGCAGAGTGCGTTCTGGCTGGGATTCCCGCCGTTGCATCAGTTGACCCTCAGAATGTTGGAGGTCCGGGAGGACCAGGTATGGCTGATCAGTTGATGCCGCTGATGGCTACGCAGGTGTGGCCGCCTGGTCCTTCGGGACGCTCCGACTGGTGATTGAGAACTGCGAAGATCGCTCTTGAGGGTCCTGTCGGCGGAGTGTTCCTCGGGCCATGTCGGAACTGGGCACGGAGGAACGGAGCACCTCGAGTGACGGACCACAGCGCGCGCATATGGGTCGGGATCGACGCCGGCAAGGCTCACCACTGGGCTACCGCCATCGACGCCGACGGCCGGATGACGCTCTCCCAGAAGGTCATCAACGACGAGACCGAGATCCTGGAACTGATCGCGACAGTGTGCGAAGCAGCCGACGAGGTGGCGTGGGCCGTGGACATCTCCGGCCGCGCCTCGACGCTGCTCCTGACCTTGCTCATCGGGCACGGCCAGAACGTGGTCTACATTCCCGGCCGCACCGTCAACCGCATGTCGGCGGCCTACCGGGGCGAGGGGAAGTCCGACGCCAAGGACGCGCTGGTCATCGCTGATACCGCCCGGCTGCGACGGGACTTCGCCTCGCTCAGCCTCCCGGACGAGCGGGTGGCCACGCTCCAGCTGCTGACCGCGTACCGAGCTGACCTGGTGGCCGACCGGGTTCGACTGATCAACCGGATGCGGGACACCCTGGTGGGCATCAGCCCCGCCCTTGAGCGGGCCTTCGACTACTCCGCCTCCAAGGGGGCAGTGACGATGCTCACCGAGTATCAGACGCCGGCCGCACTGTGCCGCATCGGAACCAACCGGCTTGCCGCTTGGCTCAGGCGCCGGAGCGTCCGCAAGGCCGATGATGTTGCCGACCGAGCCGTCGAGGCGGCCCGGTCCCAGGTCACCGCGCTGCCCGGCGAGGACCGCGCAGCACGGCAGGTGGGCGCTGTCGCACGCCGGCTCCTGGACGTGGACGAGCAGATCAAGGAGACCGAGCGAGAGATCCGCGAGGTCTTCCGCGCCGACGAGCGAGCCGCGGTCATCGAATCGATGCCGGGCATGGGCCCGATCCTCGGTGCGGAGTTCGTGGCGATCGTCGGTGACCTGTCCGGGTACGCCGATGCTGGACGTCTGGCGTCGCACGCCGGACTGGCGCCGGTCCCGCGCGACTCCGGCCGCCGGACCGGAAACTTCCAGAGGCCCAAGCGCTACAACCGACGGCTCCGGCACATCTTCTACCTGTCCGCGCAGACGGCCATGATGAGGCCCGGCCTGTCGCGCGACTACTACCTGAAGAAGCGAGCCGAGGGTCAGACGCACGTCCAGGCCGTGCTCGCGCTGGCGCGACGCCGAGTCAGTGTGCTGTGGGCGATGCTGCGTGACGGGCGGCCGTACGACTCCGGTCCGCCGGTTGCACAGGTGGCTTGACTTCTTCATTAAGACACCGGCGGGCGATCGTGGCCGCCTGATCGCATGCCGGCTGCGCCCGCGAGCCAGGTTGCCGCAGTGCGGAGAAGGCCCCATCTTCGCTGATCAGGTGAGTGATTGCCGCGTCGCGTCACAGCGATCACCGATGGCCTGCCGTGTGCCCGTGATGCGACTGTCTGGATTCCGAGCATCGGGAGGCTGTCGTTCCGCTTCAGCGGTTTCTCTTGACGTTGGCGTGCTCATTACTGTCTCTTGAACCCACTGTGTTGATCACGTGACTCTGGGGTGGGGTTGTGGCGCAAATGTGGATACGGCGTGCCTGTGCCGTGCGGAAGGGCGCAGGGGGTCGACGCGGACTGCCGTCCGAGGCGGGCGAAGGGGGCGGATACCGAGCCCGTCTGGCCTGGGTCGTTGCGCTGATCGTCCTTGTGGGGGCTTTGGCGGGTGCCCCCGTTCTGTCGGGGCAGAGGGCGGCGGCAGCACCGGCGCAGGATCTGTCCGACTCGGAACGGGCCCAGTTGCGGGCGGTTGACACGGGTGAACCGGTCGAGGTCGTGGGGGAGCGGACCGAGAGTGAGACCGTGTTCGCGAACCCCGACGGAATGACGTTCCTGCTGCGCAAGTCGATCGTTCCGGTACGGGTGCAGGAGGCGGATGGCGGCTGGGTCGCTCCCGACGCGACGCTGGTGACACGTGCCGATGGTTCGGTGGGGCCCAGGGCGACCACGGTCGACCTCACGTTCTCGGGCGGGGGTGACGGCAAGAGCCTGGTCACGATCGCCGAGGACGGGCAATCGGTGACGATGGGCTGGCCGGGCCTTCTGCCGGAGCCGCGACTGGACGGTGCCCGGGCGGTCTACGAGGACGTCCTCCCGGACGTGAATCTGATCCTGACGGCGACGGTCGAGGGTTTCCGGCAACTCCTGGAGGTGGAGACACCGCAGGCGGCACAGAGCCCTGAGCTTGCGGCGCTCGAGTACTCGCTGGATGCGGAAGGGCTGAGTGTCCGTGAGGGCGGGGCCGGGAGCATGGAGGCGGTGGACGGAAACGGGCAGGCCGTATTCCGTTCGCCGTCCGCCCGGATGTGGAATTCGGCGGGCGGGACCGAAAGTCCCGGTGGGGCGAGTACCCAGAGCCTCGGGGCGCATCCGCTGCGTGCCACTGATCCGCAGGCCCTTCCCACCGCTTCCACGGCGTCCCAGGACGGGCGTCCAGCCGGACCCGTCGGCGAGGGGGACGCGCTGGCCGGTCCGAGTGATGGCGATGAGGCGGCGGTCATGGAGGTGGAGGTGTCGCCGTCGCGGATCACGGTCACTCCGGACGCAGCGCTGATCGCAGGTACCACCAGCGCTGAATTCCCCCTCTACATCGACCCGTCGGTGGAACTGAACGACTCCGAGCGGACCGTGCTGTCCTCCGACGGTGACGCGTTCTACAACTTCTCCGGTGGCGAGAACGGCATGAGCGTAGGCCGGTGCGCCTCGGCGGTGATCGGCGGATACCTGTACTACTGCACCTCCGGCAGCCCGTACACCAACCGGATGTATTTCGAGTTCACGCCGGGCGGGCTCAAGGGCAAGCAGGTGCTGGACGCCACGTTCGCGGTGACCGAGACCTGGTCGTTTTCCTGTGATGCCCGCACGGTGGACCTGGAGCGCACGGACGGCATCTCGTCGTCCACCCGCTGGCCGGGGCCGGCCGGTCCGAAGTCGGACAACTCCTGGGACCAGATGGGCGACCGCAGTGTCTCGGCGGGCCGCGGCAGCGCGTGCAGCCCCTCCCAGCCGAGGGCGACGATCGAGTTCAACGACAACCCTGCCGAGACCGACGAGAACCTCACGCCGACGGTGAAGGACTTCGCGGCCGGCAAGTTCAGCACGCTGACGCTGATGCTGAAGGCCAAGGACGAATCCGACCCGATCGCGTGGAAGCGGTTCGACCACGACGCGGTCCTCGACGTGACGTATGTCGGCAAGCCCGCCGTACCCACGGAGTACGGGCTGGAGACCGGCAGCAACCAGATCTGCTCGAAGTCCGCCGGCGCCCCCACGACCTGGTCGGACCCGACGCCCAACCTCGCGGCCACTCCGCAGACGGCGGCCGGTGGCGAGTCCTCGGCGACTCTGCGCGTCTACTTCGACCTGGATGTGAAGAACACGGACGGCTCCTGGGCGGACGCGCCGGAGCCAACGACCGGTTCGGAGAGCCCGACCAGCGGATTCGTCGGAGACGGACACGATCTCAACAAGACGTGGAACACCGCGCTCACGGACGGCAAGCAGTACCGGTACCGGGCCTGGACCCGCTCCTACTACAACAACGGGAACAGCATTCTGGGCGGCTCGGCCACCCCGTTCTGCTACTTCACCATCGACAGCAGTGCCCCCAAGCCTCCGACGATCACTTTCGCGTCGACCTATTCCGTGTGCGAACCGGGTGCCTGCGTCCCGGCGGGCGGCCCCGGCAAGCCGGGCACGGTGACGTTCAGCCCCGCTGCCGGCGATGTGAACACCTCGTACGCCTACAGGCTCTCCACGGACAGCGCCTGGCGGCCGTGGAGGACCGGGGCGACGGTGACCGAGACCGTCACCCCGGTGGACTCCGGGACCATCACCCTGGAGGTCATGGCCAAGGACTCGGCCGGGCGGACAGGACAGAACAAGGTCCGCTTCCTGGTGAGCGAGAGCGCCGGCCCGGTCGGCCGATGGACCTTCAACGAGCCATCCGGACCTGCGGTCGACGTCTCCGCCGGCACCCCGGCCCTGCGTGACGACGCGACGATCACCGGAGCAACGCGAGTGAACACGGGCCGGCGCGGTGTCGTCACCGATGGCACGACCACCGGTCAGGACAAGGCCCTCAAGACCGGCGGCACCTCGTACGCGGCGACCGCCGGCAAGGTACTGGAGACCCAGGCGTCCTACACGGTGTCGGCCTGGGTGCGGCTGGACAGCACCAGCATGACCGTCACGGTCATCAGCCAGGACGGTACGTACTACAGCCCGTTCTTTCTCAGCTACTGCTCGGTGGTCAACCGCTGGTGCCTTCGGATGGCCGATGCCGACGCGCCCACCACCATCCTGGACGACCAGCGCGTGAACTCCCTGGAGCCGCCGCAACTCAAGGTATGGACCCATCTGGCCGCCGCGGTCGACACCACGGCCAGAACCCTCACCCTCTACGTCAACGGTGTGCCGCAGGGTACGGACACACTCACCACCGGCGACTGGTCGGCCTCCGGCGCGCTGCAGATCGGGCGGGTCAAGTACAAGGGCGGCTACGTCGACCACTTCCCCGGGGAGATCGACGAGGTCGCGGTGTGGCAGCACGCGAGCCCGCGGTCCGATGTCGAGAAGGAGGCCAGCCCGGTCAACGCCAACGGCAAGTCGTATCTCGAACTCGTCGGCGACTACAAGCCCATGGGGGCGAGCGGAACCACGCTGACGGACCTGTCCGGTTACGGCAACAACCTCACCCTGTCCGCCACGGGAGCCACCCTCGACGGCGAGGCCCTGGTCCTGAACGGCACGACTGGCGCGGCCACGGCAGCACGGCCCCTCGTCTCCGACTCGGGCTCCTTCACCGTCGCCACCACGGTGGACGTCGACACCCAGGCGCTCGGCGGAAAGCCCGACAACTACCGTGGCCAGATCCTCGGCCAGCGCACGACGTCCGGTTCGTCGTGGGGTCTGTGGGTGGAGAAGACCGGTACGAGCACCGAGGAAGTGGTCGACGACGAGGGCAATCCGGTTCTGGACGAGAACGGGATCCCCATGACCCGACCGGTACCGGTCGCCCGTTGGCACTTCGGCCGGCTCACCGCGGACGGCACCGGCACCTCCGTCGTCAGCACGGAGACGGCGGTCCTCGGCAGCGAGGTGGGACTGGTCGGCGCCTACGACGCACGCACCCGGACGATCACCCTGTATGTCGGAAGCGACCGGCAGGCGGATCCGCTCGTCTACACCGCGGCCATGGGCAGCGGCGAGTTCACGGCAGGCCGGGGCTATCTCGACGGAGCCTGGGGCAACTACCTGACCGGCAGGATCACCGACCTCCGTCTGTGGGCCGGGTCCGTGACCGACCCCACCCAGGTCGAGACCGACATCGGCTACTGACCCACCGCCCCCACCGCAACACCACCGTGCCGGGACAGCGCACCAGCTGTCCCGGCACGCAGCGATGACCACGCCTGGCCGTCCGGGTGCACCCGATGTCAAGCCGACCAAGGTACGACGGGTCGACAGCCCGCAAGCCGAAGCGGCCCGGGCGAAGGTGGCGCGTGAGAGTAAGGCCGATCGGGAACTGGTGGAGAGCGCACGCGCCGAGCGTGCGCTCACCCGGCCAAAGCCCGCCACGACCACGACGGACATGTCGCTCGTGCCGGACGGCGACGCGCTGGTCACGGTGAATTCAAGAGCCGCTCGGAGGCGCAGACGTGGCGCTGGAATCTGGCGGCTACGGGGGCGGCCACCTGGGGGAGATCCGCAACGGCCGACGCGACGACGCGCTGTTCACCGGTCAGCCGTCCAACAATGGCCCGATTCCACCAGCGACGACATTCTGGCCCTGACCCGCCCGCGCGTCGCCTCGACCGCAGGGTCCTGAACGGGATCGTGTGGAGGTTCCGGACCGGCACGGCCTGGCGGGATGTGCCCGGGCGCTATGGTCCTGGGCCACGCTGCATACCCGTTTCCGCAGGTGGGCGGCGGACGGGACGTTCGACCGGATGCTGCGGGCTGCGCAGGCGAAGGCGGACGCGGCGGGCGACATCGAATGGCTGGTGTCGGTGGACTCCACGGCCGTCCGGGCCCATCCGCATGCGGCCGGGGCTCGAAAAGGGGGCTGCGCGACCCGGCCCTCGGCCGATCTACGGGCGGACTGACCAGCAAGATTCACCTGGCCTGCGACGGCAGGGGCCGTCCCCTCGCCTTTGTCGTGACGGGCGGCAACACCAACGACTGCACCCGCTTCACCGCCGTGACGGAAGCGATCCGGGTGCCCCGCCCCGGACCCGGGAGGCCGCACACCCGGCCCGGAAAGGCAGCCGCGGAGGCCGCCCGCCCGCCTTCGACCGTGAAATCCACAAGCACCGTAACGTCGTGGAACGCTGCTTCAACCGCTTGACGCACTGGCGCGGAATCGCCACCCGCTACGACAAGACCGCCCAGTCCTACGAGGCCACCGTCACCCTCGCCTCACTCCTGATGTGGGCGTGACACTCGACGACAGCTCCTAGGCCCGCCACCGTCACCGTCTCGACAGACCTGCACGACGAGGACATCCTCATGCCGTTCGCTGAGACCTCGTCTTCGACTGCGGAGAGAACCGCATCGGCCCCGGCCCTCTCGTCCGGAGTCCCGCGCACGTCGCGCTGTTCCCCGCTGACCTGCTGCCGTGGGCCGTCCACGACCGGGCGCACCGCGCCTTCTTTCCCTCAGCACGGAACCTGGGTGCGATTCGCGGTACGGCTCGCATCATCTGGGAGATCGAGATCGAGATCGTGGATGGCCAGGAAGGCAAGGCCCTTGCGTGTCATCGGACCCAGGTGATGCTTGAGGTGCTGGCGTGGATCGCCGAGCAGCGGCACGGACAGAATGGCTCGGCGACGTCCGAAGCGGACCGACGGTATCGGGCTTCGCCCAAGTGGGGTCTCCGCAGGGTTCGGCCCTGCGACCAACGAGCAGTCCCCAGTTTGAGCCGCAAAAGCGCTCTCAACCGGACCTTCTCGCGAACGGGCAGTGATAACACCGCCTGCGGGGGCCTAACCCACACGCGTCCCCACAGCCCCAGAGAAACGCGCTACGGGCGCTGACCTGCACAGTCAGCGCACCGCAGCAATGTGCCCCCGGCAGGATTCGAACCTGCGACACCCGCTTTAGGAGAGCGGTGCTCTATCCCCTGAGCTACGAAGGCGAAGGCGGCGTTGACATGGGATGTGCCCGCGAGCCGGGCCGCCGCCGACGTCAGTGTAGCGGGTGGGAGTTTCAGGGTCGGGCGGAGTCGGGGTGGCGTCGCCCCGGGGTGGAGGCTGGCGGCGGCGGCGGTGGTGGCGTCGCCCGGGGTGGAGCCGGAGGCGGAAGTGGCGTCGCCCCGGGCGGGGGCCGGAGGCGCAAGGTGGGGAAAAAAAGGGTGGAGGCCCGCACCCGGTGCGTGCTTGCATGGCCGCATGGTGTCTCCTGAGCGGTTGCTCGCCTTCGGTGCCATGTCGTTTCTGCTGATCGTGGTGCCCGGTCCCAGTGTGCTGTTCGTGGTCGGGCGGGCCCTCAGCCAGGGGCGGCGGGCCGCGCTCACCTCCGTGGTGGGGAACACCGTCGGGGCCTATGTGCTGATCGTCGCCGTCGCGCTCGGGGTCGGGTCGCTGGTGGAGCGGTCGGTCGTGCTGTTCACCGTGCTGAAGCTCGCCGGGGCCGCGTATCTGGTCTATCTGGGGGTGCGGGCCTGGCGGGAGCGCGGGGCGCTGGCGCGGGCCGTGGACGGGGACGCGGAGGCCGGTGGCAGCGGTGGGCTGCGGACCTTCTGGGAAGGGTTCGCCGTGGGCGTGACCAACCCCAAGACCATTGTCTTCTTCGCGGCCGTGCTGCCGCAGTTCGTCGACCGGGCGCAAGGGCAGGTCGCCGCGCAGATGCTGCTGCTCGGGCTTGTGTTCAGCGCGATTGCCGTCGCCTCCGACACCGTATGGGGGCTGGTCGCGGCCACCGCCCGGGACTGGTTCGCGCGCTCTCCCCGGCGGCTCTCCGCCGTCGGAGGCGCCGGGGGGCTCGCCATGATCGGGCTCGGGGTCACCGTCGCCGTCACGGGGCGCAAGGATTGAGGCTGCCGATCTTCCGGGCGGCCTAATGGCCAGGTCGCCGGGTGGCCTCTTCGCTCTCTCCGCGGCCTCACCCCCCTGAAGGCGCGGCCCCCGCCCCGGACGGCGACGTCCCTCGCGGCAGCCGCAAGCAGTACCCCACCCCCCGCACCGTATGGATCAGCGGAAGGTCGAAGCGGTGGTCGATCTTGCGGCGCAGGTACTTCACATAGGTCTCGATGATGCGGGTGTCCCCGGCGAAGTCGGGGTGCCATACCTGCTCGACGATCCGGCGGCGCCGCACCACCCGGCCCGCGTCGGCCATCAGACAGGCGAGGAGGTTGAACTCGGTGGGGGACAGGGGGACGTACTCGCCCGCCCGGTGCACCTCGTGGGCCGCCTTGTCGAGCCGCAGGTCGGCGAAGAGGAGGACGGTGCCGTCGTCGGCGGCGAGCTGGGCCGGCGGGGCCGTGCGGCCCAGGAGGGTGCGCAGACGGGGGAACAGGTCCTCGACGCCGAAGGGTTTGGGGAGATGGTCGTCCGCGCCCGCCCGCGCCCCGGCCGGGCCGTCGCCGGGGGCCCCGGTCAGCAGGAGTACGGGGGTGTCGTCGCCGTTGGCCCGCAGGGCGCGGGTCACCTGGAGGCCGTCGAGGCCGGGGAGGGCGGCGTCGAGGAGTACCGCGTCGGGCGAGGTCCGTTCGATGTCCCGCAGGGCGGAGCGGCCGGAGCCCGTGCCGGTCACCGTGTAACCGGTGAGGCGGAGCACGGACTCCAGCAGGGCCCGGAGGGTGTCATCGCCCTCGGCGACCAGTACCCGGTGCGGGGTCCTGGCCGGGTCGGGCGGGGTGTCGTCGCCCCTGGCGGCCAGTACCTGGTGTGGGGTGCCGGCCGGGTCGGGCGGGGTGTCCTCGCGCTCAACGTCCCGCACCCGGCGTGGGGCGCGGGCCGGGTCCGGCGGGGTGTCCTCGCGCTCAACGCCCCGCACCCGGCGCGAGGCGCGGGCCAGCTCCGGCGAGGCGCCCTCGCCCTCAACGCCCCGCACCCCACGCGACGCACAGGCCAAGCCCGGCAAGGCGTCCTCGCCCCCAGCGCCCCGCACCGCCGACGGCGGCACCCCCGCACCCCTCACCCCCGCACCCCCCACCCCACCCAACGCGCGACCCCCCTCCGGCATCAGCGGACCGGTGGCGGCGGGGCGTTGCCCGCCCGTCCCGGGTTCACGGCCTCCAGGTCGACGGCCATCCGGATGGTGGCCCGTGCGAGCCGGGACGGGTCGGAGCGGTCCCAGGTGACGGTGAGCATGCCGTCGGCGGCGGTGTCGCCGGTGTAGAAGGCGTCGGTGGCGTTGGTGGTGCGGGGCAGGCCGTTCCCGGTGTACGGGGGGATCGCGGAGACGGCCTCGATCAGTTCTTCGGGGAAGAAGACCTGACCGGTGTGGACGGTCTGGCCCTCGGCGTACGCATGGTTGAGGAAGACGCCCCGGGTGTGCACCTTGGTGTGGATGTGCACGGTCCGGCCGGTGTACCAGCCGGGCACGATGGTGCGGAACCCCACCCAGCCGTCGGCGCCGGTCATCTGGAAGCCGCGCAGATAGGTGGTGCTGCTGTCCGGGGTGAGCTTGGGGATGGGGCCGGGGAAGACGAGTTCGCCCTCGTTCATCGCCTCCGAGGTCTCCTCGTACCCGGAGTAGATGCCGAGCGTGTCGCACTGCCAGATGTCGACGGAGGCGTCCGGCACCGGGTCGCCGGTCGCGGCGTCGAGGACCTGGATGCGCAGGTCCAGCGGGGTGCCGCGGCGGCCCTCGGTGATGTCGACGCGATGTTTGTCGTAGTCCAGGTAGTAGGGGCCCTCGGTGGTCTCGTTGGTGAGGGGGAGGACGTCGGCGGAGGTTAAGGGCGACCCCGGGGCGGTCGTGGCCGTGGCCGTGGATCCGGTGTCGGCGGCTGCTATGTACGCGCCGCTCAGTCCGATCGCGGTGATGCCCGCGCCGCCGGCCACGATGGCATGGCGGCGGCTCATGGGGAGGTGCTGGTGGTCTGCCATGGCCCGGACGCTAGGAACCGTTCCTGGGAGCGGGCCATGAAGGAGGCATGGTTCCCCAATGTGGCCCGGACCGCTGCCCTTTGGGGCAGCCGACGACGCCTTTTCATCCCAACTGGACACGCAGGTACTACATATGTATGCAGTGGGGCGAATCAGTCGGTGCGAGTCACCCTAACCGCGTACGTCCCCTCCGGGTCCGCCGAGGTCACCGCGATGGTGATGCCGTTCCCGGGGTCCTCGAAGGTCTCGCCGGGGACGAAGGGCGCGTCGGAGAGTTCGGCGTGGACATTGGGCGAGCGGGTGCAGCCGCCGCTGTCCCGCCGGGAGTCGTAGACCCGCACCGGACCCTGCCCGGTGTCGATGTCCGCGTCCACCTTGTAGATCAGGACGCCCGAGCGGCACACCGTCTCGTCGTTGCCGCCCCGGGTGCGCAGTTCGATGGCGTAGCCGGTGCGGGTGTCCAGGGGGACGACGACGAGTTTGGGGCCGCCGGTCCGGGCGAGGGGGGTCAGGGAGTGCTCGGAGGCGCCGGGGGCCGAGGCGCAGGCCACCTGGGCGGGCTGGAGCCAGCCCAGCTTCCACTTGTGCCAGCCCAGCAGATCGTTGTTGGCGCCCCAGTCCTCGCTCATGATGTCCCAGTGGCCGACCGCGCCGCCGCCCTCCTGGGTGTAGAGGTCGGGCAGGCCGAAGACATGGCCGTTCTCGTGCGGGAGGACGCGGTAGCCGGTGCGCCGGTAGGAGCCGGAGCCGTCGTCCTGGCGGGAGTAGACGAAGGACGCGTTGGCGACCGGGACGCCGTCGGCGGTGGGCGCTTCCGGGTTCCCGGCGAAGGTCACCGACAGCACGGTGTCCAGCGCGGAGGGGCCCGCGTTGGGGGTGACCAGGACGTTCAGCAGGTCGTAGCGGCTGAAGTCGACATCGGGGTCGGCGGCGGTCACCAGGTCCTGGACCAGGCGCCGGTAGCCCGGGTCGAAGGGGGCGCCGCGCTCTATGCCGTACTCCTCGAAGGTCTGGGGCATGCGCAGCCAGCCGGTGACGGGGGCCTCGGAGCGGTAGTCGAGACGGCCGTAGGAACTGGTGCGGAACCAGTCGGTGGTCTGCGGGAAGAACTCCCGGTAGCGGTCCAGGGCGTCGCCCTGGCCGGGGGCGTCGGGGAAGTCGACCATCAGGCTGAGCGCGCGCACGGTGCCGGTGGAGCGCGCGTAGCCGCCGGTGGTGGGCACGCCCTCGGACATCAGCACCTCCTGGCGGCCGGTGATCATGCAGGGTCCGAGCGCGGAGGAGCGGGACAGCGCGGTGGCGCCCGCGGCCGAGGAGCCGACGGTGTGCCGTCCGGTGCCGGCGGCGGTGCTGACGGCGAAGGTCAGCGTGGTCACGGAGGCGAGGGCGGCGAGTCGGCGGGGACGTATCCGGCTGCGGGAGGGCTGCATGGGGGGCCTTTCGCTCCGGGCAGCCGCCGTCCCGGGGCGCGAAGGGGGAGGGTCGGCACCGGTTGCTGCCTTTCGCCCACCCTGTGTCGAAGTCGCCGCCGTCGCGCGCCGGGAGAGCCGAACGTGGGGTGGGGTGTGGTGGGGGAGGTAATTCCGGGGGCGGTGTGGGCCGGAGTGGGCCAGAGTGGGCCGAGAGGTGTGGCTCAGGTCACATGGAATCTTTTCCCGGGCGGGAAATAACCGGGGACGCCCTCCCCGTTTAACCACGCGTACGACGATCCGGGGACCGACTCCCCGGTTCACCCAGCAGACCGATGCTTAGATCGACGGCTAGACCTATGCCCGGGCCTACGTCCGGGCCTACGTCCGGCTCCACGCCCAGACCGGCGCCCCGACCTACGCCCCGATCAACGCCCCGATCAACGCCCAGACCGACGCCCGGCCGGACCCCACGCCGCCGGACCACCCGCCGAGGAGGCACCCGTGGACACCGCGACCCCCGTGCGCCGCAAGGCACCCCGGCCCCGTGCCGATGCCCTGCGCAACCGGGAGCGGATCGTCACCGCCGCCCGGGAGTTGTTCGTGGAGTACGGGGCCGACGCCCCGCTCGACGAGATCGCCCGCCGCGCCGGTGTCGGCAACGCCACGGTGTACCGCAACTTCCCGGACCGCGATTCCCTGGTCCGCGAGGTGGTCTGCTCGGTCATCGACCGCACGGCCCGCGCGGCGGAACAGGCCCTCGCGGAGTGCGAGGACCCGTTCTCGGTGCTGGAGCGCATCGCGCACACCGCCGCCGACGAACGGATCAGCGCCCTGTGCCCGATGATGACCAGCAGCTTCGACCGCAGCCACCCCGATCTGGAAGCGGCGCGGATGCGGTTCGAGGGGCTGGTCGGTGAGGCGCTGGAGCGGGCCAAGGCCGCCGGGCAGGTCCGTCCGGATATCGGGGTCGGCGATCTGATGCTCGTCGTCGCCCAGCTCAGCCGGCCCCCGGCCGGCACGGTCTGCATGGGCATGGACCCGTTCGTACACCGTCATCTTCAGCTGCTCCTGGACGGGATGCGGGCACCGGCCCGCTCCACGCTGCCGGGGGCCGCGGTCACCATGGAGGATCTGCGCCGGAGCACCGCCCAACGATGAGTTCGGCCGCCGGCCACAGTCACCACACCCACCTGAGCCCCGTCCGTCACGCGTTCCGCTGAACGTGTTCGGCGTTCCCCTCACCGGGCCCGAAATTTCACCAGGTTCCAGCAGATCAGCATAGATCCGCTGCTATAGAGCTCCCTTTTCCAGCTTTCTCGTCCCTTCCCGTCACATACATCCGTCACATACATCCGTCACGAAGTCCCGAAGTGGGTACCTCCATGTCTGCAACAGCCGCCAAGGCTTCCGGCGCCTCCGGGCTGCCGGTCTCCGATCCGGGTCGCTGGAAGGCCCTGATCTTCATCGCGCTCGCCCAGCTGATGGTCGTCCTGGACGCCACCATCGTGAACATCGCCCTGCCCTCCGCCCAGCAGGACCTGGGCATCTCCGACGGCAACCGGCAGTGGGTCGTCACCGCCTACGCCCTGGCCTTCGGTGGTCTGCTGCTGTTCGGCGGCCGGATCGCGGACCTGTGGGGGCGCAAGCGCGCCTTCGTCATAGGTCTGGTCGGCTTCGCCGTGGCCTCCGCGCTCGGCGGTGCCGCCACCAACGAGGCCATGATGTTCGGCTCGCGCGCCCTCCAGGGTGTCTTCGGCGCCCTGCTCGCGCCCGCCGCGCTGTCCCTGCTGGCGGTGATGTTCACCGACGCCAAGGAGCGCGCCAAGGCGTTCGGCATCTACGGGGCCATCGCCGGTGGTGGTGGTGCCGTGGGTCTGATCCTCGGCGGGTTCCTCACCGAGTACCTGAACTGGCGCTGGACGTTCTTCGTGAACATCCCGTTCGCCGTCGTCGCCGCCGTCGGTGCCTGGTACGTCATCCGTGAGCCCGAGGGTGGCCGCAACCGGTCGCCGCTCGACATCCCCGGCGTCATCCTGTCCACCCTGGGTCTGGTCGCGCTGGTCTACGGCTTCACCCGCGCCGAGTCCGAGGGCTGGAGCGACGCGCTCACCGTCGGCATGTTCGTCGCGTCCGCCGTGCTGCTGCTCGCCTTCGTGGCCGTCGAGGCCAAGGTCAAGGCGCCGCTGCTGCCGCTGCGTGTGATCACCGAGCGCAACCGCGGCGGGATCTACCTCTCGCTGGGCCTGGCCGTGATCGGCATGTTCGGCCTGTTCCTCTTCCTGACCTACTACCTCCAGATCGTGCGGGGCTACTCGCCGGTGCGCACCGGCTTCGCCTTCATGCCGATGATCGTCGGCATGATCGTGGGCTCCACCCAGATCGGCACCCGGCTGATGACCCGGGTCGCGCCCCGGCTGCTGATGGGACCGGGCTTCCTGGTCGCCGCCGTCGGCATGCTGCTGCTGACCCAGCTGGAGGTCGACACGTCCTACGCGGCCGTGCTGCTGCCGGGGATGCTGCTGCTCGGCCTCGGTATGGGTACCGCCTTCATGCCGGCCATGTCGCTGGCCACCCTGGGGGTCGCCCCGCGTGACTCCGGGGTCGCCTCCGCGATGGTCAACACCTCCCAGCAGGTGGGCGGCGCGATCGGTACGGCCCTGCTGAACACCATCGCCGCCTCCGCGACCACGTCCTACATCGCCGACAACATCGCGGGCGCGGGCACCTCCCGCTCCGCGCAGGAACTGGTCCAGCTGCGCGGCATGGTCGAGGGCTACACCAGCGCCATCTGGCTCGCCGTCGGCATCCTGGTCGCCGCCGCGCTGATCGCCTTCGCCATGGTCAACGCCGGCCGCCCCGGCTCCACCACGGTCGCCTCCTCCGGCAAGGACGGGGAGGGCGCCCACGACGAGGCACCGGTGCCGGTGATCGCCCACTGACCGGGGTACCCGGTCACTGACGGACGGCCCCGCGCCGTCCGGCCCCTCGGGACCGCCGTACGAGGGAGGAGGGGACGCCTCCGCGTACGGCACTGAAGGACCTGCCCCGGGCTCCGCCGGGTGAGCGGCTCAGCGGAGCCAGGGCAGGTCCGCACCCGCTTCGCTCGGCTGAAGTCCCTCGGCGACGATCCGCATGATCTCGCCGAGGGACTTCTGCTGTTCCGGCGTGAGCCGCGCGAACAGCGCCTGCCGTACGGCGTCCACATGGCCGGGCGCGGTGCGCCGCAGCACCTCGTGGCCCGCGTCGGTGAGGACGGCGACCTGGCCGCGTTTGTCGGAGGGGCAGTCCTCCCGGCGCACCCAGCCGTGCTGTTCGAGGCGGGCGACGGCGTGCGAGAGACGGGAGCGGGTGATCTTGGCGTGCCGGGCGAGCTGGGTCATCCGCAGCTGCCTGCCGGGCGCGGCGGAGAGCTGGACGAGCAGCCCGTAGTAGATGTGCGGCATGCCCGCGTCCCGCTGGAGCTGCCGGTCGAGATGGTCCTCCAGCAGCGTGGTGGCGTGCAGATACGCCTGCCAGACACGCTGCTCATCGGCGCTGAGCCAGGTGTTCATGGATCCACTGTACGACCAATCTTCTTGAATTTTGAACAAATGGGTCGTACGGTGGTGTCGGCATTGCTTGAGGTTTCAAGCAACAAGCAACTCGGCCTCTACGCATTCCGAGCAACTCACCCCCTACGCACCTCAGCCGTCACGCACCCGACTGGAGGGTCCCCCGTGGTCACCGCGCCGGACGACGCCACCGCACCCGTATCCCCCGCGCCCGCGCCCGCGCGGATGCCCGCCCTCTATCTCAGCCATGGCGCCCCGCCGCTCGCCGACGACCCCGTCTGGCCCGGCGAGCTGGCCGCCTGGAGCGCCACCCTGCCCCGCCCCCAGGCGATCCTCATCGTCTCCGCCCACTGGGAGGAGGCCCCGCTCGCCCTCGGCGCGGTGCACCCCGTCCCCCTGGTCTACGACTTCTGGGGCTTCCCCGAGCACTACTACCGGGTCCGCTACGAGGCCCCCGGCGCCCCCGCCCTCGCCGACTCGGTGCGCAAGCTGCTGCGCGCCCCCGGCACACCCGTGCAGGACATACCGGACCGGGGTCTGGACCACGGCGCCTATGTCCCGCTGGTCGAGATGTTCCCGGGCGCCGACATCCCCGTCCTCCAGATCTCCATGCCCACCCTCGACCCCCGGCGCCTGATGGACATCGGACGCCGGCTGGCCCCGCTGCGCGACGAAGGGGTGCTGATCGTCGGCTCCGGCTTCTTCACCCACAATCTGGCCGCGCTGCGCCACACCGGCCCGGGGGTGCCGACCTGGTCGGCGGAGTTCGACGACTGGGGCCGCCGGGCCCTGGACACCCAGGACTGGGACGACCTGCTGGACTTCCTCGACAAGGCCCCGGCCGGGCGCTACGCCCACCCCCGCACCGAGCACTTCGCCCCGCTGTTCGTGACCATGGGCGCGGCGGAGGCGGCCGGTGAGCTGGACGCCCAGCGGTCGGTGATCGACGGGTTCTGGATGGGGTTGGCCAAGCGGTCGGTGCAGTTCGGCTGAGCGGGGTGGGGGGTGGCTCCTCCTCCGGCGGGGGGGGTGCCCCTATGGGTTTGGTCAAGGTGATGGGGCAGGTTGGGGATCGTAGTAGGTGCCGTCTCGGAGCATGGCGAAGAGGACGTCGGC
>NZ_JBEXLA010000041.1:0-94503 GCF_040609715.1 Streptomyces sp. NPDC004610 | reverse complement strand
CGTGGCGCAGATCGGTGATCACATCGGCGAGATCGTCGGAGATCCGGGCCGGGACCTGGCATGAGTGCCTTGCGGGGCACCCGCCCGCTAGCGCAGCGCCTCCGCGAACAGCGGTACGACGTTCTCCAGGGCGTAGCCCACGGACAGCACGGAGTTGGTGGCGAACGCCTGGCTCACGTCCTGGTCGTCGAAGACGACCGAGCGTCCGGCCTCGACCGCCGGAAGGGACATGAACAGCGGGTCGGTGCTGATCTCGGTGGCCTCGACGCCGATCGGTGCCATCACGACCAGGTCGGCGTCCAGCATCTCCAGGTTCTCCTCCGAGACCGACACGGAGAACGCGGTTCCCGCCTCGGCCTGGACCTCCGGGTTGTTGGTGAAGCCCAGCGACTCCATGAAGTCGACCCGGCCGGTGCCCCGGACATACGCGCCCCAGCCGCTGGAGGTGCGGGAGCCGATGGTGACGCTGCGGCCGTCGAACTCGGGGTTCTCCTCGGCCGCCGCTGCGGCGGCGCCCTCCGTCTCGCTGATCAGCTGCTCGCCCTCGGCGCCGAGCCCCAGCGCCGTGGCGATCATCGTGGTCTGCTCCTGCCAGGTGATCTGGTACTGGTCGCCGCCCTCGGGCACGCCGATGGTCGGCGCGATCTGGCTGAGGGTGTCGTAGCGGGTCTGGTCGCCGCTGGACTTCACATCGAGGATCAGATCGGGGTCGAGTGCGGCGATCCGCTCGTACTCGGGCTCCAGCGTGCCGATCTTCTCCGGGCTCTCGTCGTAGCGGTCCTCCGCCCAGGGGCCGACGCCGTCGCCGCCGAAGGCGAGCCAGTCGCTCTGGCCCACCGGCTGGACCCCGAGTGCGAGGGCCGTCTCGGCGTCGCCCCAGCCGAGCGCCACGACGCGCTGGGGCCGGGAGTCCACGGTGACCGTGCCGAACTTGGTGGCGACCTCGGCCGGGAACGCCTCGGCGGACGACGAGGACGGCGAGGCGGAGGCGGTGTTCTCGCCGTTGTCGTCGGAGGACGACGAACAGGCCGTGCCGAGCAGGGCCAGGAGCAGGGTGCCGGTCAGGGCGCGCAGGGCGTGGCGGGGCCGTATGCGGGTCCTCGGGCGGGGGTCCCGGGTCCCGGGGAGCGTGGCTCCTCGGGTGGTTCGGGAGGTGGTGTTCGCGGACATGCGGTTTCCTTTCGTGCGGTGTGGTGGCTGGGTCAGGGACCTGTTCCGGCCGGCCGATGATGTTCCCCGGACGGTCCCGGTCACCCGGGTGCCGGGACGTGGTGGCGGCCGAGCGGGACGACCATCGGTGTGGCCGACGCCGGGTCGGCGATGACCGTCGAGCGCAGGCCGAAGACCTCGTGGACCAGGGACTCGGTGACGATGTCGCCGGGCGGGCCGGCGGCGACGATCCGGCCGTCCTTCATCGCGATCAGGTGATCGGCGTAGCGGCAGGCGAGGTTGAGGTCGTGCAGGACGAGGGCGAGTGTGACGCCCCGGTCCCGGTTGAGATCGGTGAGGAGGTCGAGGACTTCGAGCTGATGGGTGATGTCGAGATAGGTGGTCGGCTCGTCCAGGAGCAGGACGCCGGTCTCCTGGGCGAGGGCCATGGCGATCCATACGCGCTGGCGCTGGCCGCCGGAGAGTTCGTCCACCGGCCGGTCGGCCAGGTCGAGAACGTCGGTGGCGAGCATGGCGGCGGCCACCGCCTCGTCGTCGGCCGTGGTCCAGCGGCGGATCCAGCCCTGGTGCGGGTAGCGGCCCCGGCCCACGAGATCGGCCACCACCACTCCGTCGGGCGCGACGGGTGATTGCGGCAGGACGCCGAGCGTGGCGGCGACCTGTTTCGTGGGGGTCCGCTGGATGTCCCGGCCGTCGAGCAGGACGGCGCCCGCGAGCGGGGGCAGCAGTCTGGCCATGGCCCGCAGCAGGGTGGACTTGCCGCAGGCGTTGGGGCCGACGACGACCGTGATCCGTCCGGGCGGCAGGGTCACGTCCAGATCGGAGATGATCCGGCGCTCACCGTAGCCGAGGCTCAGTTGCCTGGCCTGGAGTGTGTGGGAGGGGGATGTGGTCGTCATGGTGTCGGTTCCTCTGGGACAGGGCGGGGAGAGGGTGGTGTCGCTGGGGCGGCCGTCTCGGACGGGCCTGATCTCCGGATCTCCGGTGCGGGACGGGGATCGGCCGAGGCCGGTCGGGGATCGGTGCGTGCAGAGGGTCAACCGCCCTGGCCGACCCGGTTGGCGCGGGCCAGCAGCACCAGCAGATACGGCGCTCCGACGATGCTGGTGACCACCCCGACCGGCACCTGGACCTGGGGAATCGCGTGCTGTCCGACCAGGTCGGCCACCGCGACCAGCGCGGCCCCGGTGAGCGCGGCCGGGAGCAGCGCGGCCCCGTGTCCGGGCAGCAGCCTGCGGGCGATGGGCGCGCTCACGAACGCGACGAAGCCGACCGGTCCGGCGGCGGCCGTGGCGACCCCGGCGAGGCCGGTCGCGCAGGCGAGCAGCGCCAGCCGGTCCCGTTCGACGCGGGAGCCGAGCCCGGCCGCCGTGTCGTCACCGAGCCGCAGCACGGACAGCGACCCGGCGGCCAGGAAGGTGAGCGGGACGAGGACGCAGAGGGCGGTGACGAGGGGCCACACGTACGACCAGGAGCGCCCGTTGAGGCTGCCGGCCAGCCAGACGAACGCGGCCTGTGCCTCGGTGACCTCGGAGCGGGTCATCAGATAGGAGACGACGCTGGACAGCCCGGCGCCCGCCCCCACCCCGATCAGCACCAGCCGCTGGCCGCCGACGCCCCGCCGCCAGGCCAGCGCGTAGACGGCGGCGCCCGCCGCCAGGGCTCCGGCCAGCGCCGCGCCGGAGAGGGCGAGTCCGCTCACGCTGTACACCATCGAGGCCAGGACCGCGGCGACGCCCGCTCCGGAGCTGACGCCGATGATGTCGGGGCTGGCCAGCGGATTGCGCAGCAGGGACTGGAAGATGGCGCCGGACAGCCCGAAGCAGGCGCCGACGAGGACGGCCAGCAGGGCGCGTGGCAGGCGCAGTTCCCTGACCACGAAGCGGCTGCCCGCGTCGCCGCCGCCGAGGAGCGTGTCCCACACCTGTCCGATCGGCAGCGCGATGTCGCCGAAGGACAGGGCGACCGTGAAGGCTCCCGTGACGAGCAGGGCGAGGGCCGTGGAGACGGTGGCGAAGCGGGCGGTGCGGTGTCGGCGGGAGCGGCGCAGCCCGTGGGCGGCCGTGAGGAGGCGCGGGTCGGGGCCCTTCACACCGCCGTCCCCCACTCCGTCGTGCGGCCCGGTGCCCTTGCGGTGGATCCGGTCCGTCACCGGCCCCCCGCTCACAGCGCGCCCCGTGCGGAGCGGCGGACGAGCAGGATGAAGGGGACGCATCCGAGGGCCGCGGTCACCACGCCGACCTGGACCTCGCCGGGACGGGCCACGACCCGCCCGGCCACGTCCGCGAGCAGCAGCAGCGCGGGCGCGAGCAGCGCGCTGCATGCCAGGATCCAGCGGTAGTCGGGGCCGGTGAGCAGCCGCGCGACATGCGGTACGGCGAGACCGACGAAGCCCAGCGGCCCGGCCACGGCGGTCGCCGCGCCGCAGAGCAGGACGACACTGACGGCGCTCCAGATGCGGGTGACGGACAGTCGCTGGCCCAGTCCCCGGGCCACGTCGTCGCCGAGGGCGAGCCCGTTGAGCCGGGGGCCGAGACCGAGGGCGATCACGGCCCCGGCGGCGATGAAGGGCAGGGCCTGCCCCAGTAGGCCCATGTCGCGGGTGTCGAGCGCGCCGATCTGCCAGAACCGGAACTGGTCGAAGGTCTGGCTGTCCGCCAGCAGCATCACATTGGTCACCGAGCCGAGCGCGGCCGTGGTGGCGGCGCCGACGAGGGCGAGCTTGACCGGGGTGGCCCCCTCACGGCCCAGGCTGCCGACGCCGTAGACGAGGACGGCGGCGAGACAGGCGCCGAGGAAGCCGAACCAGATGTAGTGGGCGGGGTCGGTCAGCGCGAGGACGCTCATGGCGAAGACGACGAAGACGGCGGCGCCCGCGTTGACGCCGAGGAGGCCGGGGTCGGCGAGCGGGTTGCGGGTCAGTCCCTGGATGACGGCGCCCGCGAGGCCGAGGGCCACGCCCGCCAGCAGTCCGGCCAGGGTGCGGGGCAGCCGGACCTCGTGGACGACGAGTTCCGCCCGGACGGACGGGTCGGGGCTGAACACCCCGTTCCGTACGGCCTCCAGCGGCACATGGCCGGAACCGACCGTCAGACTCAGCACTGTGGCGGCGAGCGTCACGACCGTGAGGAGAGCGAGGACGACACCGATGCGCAGGGGGCCTCGGGAGCGCGGGCGGGTCGGCGCGGCGGCGGGTGTGCCGTGCTCGGTTTCTCCGCCCTTGCCGGGGGCGGGGCGTGCGGCGCTGCCATCGGACTCTGCGCTGGTCACGGGCGGGTGCGGGGGATCGTTCACCGGAAGGTGGGCACCGCTGTTCAAGGACGGCCTGGCCGGTGGGGGGCTGCTACGGCATCGGTCAGTGGGCGCATGGGCATATCCTCGGGGCGGTGATATGGAGAAATCATCTCCGGTAGGTAAGGTGAGGCAAACCTAACACCAGATACAGTAAGGACGGCAACCATCAACCCGAGGGGGCAGATTTGAGCCAGATGCTCTTCACGAACGGGCACGATCCGGCCCTCACAGGGCAGACCGCGGACCCGAAGGGGAAGACCCCGGAGGTGAAGACCCCGGAGGTGAAGACCCCGGAGGTGAAGACCCCGGAGGTGAAGACCCCGGAGGGCTGCACGGAGATCGGCTCACCCGCCGAACTGCGCGCCCTGCTCGGGGAACCGTTCCCCCTCGTCATCGAGAAGGTGCACGACCGGCTCACCGACGCGGACCGGGACCTGCTCACCCGTTCGCCGTTCTGCCTGCTCGCCACCTCGGACAGCCGGGGCAACTGCGATGTCTCACCGCGCGGCGACGGCCCCGGCTTCACCCACGTCCTGGACGCCTCGACCATCGCCCTGCCGGACCGGCCCGGCAACCGCCGAGCCGACAGTTTCCTGAACATCCTGGACAACCCGCACGCGGGCCTGCTCTATCTCATCCCCGGCAGCAAGGATGTCCTGCGCGTCAACGGCCGCGCCCGCATCCTCACCGACGCCCCGTTCTTCGACGCCATGACCCGCGACGGCAAACGCCCCGCGCTGGCCCTGCTGCTGGACATCGACGAGATCTTCCTGCACTGCCCCCAGTCCCTGCGCCGCTCCGGCATCTGGGACCCTGCGTCCTGGGAACAGAGGGACTGAGTAGCGGGACTGACACTCGTCACAGCACGCGCCCCCGATGCCGCAACGGAACCCCTGCCCCCCGGGCGGGGCCCCACATCGGACCGAAGACCGCGCCCACCGCCCCCACTTGAGTGACTGGCAGACTGTCCCCCGGTCACGCGCTGCGGCAGCGCAGCTTTCGGGGAGGGATCAGGATGGGCACGAACTGGCGCAGCACAGGCCGCACGGTCTCCGCGGTCGCGGTGTCGGCGGTCCTCGTGGCGGTCACGGCGGCCTGCGGGGGCGGCTCCAGCGACGCCGCCCAGGCCGACAGCGGGCTCACCGCCGCGCTCGGCGGCATCCCCCAGGACCAGAGCGACCGGCCCCTCGTCTACTCGGACGTCCCCGAGGTGCGGCGCCTGACCCGGCAGAACGCGGAGCAGTACGCGGTGATCTCCGGCTTCGGCATCCCCGAACTGGCGCAGACCGCATACGCGGGGGAACCGGCGCGGGAGGCGTTCGGTTTCGACGAGACGGTGGTCGACACCTCCGTCCAGATCGGCGCGGACGCCGTCCGCCTGACCGGCCGCTTCGATGTGGACGCCGTCACCGGGGCGATGAAGAAGCGCGGCTGGACCGAGACGGAGAGCGACGGCGCACCACTGCTCACCCAGGACGGCACACGGGTCGCCGTGTCCTCGTCGGTCCGCTCCCTCGCCTACACCCGGAACGCGGCCCTGCCGCCGCTGAACAACGCCGAGACATCGGTCGCGGCGGACACGGCCTTCCGGGCGGTGGCCGACTGCATCGGTGACGACACCTACCACGCCACGTTCTACGGCAAGGACCGCGAGGGCCAGCTGCCCGGACTGACCCTCTTCGGCATCGGCGCCCGCGCCGGGGACGACGGGGTCTCGAAGGAACGCCTGTGCGCGGTGACCCGGTCGGCCGAGGCCGCCCGCACGGTCGCCGACGCCCTGCGCCCGGCGACGGCCGCCGGAGAACGGTTCGCCGGTGCACGCGTCGAGATCCGCGACGGCGCCGCGCCGGTGGTCACGATGGAGTGGACCAACTCCGTGTCGGAGCTGCGGCCAGGCTCCCAGAACCAGACCAATGAACTGCCCCAGCTGTTGATCCGCCTCCGCTGAACGCCACCGGGGCGCCGGGTGGGGGTGCGCAAGGCACCCACGGCAGGTGCCGAACGCGCCGACCGCTGGCACGACACTCCCCACGCTCGATCCGAAGCCGCACGCGATCCCCCCTCACCCATGCTGGGATCCATCGCTATGAACGATCACCTCCTTGACGAAACCGACCTGATGGACAGGACGGAACGGAATCTGGCGGAACACGCCTGTCACCTCCACCGGGGCATGACCGGTGCGACCGTCACCGAGGCTGCTGACCTCCTGATCGCGGACAGCGGCCTGGACGACGACACGTTCAACATCGTCGCCGCGGCCCGCTTCACCGCCGCCGATGTCACGGCACGCGTCACCGAGACCGCTCAGACCCTGACCCGCACCGGCCACCGCTTCTCCTGGTGGGTGGGGCCCGCCTCGGCACCGGCGGACCTCAGCGCCCGCCTGACGGCGGCCGGTCTGCCCGCGTCCGCACACGAGACGGCGATGTGGGCCGCGCTGGACGACCCCTTGCCACCGCCCATCGTCCGGGGACTGGACATCCAGAGGGTCACCACACCCGCACAGCTCGCCGATTACGCCATGGTCCTTGCCGCGAACTGGAACCCGCCCGCCGACACCGTCCGCCGCTTCTTCGCCGAGGCCGCCCCGCAGGCGCTCGCCGCGCACTGCCCGGCCCGGTATCTGGTCGGCTACGTGGAGAACCGTCCGGTCTGCTCCGCCGAGGTGTTCCCGCACGCGGGAGTCGCCGGCATCTACAACATCTCCACCCTGGCCGCCCACCGGCGACGCGGATACGGCGGTGCCATCACGCTCGCCGCACTCCGGACAACCCGTGACCTGGGCCACCGCATCGCGGTCCTCCAGGCGTCAGCGGAGGGTGAGCCCGTCTACCGCCGCCTGGGGTTCCGCCCCTGCGGCCGGTTCACCGAACACGCCGTCAACCCCTGAACCACCCGGACGCCACGGGCCTCTGAGCGCTCCCGCCGGTCCGGTCACCACGACTCGTCGACCGCCACCGCTGCGAGGACGGCGGCCCCGTGGCGGCCCGCGATGGTGGTGGCCGCTTTCATACGCCATCGGCAGGCAGGCGAACGACGAAGCGGGCCCCGGGGGCATGGCCCTCGATGTCAATACGGCCGTGGTGGACGGTGATGATGTCGCGGACGATGGCCAGTCCGAGTCCGCTGCCGCCGGTGTCTCTGGCGCGGGCGTCGTCCAGGCGGGTGAAGCGGTCGAAGACACGGTCCCGGTCGGGTTCGGGGATGCCGGGGCCGTCATCGGTGATGGCCAGTTCCGCGGTGCCGTCGCGGACCCGGAGACTGACCGTGATCCGCCGGACGGCGTGCCGGAGGGCGTTGTCCAGCAGGTTGCGTACGACGCGTGCGAGGGCGTCGGCGTCGCCCTCCACACGTGCCGCGCTGACGGCGTGCTGGTCGATGGTCAAGTGGGTGCGCTCGCGGGCGCGGTGGACCTCGGCGAAGACGATCTCGTCCAGGTCCAGGGAGCACATACGGAGTCGGGGGCGGGCATCGAGCCGGGCCAGCCACACGAGGTCGTCGACGAGGCGGGAGAGCCGTTCGCAGTCCTCCACCAGGTTGGGGGCCAGGGTGTGCCAGTCGGCGGAGTCGGGGTGCCGGGCGGCGACCTGGAGTCGAGTGTGGAGGCTGCTCAAGGGGCTGCGCAGTTCGTGGGCGGCGTCCGCGATGAACTGGCGCTGCTTCTGCGTGGCACCGTCCAGCCGGGCAAGGAGGTCATTGAGTGTGGTGGCGAGCCGGCCCAGCGCGTCGGCCGAGGAGGGGACATCGAGGCGGCGGCTGAGGTCGGAGGCGGTGATCTCCGCGGTCTGCGCGCGCAGCGCCTCGACGGGGCGCAGCGCCCGCCCGGTGAGCATCCACGCGACGCTGGTCAGCGCGGCGACGGCCAGCGGCACGCCGATGGCCAGACCACCGGTGAGCTGGTCCAGGCTGGTGTCGACGTCCTCGGTGGGCACGGCGGCGTACACGGTCACCGGATCTTGTCGGGTGCCGGCGGGGACGGCCACGGCACGCCAGCTCGTGTGGTCGCCCTGGGGCAGCTGGTTCAGGCTGCGGGCATGCGGTTCGTCGGAGGTGCTCGGCGGGAAGTCGAACGCCCGGCCCCGGCCCTGAAGGTTCGGCGAGCTGGACCGCACCGTGCCGTGGCTGTCGACGACCTGGACCGTGATGTCACGATCACCGGGGGCGGGAAGTGTGGCGGGCAGCCTTCCCGAGTCGACGATCTCCGCGACGGCCTGAGCCCGCTGCCAGGCGGCCTGGTCGAGACCGTCGATGAGGCTGTTGCGCAGCCAGGCGACCAGCACCACAGCGGCGCCGACGAGACCCACCGTGATCACGAGCGCCGCGGCAGTCGTCAGCCGCAGCCGCAGTGACCGGCGGGACCACCAGTCCCGGATGGGGTTGCGCACCGCGTCACCTGCCGACGCCGCGCAGCCGGTAGCCGGCGCCGCGCACGGTGTCGATCAGCCGGCGCTCGAACGGGACGTCGATCTTGCGTCGCAGATAACCGACGTACACCTCGACGATATTGAGATCGCCGTCGAAGTTCTCGTCCCACACATGGGTCAGGATGTCGGTCTTGCTGACCACCTCGTCGCGATGGCGGAGCAGGAACTCCAGCAGTCCGAACTCCCGTGCCGTCAGGGTGAGTTCCTGTCCCGCGCGGCGGCACCGGCGGGAGGCGGGGTCCAGGGTGAGGTCATCGGCGACGAGCACGGCGGGCCGGGCGGGTGCCCCGCGTCGCAGCAGCGCCCGCAGATGCGCGACGAGCACGACGAGGGAGAACGGCTTGCTCAGATAGTCATCGGCTCCGAGGTCGAGGGCGTCCGCCTCGTCGTACTCGCCGTCCTTGGCGGTGAGCATCAGCACCGGGGTCCATACGGCGGCGGCCCGCAACCGCCTGAGGAGCTCGTACCCGGAGAGTCCGGGCAGCATGATGTCCAGCAGGATGACGTCCTGCTGCTCGTGGACGGCACGCCAGAGCCCGTCCACGCCGTTGTAGGCGACATCGGCGACGAAGCCCTCCTCGGCCAGACCGTGGGCGAGCCCTTCGGCGAGACCGCGTTCGTCCTCGATGACAAGCACCCGCATGTCCGCCTCCTACCACTCCGCGCCGCGCCTTGGGGGGCGGCTTGCTGAGAGCGGGCTGAGAGCCGGAGTGGTTCTCAGCCCTCTCTCAGGAGCCTCGTCGCAGGGTGGGGATGTTGCCCCGCACGGGCGAACCCCTCCAGCGGCGAGGACAGGCACCATGACCAACGATCCCACCAGTCGCGAGGCGATGCCCGTCACGGCAGTGCCGATGGGTGGGGCCGGGAACGCAATTGCCTTAGCCGGCCTTCTTCCGGGGGCCCTGGTCAGGAATACCTCCCACACATCCCGCATATTCCATACATTCCACACACATTCCACATACGGGATGGACCGGCTGCTTTTCGGCGAACAATTCAATTCCACCGCTCTCATGACCGATGAAATCGCGGCCAGAATCCGCAGAGGATTCCCAGAAGAAGACCAAGGAAAGGAGCCGAAAGCATGACTTCCACCGCTCCCCCTCAACCCACCGTGACGGCCCGACCGGCTACCTATGTGATGCGGAAGCTTCCGCACGTGACGGCCCTGTTCTGGGCCCTGAAAATCATCGCCGTCACCCTCGGGGAAACCGCAAGCGACCAGTTCGCGATCGAACTCAAGATTGGGTACGAGACCTGCGCGGTCGCCTTCTTCATATTCTTCACCATCTTCGCCATCCTCCAGATGCGGGCCAAACGATTCCATCCGAGCCTGTTCTGGACCGTCATCTTCAGCACCAGCATCGTCGGCACCTCGATATCGGATCTCATGGACCGCGGCGTCGGCCACTCCGGGACCGTGACGCACAATGGGATCGGTTATGGTGCCGGTGCAATCATCCTCACCAGCATCCTCGTGGTCATCTTTCTGGTGTGGTGGCGAACCGGGCAGACCTACGACGTCGAGAAAATCGCCACCCGCAAGGGCGAGGGCCTCTACTGGATCGCGATCCTGGTCTCCAACACCCTCGGCACGGCCAGCGGCGACTGGCTGGCCCACGGCACCGGACTGGGATTCCGCAACGCGTTCTTCGTCATCGCCGGAGTAATGCTGCTGCTGCTCGCCGCGCACTACATGACCAACATCAACGGCATGGTGTTGTTCTGGCTGGCCTTCGTCCTGACGCGCCCGCTGAGTGCCGCCGCCGGTGACTCGATCACCAAACCCGTCAGTCAGGGCGGGCTCGGGCTGGGCACGCTGTGGGGTTCCGTGGCACTGGCGGCAGTGCTGATCGTGCTGGTCGCCTTCCAGACCTGGCACATCCGCCGTCACCCGCTCGACCTGCTGCCGGCCCCGACCCACAGGATCACCGGAGAGCCGCAGCGGCCCAATGGACAGGTCGTCCTGGCCTATGGACCGCACCCTGACCAGATCCTCCGGACGTCGAAGGCGGCGGTCAGCTGACGTTGCCCTCCGGTTCCTCCGGCCTTCGGTTCCCCGGCCCTCGGTTCTCGGTCTCCTGGCCCTCGGTCCCCTGATGTCGGGGGCGCGGGGGCCAGGGGTCGGAGGCCGGGGGCGGGGGGCTGGAGGCCGCCCGTTGCCTTACCCTGCCCTGCCCTGCCCTGCCCTGCCCTGCCCTGCCCTGCCGCAACGGCCATGCGAGACTCCCCATCATGCGCGCCGACCTAGACCTTCTCCGGGACCTCATCGCCGCCACCCCGTCGATCGTCACCTGGCCGGGCCGAGGCCGCTCGGAGAGCGTGATCCGCGCGGCGGAGTCCATCACCGGTCCGCTGCCCCGCTCGTACCGCTGGTGGCTGGCCGGGTACGGCGAGGGTGCGCTGCGTGGCCGTCCGCTCGCCACGGTGGAGCCCGTGCCCGGCCTCGGCGAACCCGGGCTCATCGAGGACTGGTCCGGCGGGGACCGGCTCTGGTTCCACGAGAGCGACGACCACGAGCGGTACGGATTCGCCCTCGACCGGGCCGCCGACGGGGAGTGGCCCGTCGTCGTGCACAGCCGCGTCACCGACGAGGAGTACCCGTTCGCCGACTCCTTCGCCGGGTTCCTCACCGTGTGGACGGCGCTCGCCACCGGCCTGCGGGAAGGGCCGAACCCGGCCGTCGCCCGGCTGTGGCGTGCCACCCCCGGGCTACGGCTGCCGGACGGCGGCGCACTGCTCGGGCCGCACACCTTCCATGCCCGCAACGACGCCTGGGAGGTGCCGGGGCGCGCACCCCACTGGGTCCTGGTCGGCGAGGACGGCGGCGGAGCGGGCCTGTTCATGCGTCGGCACGGCCGCGACCGCTCATCCCTGTACCGGCTCGCGCCCGGCCCTCCACCGAGCGATGTCGCCGACCAAGGGGAATGGCTGGCCGCCGACCTCTTCGACTGGCTCGACCTTCTCCCCCGGCCTGCGCACACCTCCACCTGACACGCAGATCGGCCATCACATCCTCCCCGCCGAAGCCGGTCGAGCGCCTCGTCCGGGCATTCCTGATCGGGCGGGAAGTGGGGCCGTTCGGTCACGTACCGGCCGCAGCGGCGCCGGTTTGTATCTGGTCGGAACTAACCTCGGGCCGTGGCTTCCGAAGAGCTCAATCATCTGTTCCTGGTGCTGACCGGCCAGGCGATGCCGGATCTCGACCCGACGCTGATGCGTGAGCATCTGGTGCTTCCGCAGCGGGAATTGGAGCAGCAGCTCGTACAGCTCCAGGAACTACTGGTGCGGGTGGCTCAGTCGGTGTCGGCAGAGTCGAACGGGGATTTCAGCGAGGCGTACTACGAGGCGATGCTGACGTTGGCGTCACCGGAGGGCAAGGCGCTCCTGGAGGGGCTGCGGGACGCGGCGAAGCAGCTCGGTGACTTCGCCGAGGAGTCGGCGTACCAGGCCGAGTACACGATCCTGATGATCCTGCTCCAACTGGGCCTTTTCCTGGTGGAGTTCGCGGTCACGTTCGTCATGGCGATCTGGAACCCCTGGGGCGCGATGATCCGCCAGGCGTATCTGCGTGCGCTCTACCGGAACATTCTGAACAGCCTGATGTTCAGATTGACCTCCGCGATTGCGTCGCAGCAGGTCCTCCAGATCGGTCTCGCTGCGGCGATGGACCGGCTGGCACAGTGGAGTCTGGCCAAGCAGGGGAAGGTGTCGGCGAACGGCGACGCGTATCTGAAGCAGTCCGTCATCTTCGGGTCGATCGCGGGGTTCGTGGCGGTGCCGGTCCAGTTCGGGGCGTCGGCGCTGGCGCAGAACGTGATCAAGCGGATGCACAAGGGAGCCGGGGACAGACTCCTCAAGAACCTCAGCGACGCGCTGGCGAACCGACCGGACCTCAAGAACCTCAAGACCCTCGCCAGCGACACGACGGACGACGTGGCCGACGACGTAGCGGACAACGCTTCGGACAAGGGGGTGGGCGGGACTCCGAGGCTGGTGCCCCGGCCCGAGAACAACGTGGGCGGGTTCACGGGGGACGGCCTTCCGCCCCTGGGTGGTGGAGCCATCGGTGGTCCGGACCGGGTGTTCGCACGGGACTTCGCAGACCGGATCACGGATGTGGCGAACCGGATCTCCCGCGACCAGGATCCCCTGGGGACGAATCGGCCGTTCGTCTCCGACATGGGTGACATCTTCGCCCGACGCTTCGGTGACGACATGGGCGGCGAGGATTCCGCACGGGCCCTGGGCCGGGACTGGGCCGACACTTTCCTCGGCAACATCCACCAGGGCACCCTGGGCGGCTCCCTGCGATCGGTGCTGGACGGGCGGCTGCCGGCCTCCTTCGGGGACGATGTGCTGCGGGCCATGTCCACATCGGTGCAGGATCTGTTCGGAACGAAGAACTTCGGCAGCAGGTTCGTGAACTTCACCCTGCACGCCGTCGGTGACGGAATCATCGGCCTCGGCTCCGAGATGGTCTTCAACGGGATCACGCAGAAGACCTTCAGCGTCAGCGGTGGCGGGTTCCTGACCTCGATCACCAGCGAGCGGGCCGCGAGCATCTTCAACTCCGGTGCCGAATGGCTGGCGAGGAAGTTCAAACCGGCGAACCTCGATATCGAGGTGAACAAGATCCCACTCGTCTCCGATCCGAGCACCTACCCGGGCACAGGGGCCTCCCCTGCCTCGACCGACCCCCACACGGGTGACGGCGACGACATCGGCACCGTCCGTCCCGGTGTCGTGAACACGGTCGGGGGTGGTGGCCCGAGTGGCGGTGTGTCCACGACGACCACGGGCGTCGGCTCCGGGGCGCCGACTATGCCGACGATGCCGACGGTTGATGACCTCCTGATCAGCAGTCAGCCGGTCGACATTCCGGACTGGCCGGTCCTGATCCCCCAGGCGTTCACCCCTCCCCTGATCGATGCCGGGCCGTCGGCGGCTCCTGACCCGGTCACCGGCATCGGTGGCTCCGAACGTCCGAGCCTCTGGCCGACCGCGAGCGGACGCGACACCGACGTGACGTCGCGCGGCACCGGACCGGGCGACCCTCCGAACCGGGACACCCCGTATGACGCCCAACCCCTGACCTCCGCGTCACCCACTCCGTACCGGTCCGGTGACCTGCCGGGGACGACACCGGGAGAGGGTGGCCGGGACATACCCGGCCCGGGAGGACGGCCGCCGCTGACGTCACCGGCCTCGTGGAATCCGGCGGTCGCCGCCGCCACGCCCATCGACGTCCCCTCGCCGACCTCATCCGAATCGACCACCATCACGCCACCGCCGCCTGGGGCGTACGCGACTGGAGGGATGGGAGGGCCTGGAGACCTGAGACCGTCAGACCTCAGGGCGTCGGACCTGAAGACATCAGACCTGAGGGCGTCGGACCCGAGGCCAACGGACCCACGCACATCGGATCCACGAGCCTCAGAACCGAGGTCCGCCGACTCCCGGCCCGCCGAGACCCGCTCCCCCGCCACGGGTACGGCACCTCACCGGGACAACAGCACCGAACCCCACCCGACCAGCACCACCTCCAATGGCCTCTCCGACCCACTCCCGCAGGACACGGACACGGACTCGGGCTCGGGCTCATCCGACGACACCTCCGACTCCGTCTCCATCACCTCCGACAGCTCCCTCACCTCCGAGGACTCCGTCGACTCCCTCAGCTCCGCGTTCACGGACAGCACAGCCCGTACCGACCCCGACCCCGACGAGGACGAGGACGAGGACGCGACCCGCGCGGACGCCGAGCGCGCCGGAATCGACGAGCCATTGCCGCTCGGTCTCGCCGACCGGGCGGCCCTGCTGAAGCAGTTGACGGACCCATTCCCGCACACCACGTTGACGACGGACCAGCTCAGAACCACAGTGCGGGACGCCATCGCCGCCACCCACGCACAGAACCCCGCGCACCTCGACGAGCATGTGATCCTGCTGGAAGAGCTGGCCCGTCTGCTGTATCCGCACAACACACCCGAGGCGTTCCGGCAGCAGCAGCCGCACAGTCCCGCCCAGGCCGGGAGTGGTATGCGCGACGACATCGGCATCGGTACTCCCCGTACCGATCGCCGTCTCGCCGCCGGGCCCGGCTGGGCCCCGGTCACCGACTGGGCCACCCTGGACAGGGCCCTCGAAGCCGCGGGAACCGGTTCCACCGCGCTGATCCTCACCCAGAACACCACCGGCCCCGGCCACGCCTATGCCGCCCATCGCACCGCCGACGGCACCCGCTGGACCGAACTCCAGGCCAGGTCCCCACACCAGCAGGTCACCCAGCATCCCCCCGCCCCGGCCCCGCGCGACACCCGCGCCGTCGTCATCACCCCGAACGGCCGGGTCGCCCGGACGACGACCGAGGGCGCACTCACCCACACCCCTGACCACACCTCGTACAGCACCCTCACCGACCCACCCCCCACCACCGCCTACAAGGGCTTCGGTTTCGAGGCCGAACTCAAGTACATCCTCAGGTCGTCCAGCGCGCTCAAGTACGGAGACGTCCTCGCCGTCCACTCCACCGGCCTCAAGATCGTCGTGGACAAGGACACGTTCTTCCTCGGCATCGACGGCAACTACTACGACACGGAAGAGAGGGCCCTCGCGACCACCGGGACGGCACCCTGGCCGGTGCCGGTCTTCATTCCCGAAGTGATGTCACCCACCACCTCGGCCCTCCCTGGTGAGCGGAAGAACCCGGGGCCGAACGTGATCCAGACGTACTTCACCACGCGCGGTCAGCTGGACGGGGCACACACCGGACCGGCCGACTCCCGACTGGACCGGCTGCTGTCCACCGACTCACGGTGGGTGATCCAGCCGGCCGGGAACTCCGTCACGGTGGCGCCCACCTCCGCCGGGCCCGGTCACGCCGCCTACGCGCAGTTCACGGCGGAGGTCCCGCTCGCCGGACTCACCCCCATGCCCGATCTCACCCGGCTTCGCCTGGAGTCGCCACCCATCGGGGGTGTGTCGGGCCCGCCGCGCCCGCCCGTCACCGGGCAGCCGTCGCGGGGACCACTCGGCCCCGGACACGAGAGCCCGTTCCCTCAGCAGCACACTCCCGCCGATCCGCCGACACCTGACACTCCGCCCGCCGACGGGGACGACGGAACCGATCAGGGGTCTCGGCGCCTGGCCGACAATGTCTTCGACACCCTCGTGGTGAGCGGCCGGGAGACGGATCGGCCGTCCGCCGAGCCGCACACCCACGCGGGGCCTCGCGGAACGGGCGCGCACGATCAGCGGTTCCCGCTGGACTTGCTGCGCAATGAGGTCAATCTCCGGCTGCCCAGGCTGGGGTGGACTCGCGGGGCCGTCGACGAGGCCACCGTCCAGCGGGTGCTCCGGAAGGTGCACGGGCCCGTGGCGGGCGTCAATCTGCGGGATCTGGCGGAACAGATCGCGGGCCGGATCACCGCGGGCCGAACTGTCAGGATGCGCGGGGGTGCGACGGGCAGCGGGCACGATCCGCGGCGGAGCGCCGACGAGGCCGGGCACGCCGGTGACCCGACCCCGCAGGACACCGCCGCCCAGCAGGCGGGCCCGTCACGCCTCACTCGCCGGACGCCCGGCCCCGACGAGGACTCCGCCCCGGCCGGGGTGACGGCTACGGAGGAGCGACGTACGACACCGACCCCGCAGCCCGAAGGACCCGGACGCGGCACGGTCAGTGGGACCGTCGGCGAGACGGACGACAACGCCCCGGCCCCGGCACCAACCCTGGTCCCAGCACCAGCACCAGCCCCGGTCCCGGTCCCGGCCCACCAGGCGGAGCCGGCCGAGCAGTTCTACTCCCGGGAGATCGCACGCCACCTGGAGTCGGAGCCGATCGACACCCGGGGCCTGCTGGCCCTGCTGCAACGGTGGTCCTCCAGCCCCCAGCTGCTCGACTCCGGCACATTGCAGACCGCGTACCGGGACCTGACCGGTGCCGAGCTTGCCACCGACCTCAACCGGGCGGTGGAGCAGGGTCGGCTCAACCTCGTGGATCTCCCGGCGGTGTCGCGCCGTCTCGGGCTCAGCACCGACACCCGGCCCGCCGAGGAGGCGCTGCCGCACATGGCGGCCAGGAGTCCGGCCGACGAGCCGGCGCTGCCCGCCGTGGTGGAGTACACGGAGGAGGTGCACCTCGCGTACCAGGAGGACAACCCGCAGAGCGCCCTGTCCCTGCTGGACGCCCTGGACCGCGATCTGCGCAAGGTGTGGACGGTCGAGGCCGCCTGGCGCAGACAGCACGGGAACTTCATGGGGCCCGCGCTCATGGCGAAGTGGCCGACCTACGGCTTCCGGATCGCCGACGCGTTGGGGTTCGCCGACCGGGCTGCCGTACCGGTGGCGCAGGTCGGCCAGTGGTACCGGCAACTGGCGGATCTCACCTTCGAGCACTACCGGCACGGCACGGTCCCGGTCACCACCGGGCATCCGGAGGACGGCTGTTTCTACCGCTCCCACCTGTGGGCCCTGCAACTGATGCGCTGGGGGGTGATGCCCCAGAAGGTGTACGCGGCGCGGGCCTCGGGGACCAAACTGACCGTGACGACCCACACCGCCCTCAACGCCACCAGGGACGCCCCCGGGCAGGTGTCCTGGAGGTTCCATGTGGCCCCGGTGGTCCACGCGGCGGTCGTCGGCGGCAGAACCGTGCCCTTCGTGCTCGACCCCACCCTCCAGCGCGGGCTCCTGACGATCCCTCAGTGGATGCAGGCCCTGGGCCTGTCGTCGCAGCCCGGAACGTACCGCTTCTACCAGGGCCCCCTGACCCAGGTGCACCATCAGCTGGCCGTCGACCGGCAGCAGCGCCCCGGCGCCTGGAGCACCGACGGGGCGACGCTGCCGCTGGATCCCACGCTGCTGCTCACCGACGCCCACGCCCACAGCTTCCCCTACCCCACCACCCCACCGATCACGTCCTGGCAGGAGAGCAACTCCCGGGTGCTGGAGAACTCCAACCGGCTCTACCGCCACCATGTGCGGGCCGAACGGCGGGAGCTGGCGCGCACCCTGGACCGCATCCTCGCCGCCGCTCCCGCCGGTCACCCGTCCGGGCAACTGCTGGAGCAGCTACGGGCCGAGGTCGAGCGCCGTGGGCCCATGCCCGGATTCCTCCAGGAACGCTCCGAGTTCGACGCCGAGGCCCGTCGACTGCTGGCCCCCACCGACTACGACCGCTTCGCGTCCCTGTTCCCACCACCGGACCCGGCCGCCCCCACGGTCGAGGAATCATCGGACGGCGAGACCAGCGAGGAGGAACCGGACCCGGACGACCAGTCCAGCCACGAGGACTCCTCCGACTCGGATCGTGAGGGCGGAGACGAAGACCGAGACGGCGACGGCGACGGCAACGGCGACGGCAACGAGGAACGGGGTGCCCCTTCGGGCGGGGAGCCGTCGCCTCCGGGCCGGTGAACGCATAGGTTCCGCCGCCTCGGAGCGGCTCTGTCAGCAGCAGCACTGCCGCACAGGCGGCGATGTCGTAGGCGTCGATGTACGACAACACACGCCCCGCACCGTACGGACCCTCCAGCACGCCACTATGGATTCAGGAACGCCGATTGATCACCGATACGAACGAAGAAGCCGGGTCGGAGCCGCCCCCTGACGACACCGCTCCGCAGGCCGTGCGCCCTGCCCACACCGCAGCACTCAAGCACCGGCGCCGCCCCGTCCGGTTCCCGGGCCGGGCGTGAGTCGCGTCCATCCGCCGGGCGGAGCCAGGAGTGTGCGGACATGTGGTCTGCGACGGCGCATCCGGACGTGTCCCCGGTAGTCGCGCAGGATGCGGTGGCCGAGGTGTTCGAGGGCCTTGAGGGCGAAGCCGTTCGCCGGACACATGCCCGCGCCCTTGCCGAAGGGGAGGTACGCGCGCCTCTGGTCGTCGGTCAGTCGCTGCCAGCGCGAGGGAAGGAACTCCAGCGGCCTGTCCCACACGGCCGGCGACCGGTGGATCGCGTGCGTGCCGATCAGGACGTGCTCACCCTCGTGGACCCGGGTGCCGCCCAGGTCGTGGTCGGCGGCGGCCACTCTCATCAGGCGCCAGGCGGTCGGATACAGGCGCAGCGTCTCCCGCACCAGCTGACGGACGTCCTCCGTCCGCACCGCCGGGGTGTTGCAGCCGTGCCGGATGCCGAGCAGCACGACCCATTCGAGCGTCACACCGGTGAAGCCGACCGTGGACAGGACGAGGCGTTGCAGCAACTGTGCCCGATCGGCGGTGGACAGCTCTCCGGGCAGCCCCAGCACCAGGTCGACCAGGTCCTGCGTGCCGTCTTCCGCCGGACGCAGCCGGTCCAGTCGCGCGGCGAGCCCGGCGCGGATGGCGGGCACCGTACGGTGCGAGCGTCTCACCACATGGCCGACGATGTCGTCGGCGACGATGCTCGACGTCGTGTAAGCGTCGATGAGGGCATTGATCTCGGTGTGGCGCGGGTGTGCGATGGCCGGGGCGAAGTACCGTCGGACGACTTCGACGCCCCAGCGCTGGTGGTGCAGGCGTCCGCGGGCGTCACTGACCTCACCGAGAGCCGAGTCGAGGTCGAACGACGCCGGGAGGTCGTGTCGGGCCAGCACGCCGACCAGTCGGCGGGATGCCTCGTTCCGTACCGTCGGGGGCAGGGTCTGCGGCCCGAGGCGGAGGAATCCGGACTGGGACAGATAGTCGGCGGAGGGATCGGCGAGTACGGTCAGGGCCGCGTCGGCGTCGGCCACGAAGAGGGTGCCGAAACGGAGCAGGAACGGACCGTGGCGGCCCGCGGCCTGCTCCTCCCACCGCCTGAGCTGCGGCCACAGGCTCTTCCTGTCCAGCAACACAGTCGTCGGGCTCTCCCCTCCGGCACAGGGTGAAACGTCCGTACGGCCCGTCCTCCTACCGAGAGGACATCAGTCCGGGCGCCCGTATCTGTCGCCGTACTGGTTGCGGCGCGTCCGCGCCTCACCGGTGAGAGCCCGCAGGCCCCTGCTGATCCATGCGATCACACTGTCCTCCATCCACGCTGGGATCAAGTCCGTTCGGGATCACGGCTGTTCGGGCGGACGAGCAGGCGGACGTCAGTCCTGCCGCCCGTAGCCGACGAAGTATCCGTGCCACCGCGCCCGCATTTCACCACTGAGAGCCCGGAGGCTGCTGCTCACCCACGACATCGTCGTCCTCCTCGCGCGTCAGTGCTGCTGGGCTCCGCCGCCACCCGGTTCGCAAGCCGCTGGCAGGAGAGGCCAGGCCATCAGCGGCGAGAGTACTCCCGCCGAGGAGGCCGGATGACTCCCGGAACCGGCCAAAGATGCCGGCAGGAAGGCGCGCTCTGTCGACCAGCGGGCCTACGACATTCTGGTCGCCGCGCTCGCCCGCTGAAGCCGGGTTTTGGCTGTTCTCGACCGGTTCGAGGGGGCGGCGCCTGCGGTCACAGGCCGCCGGATGTTCCGGTGCGGACCCGGGTCAGCACCTGGTCGGCCAGGTGCCGTGGGGCCAGTTCGCCGTCCAGGAACACCGTGCCGCCGGGCAGGGTGCCGATCGCGGCCATGCACGGCTCGATCCTGTCGCGGCACCAGCGCCGGACCTTCTCGTCCTGCTCGGGGTTGTCCGGGGTGAAACTCCGGCCGTCGATCCGCTCCGCCAGGATCTTTGGAGGGACCTTGAGGAAGAAGTGGTGGATGTCGATGCCCGCGCCTTTCAGCACGCCGAAGATCTCACCGATGTAGTCCGGATCGAGCAGGGTCATGGGGACCAGGACCGGACGACGGTACTCCTCGACGAGGCCCACGGCGAGGTCGGCGACCTGGCATCGCCAGAGTCGTAGGTCCTGGAAGTCGCCGGTCGGCACCTCAACGATCTCCCGCAGCACATAGCCGACCATTTCCGGGTCGTAGACCAGTGCCTCGGGCCAGCGCGGACGCAACTCGTCCACCAGCGTGGTCTTCCCGCTGCCGAACGCGCCATTCACCCAGATGATCAACGTAGTCCCCCGTCGCGTTGCCACGCGCCCCCTTCGGGCCCGGCGTACCGGATCAGGATCAGCATGCCGGGCGGGGCCGGGCGGGGCCAACTTCCGCTGCCGGGCCGGGTCCGACAGACCGTGGCGGGGCGCCGCGTCCCGGTGCCCAGCCCGGCCCCTCGGGGCGGGCCCGTGTCAGCCTGCCATGTCGAAGCGGGGCTCCTCTGTCCGGGTGCGCTTGACCTCGTAGAAGCCCGGGACCGTGGCCATGAGGAGAAAGCCGTCCCACAGTCGGCCCGCCATCTCCCCGGTGGGGGCAGGGGAGACGACCGGTCCGAAGAAGCCGACCCGCTCGCCGTCGGGCGCGGCGAGGGCCATCACGGGGGTGCCGATGTCGCCGCCGGCCAGGGCGACGGCCCGCGCGTGCGAGGAGCGGATCGCCGCGTCGTGGGCGGTGGACTCGGCGGCCTCCGCCAGGTCCTCGGGGAGACCGGCGTCCGCCAGGGCCGCGGTGAGGTTTCCCCAGTCGCCCTGGAGGTGGAAGCGGGTGCCCATCGCGGTGAAGAGGTCGCCCAGCGCCCGCTGTCCGAACCGCTCCTCCGTCGCGGCGCACACGCGTACCGGCGCCCACATGTACTCCTCCCACTCGCCCTCGGGGTTGTCGTCCCGGTGTTCGTTGAGCACCGAGAGACTCATCACCCGCCAGCGAACGGTCACCGGCCGTACCTTGGTGACCTCCACCAGCCACCGCGAGGTGATCCATGTGTAGGGGCACACCGGATCGAACCAGAAGTCCACGCTCCGCTGTTCGACCATCTGATCGGCTCCTTCCACTGTGCCGACTGAGAGCCGACTGAGATCGGTCGGTCCGGACTGGAGTGACTGACCGACACGAGAACCGTGTCGCCAGCCGCAGCAGCGGCAACCCTACGTCGCGGCCGGCGGTGACTGCCGAGCGTGGAGGTCGGACGTCGATGCCTGCCACGGGGGTGTCGGCGTGCCGTCCGGATCAAGGCCGTGCGGCCAGAGCCCGGTGAACAGCTCGCTCATCTCGCGCGGGTGGTACGGGGCGCGGTTGTTCCCCTGGTCGGCGGCCCGCCGGGCCAGGGCCGCGGCGCCGTTCTGATCCCCGGCCTTCTCCCGCATCACGGCCAGGCGGTACAGGGCGCTGATGTTGCCGAGGTCGGCGGCCTCCCGCAGCAGGGCCTCGGCACCCTCCCGGTTCCTGGCCTTCTCCCTCATCACGGCCACGAGGTACAGCGCGCCGGTGTTGCCGAGGTCGGCGGTCTGCCGGGCCAGGGCTTCGGCGCCGTCCTGGTCCCCGGCCTTCTCGCGCATGACCGTCAGGCGGTACAGGGTGCTGGTGTCGCCGAGATCGGCGGCCTGCCGGGCCAGGGCCTGGGCGCCCAGCCGGTCTCCGGCCTTCTCCCTCATCAGGGCAAGGCGGTGGAGGGCGTCCACGTTGCCGAGGTCGGCGGCCTCCCGCAGCAGGGCCTCGGCGCCCTCCTGGTCGTGGGCCTTCTCCTTCATCACGGCCAGGTCGTACAGGGCGCCGGTGCCGTCGGCGGTGTGCCGGGCCGGGGCTGCGGCGCCGTCCTGCGCCTTGGCCTGCCCCCTCCGCTCCCGCCGCTCCGTCACCTCCGTCAGCTCCGGCACCTCCCTCAGCTCCGTCAGGAGGTACAGGGCGCTGGTACTGCCGAGGTCGGCGGTTTCCCGGAGCAGGGCTTCGGCGCCCTTGGGGTCCCCTGCCCGCTCCTTCAGCATCGCCAGGCGGTACAGGGCGTCGAGGTCGCCGTGATCCGCGGCCTGCCGGGCCAACGCCACCGCACCCTCCTCATCCCCGGCCCTCCCCCGCATCATCGCCAAGTCATACAACGCACCGGTATTACCCAGATCAGCCGCCCGCCGAGCCAACACCGCAGCCCCATCCCGATCCCCCGCCCTCTCCCGCATCACCGCCAAGCGGTACAGGGCGTCGAGGTCGCCGTGATCGGCAGCCTGCCGGGCCAACGCCACCGCACCCTCCTCATCCCCGGCCCTCCCCCGCATCATCGCCAAGTCATACAACGCACCGGTATTACCCAGATCAGCCGCCCGCCGAGCCAACACCGCAGCCCCATCCCGATCCCCCGCCCTCTCCCGCATCACCGCCAAGCGGTACAGGGCGCTGATGTTGCCCAGGTCGGCGGCCTCCCGCAGCAGGGCCTCGGCGCCCTCCTGGTCTCCGGCCGCGTCCCGGTGCTCCGCCTGGCGGTACAGCGCGGCGGTGTTGCCGAGGTCGGCGGCGCGGTGCCGCAGGTGGTGGGCCCATTGCAGACGGTGGCGGCTTTCGGCCGCCTGGGCGAGGTTGTTGAGGTCGTCGGGGTGGGTCAGGTGGGTATGGGCGGCGTGCCAGAAGGACGCGGGCGGGCAGAGGTGGCGGCGGGCGGTGCGGCCGTGCTGTTCGAGGTAGTCGGCGAGCCGGAGCCGTGACTCCGCCTGCGGCGCGATGGCGGGGGCCGGGGAACGCCTTGAGGGCCGCGGGGTGGTGCGGCGCAGGGGTGCTTGCTTGCCGTGGACGGGTTCGGCGAGTTCGGCGTAGGCGGTTTCGGCCCAGTCGTCGGTGAGCTGGTCGTAGTCGGTCTGGCCGAGGTAGTCGATCGCGGCGTCGGTGAGGAAGGCAGGCGGGAGATGCGGGCCGACGCCGAGGCGGCGTGCGTCCATCGCCGCTTCCAGCAGCGCTTTCGCGGCGGGGGTGCGGGGGTTGTGGTAGCGGTTGAGGAGTTCGGGAGCGCCTGCCAGGTCCTGGGTCACCCTCCCGTCGTCGCGGGCCCGGGTGAGCGCGTCGGCCAGCAGCAGGTCACCGTTCTCGGCGAGCGCGGCTGCCGCGGCCAGGGCCTGGCTGTCGAAGGCGTCGGGGACGGGCAGAGTCCGGCCGGAGAGGAGTTCACGGACCCGGCTGTGCAGATCGTCCGAGCCCGGGGCGGGAAGCACCGTGTACCGGTGGGCGTACTCGGGCCAGAGCGTGCCGAGCACGAGGACCGGACCGCGCTCCGGGCTGACCAGCAGTTGGTGGACGGCGGACGCGATCCGCTCACCGAACGCGCGGTCCCCGAGGTAGTGCTGGGCCTCGTTCAGCCACACCACCGTGCGGGGCGTCACCCGGTGCAGGTCCTCCAGCGCGGCCTGTGCGCGGGTCGGGTCGAAGGGATGCCACAGCCGCCATCCCCGGTCCGCGAGCGGCTGCACGGCTTCCCAGCAGGCCCGGGTCTTCCCCGTCGACGACGTCCCCACCAGCACCACGATCCCGCTGCGCCCGGCCGCCGCGTCGCTCACCGCCCCGGCCAGCACCCGGTCATGCCCCCGGGACACATACCCGGGCAACTCCTGCGCCCCGCCGACGCCGCCGCAGCCCGAGGCGATCCTGCCGGGCCCGGCGGGATGAACCTCCAGATCGTGCGGGCTGTACCCCTCGATCGCCCGCCCCGGCCCGTCCGCGGTCACCGTGCCCTCGTCGCCGACGACGTGCGGCGCCGACGCGGTCCGGTGCAGCGCCAGCAGTTCCCCGGGCGGCAGCTTCAGCACCCCGGCCAGCGCCGCCACCGTCTCCGCGGACGGCACGGGCCCGTTCGGGGACAGCGCCTCCGACACCGTCGTACGCCCCAGCCCGGCGCGGGCGGCGAGCTGCGTCCGGTTCAGCCGGGCCACCGCCACCGAGGCGGCCAGCCTGCCGCGCAATTCGGCCAGCGCCGCACCGCGGCCGTCGTCCTGCTCGTCGCGCACGTGCCCGCCCCCGGTCCTGAGGTGTGTTCGCCGGTGTTCATCTTCGTCCGTCCGGACCCCGGCGCACACCGTTTCCACGACCTTCGACCACGTCAACACCCGTACTAGCAAAGGGATCCCGCCGTGGTCGTCGCCGTGGTTCTCCAGACCATCGCCCTCGTGATCGTCGTCGCGCTGCTCGCCGCGGCCTGCGCGGGCAAGCTGGCCCGCATGGACGGCGCCGGCTATCCCACCGCCCTCACCCGCGCCGCCGCGACCTTCGCCGCCGTGATCGGCCTCGCCGCCACGGTGACCGCGGCGCTCGCCGCCCTGTTCGACTGAGGCCGCCCCGGCGGAGGCGGAGCGGGCGGAAGCGGCGCGGGTGGGCTCGCGCGGGCCCGGGGGGCGCCTCCTCCTCATCGGCCACTCCAACCCGGTACCGGGGCGGGCTCGCGCGGGCCCAGGGGTGCCGGAGGGGGCCGGGGGGCGTTGTTCCGGATGGCCACGGGGCTGTGCCCGGTTGCGCCGGTTCTCAGAGGTTTCGGGCGTCCCGGCCTCCCCGGACAGATTGGCTTAGGTTAGGCTTACCTTTGTCGCTTGATGATGGTCGCGTCTCCGCCCCGGCGAGGCGTATCTCGTGGTGCCCGGAAGTCCCCCGCGTTCCCCCGCAGTTCCCCGCAACACCCTGCCGCTCACGCCGCAGGTCCTGCCCGTCCCGTACGTCCTGCCCGTCCCGTACGTCCTGCCCGTCCCGTACGTCCTGCCCGTCCCGTACGTCCTGCCCGTCCCGTAGTCCTGCCCGTCCCGTACGTCCCCGTGCGTCCAGCACACCCGGCAACACCCCGCACGTCCCGTACACCCCCGTACGTCCAGTAGACAAGGTGCGTCATGGCCTTCGCCGCCTCTCCCTTCCGTCGCCGTAATCTCGCCGTCGCGGGTTCCCTCGCGCTCGCCCTGTTCATGACCGGCTGCGGCGGGTCCGACGACACCGCCGGTGACGACGCCGCTTCCGGTGATGCCGGGGCCACCGCGGGCGCCTTCCCGGTCACCATCGACAGCGCGCTCGGTGAGGCCACCATCGAGAGCGCGCCCCAGCGCATCGTCACCCTCGGCCAGGGTTCGGCGGAGACGGCCATCGCCCTGGGCACCGTCCCGGTCGGCGTGGAGGACTACCCGTGGGGCAGCGACGACACCGGCTATCTGCCGTGGGTGCACGCGGCGATCACGGAGCGGGGCGCCGAGCTGCCCGAGGAGTTCACGGGCGGTGAGGAACTGGACATCGAGGCCATCACCGAGCTGGAGCCCGACCTGATCCTCGCCCCCTGGTCGGGCGTCACCCAGGACCAGTTCGACATCCTCAAGGACATCGCGCCGACCGTCGCGTACCCGGAGGAGGCGTGGTCGACCAAGTGGGACAACCAGATCGAGATCATCGCCAAGGCCCTGGGCAAGCCCGACCAGGCGCAGGTCCTGATCGACGACATCGACAAGCAGCTCGCCGACGCCGCCGCCAGCCGCCCCCAGTACAAGGACATCACCTTCTCGTACATCTACAACAGCGGCCCCGGCACCCTGGGCATCTTCAAGCCGCAGGAGCAGCGCGTGGCGATGGTCAGCAAGCTGGGGCTGAAGGTGGACCCGGTGGTGGACACCTTCGAGGAGACCCCGGGCACCGACTCGGCGGTCATGGGCCTGGAGAACGCGGACAAGCTGAGCGACAGCGATGTGCTGTTCACCTTCTACTCGGACGCCAAGACCCGTGAGGAGGTCGAGGCGCAGCCGCTGTACGGGGCGATCCCGGCGGTCCGCAACCAGGCGCTGGTCCACAGCAACGACCAGCCCTTCGTCACCGCTTCCTCGATCATCAACTCGCTCACCGTGCCGTACAGCATCGACCGCTATCTGCCGATGATCGACAAGGCCGTCGAGCGAGTCGCGCAGTAGTCGGCCACCGCCGTACCGACCGACCCGACGACGACCTCACCCACGGGAACCGGCGTTGACCACACTCACCTCCACCCGTCCCGGAAAGGGCCGCCCCGCCGCGCTCCGGCGGGGCGGCCCCGCCCGCTATGCCTCGGCACTCCTGCTGTGTCTGCTGCTGCTCGTGTGCGCCCTGCTGGCCAGCGTGATGTTCGGCAGCCAGCCCACCTCCCTGCGCGCCGTCCTGGAGGTGGTGACGGGGGACGGCGAGAGCTACACCCGTACGGTCGTGGAGAGCCGTTATCCACGGACCGTACTGGGGCTGATGGCCGGGCTCTGCCTCGGCGTGGCCGGGACCCTGATGCAGGGCATCACCCGCAATCCGCTGGCCGAGCCCGGACTGCTCGGCATCAACGCGGGCGCGTCCGCCGCGATCGTCGCGGGCACCGCGTACTTCGGGGCGGCCGGGCAGCGGGAGACGATCTGGTGGGCGCTGGCCGGGGCGCTGCTGACCGGGCTGGTGGTCCATGTGATCGGCACGGCGGGCGGGGGCGGCGGCCCGGTCCGGCTGGTGCTGGCGGGCGCGGTGCTGTCGGCGGTGCTGGCGGCGTTCGTGCAGGCGGTGGCGCTGTCCCGGCCGCAGGTCTTCGACACCTACCGGTACTGGGTGGTGGGGTCGCTGGCGGGGCGCGGCTATGACGCGTTCTGGGCGGTGCTGCCGTTCGTGGCGGTCGGGTTCGTGCTGGCGCTGGTACTGGCTCCGGGGCTGAACGCCATGGCGATGGGCGACGACAAGGCCGCCTCGCTCGGGATCAGTCCGGTGCGGGTCAAGGGCGCGGGGCTGCTCGCGGCGACCCTGCTGAGCGCCGCCGCGACGGCGGCCGTCGGGCCGATCGCCTTTGTCGGGCTGGCGGTTCCGCATGTGGTGCGGGCGCTGGTGGGGGCGGACTTCCGGGCGCAGATCCTGTTCACCACACTGGCGGGCCCGGTCCTGCTGCTGTTCTCGGATGTGGTGGGCCGGGTGGTGCTGCGTCCGCAGGAGCTGATGGTGGGTGTGATCACCGCGTTCGTGGGCGCTCCGGCGCTGTTGTTCGCGGTGCGTCGGATGCGGGGGGCGGCATGAGCGGCATGACTGGTACGGGCGGTATGGGTGGGGCGAGTGGCTCCACCGCGGTCAAGGAGCGCGGGTCCGCCGGGCAGCGGCATCGGCCGGGGCGGGGGGTGCTGCGGGTCGGTCCGTGGATCGCCCTGCCCGTGCGGTATCTGACGGTGACGGCGGCGGGGGTGTCCCTGCTGTTGCTGGCCGCGGCGGCGGTGGCGACCCTCTCCCTCGGGCGCCTCGGGATCGCGCTGCCGGAACTGCCGTCGGCGCTGGCGGGCGACGCGACGGGCAGCGACGCGTTCGTACTGAACCGGCTGCGCGGGCCGCGCCTGGTGGTGGCGATCGCCACGGGCGCCGCGTTCGGGCTGTCCGGGGCGCTGTTCCAGTCGGTCACCCGCAATCCGCTGGGCAGCCCCGATGTGATCGGCCTGGGCGCGGGTGCCGGGGCGGGGGCCGCGGCGGCGGCGCTGTTCCTGCCGAATGCGGTGCCGGTGGCGGTGGGCGCGCTGCTCGGGGCGCTGGTGGCGATGGCGGTGGTGTACCTCAGTACCGGGACCGGGTTCCGCAACCCCGGGCGGCTGGTGGTCGCCGGCATCGGGGTCTCGGCGATGGCCACGGCCCTGACGCAGTACGTCGTCTACGCCGTCGAACGCGACCGGGCCAGCGCGCTGACCGCCTACATCAACGGCAGTCTGTCGGCACGCTCCTGGGAGGACGCCCGGACCATCTGGCTCGTGCTGCTCCTCGCCCTGCCCCTGGCCGCGCTGCTGGCCCGCCCGCTGCGGGTCGCGGAGATGGGCGACGATCTGTCGGCGGGACTGGGCGCGCGTCCGGCCCGGACGGCGACGGCGGCGATCCTGCTGTCCATCGTGCTGTCGGCGGGCGCGGTGAGCGTGGCGGGGCCGATCGCCTTCATCTCCCTGACGGCCCCGCAGATCGCCAAGCGGGTCACCCGCAACGGCGGCCCCCACCTGGTCATGTCCACCCTTCTCGGCGGTCTCCTGCTGGTACTGGCCGATCTGACGGCCCAGCAGCTCCCGCTCTTCGACAACCTGCCGGTGGGGCTCTACACCATGGCGCTGGGTGGCGCGTATCTGGGGTATCTGCTGGTACGGGAGTGGCGGCGGGTTGGGGGGTAGTGGGTGGTGGACGGGGTGGCGGGCCGGGGGGAGCCGGGGGAGCCGACGGATGGGGTGGCGGGCTGGGGGTAGTCGGTGGATGGGGTGGCAACCAGTGGGTGGGTGGGGGCGGAGAGGGTCGGTCGGTCCGTGCATGACATCCGTCACCAAAGCGGGTGACAGACCGCAATGGTGAGGCCGTCCGAACGCCCGGACACTCACCTCATGACGAATCATCAGCCCGGCGACGGCCCCTCCAGCCGACCCTGGACGCGCCGCGCGGTGCTGGCCGCGACCGGCACCATGGCGGCAACCACAGCCCTGGCCGCCGCCACCCCAGCCACAGCCACAGCCACCGCCACCGCCACGACCACGGCCTCGGCCACCCCCACGACACCCGCTCCTCCCCTGCGCCTGACCCTGCCCGCACCCACCGGCCGTCACCCCATCGGCACCCACACCCTGCGGCTGGTGGACCGCTCGCGGCGGGACCCCTGGGTGCCATCCCGGCCGGTGCGGGAGTTCATGGCGCAGATCTGGTACCCGGCGGCCCACCCGCCCGGCCGCACCCGGGCCCCCTGGATGACCCCGGCGGCGGCCCGTCACTTCCAGGCGTCGGGCGTCCTGCCCGCCGGTTACGTGACCCTGCCCGACTCCCACGCCGGAACGGACCTCCCGGCCCGGACCCTGGGCGGCGCCCGCCCGGTGATCCTCTACTCCCACGGCCACGGCCAGCACCGTACCTCGGGCCTCTCCCTGGTGGAGGATCTGGCCGCCCACGGCTATGTCGTCATCACGCTCGACCACACCTATGACGCCGGGCAGGTCGAGTTCCCCGGCGGCCGGGTGGAGACATACGGCATGCCCGAACTGACACCCGAGCTGCCGCCCGAGGAGGAGCGGCGGATCGTCGAGCGGGCACTGCGGGTACGGGTCGCGGATGTCCGGCACACCCTGGCGACGCTCACCCGCGCGGTCCGGGACGGCGACCCCGCTCTGCCCTCCGGTCTGCGCCGGATCATGGACCTCTCCCGCACGGCGATGTTCGGCCACTCGCTGGGCGGCGCCACCGCGGCGGAGGTGATGTGCCAGGGCCTGCCCGTGCTGGCCGGGGCGAACCTCGACGGAGCCCTCTTCGGCGATGTCCTCACCCATGGCCTGGACCGCCCGCTCCTGCTCCTCGGCGCCGACGAGCCCGACCCCCGGAGCTGGCTGGACACCTGGCCCCGTCTGCGTTCCTGGCGCCGCTTCCTGCGGCTCACCGGCTCCGCGCACTTCTCCTTCACCGACTACACTCCCCTGCTCCCCCAGGCCGCCCCCCGTATCGGCGCGTCGCCCGAACTGGTCGCCGCGCTCATCGGGACCCTGGACGCACCCCGGTCGCTGGCGGTTCAGCGGGAACTGCTGCTGGCCTTCTTCGACCTGCATCTGCGGGGGCGCGGGGCGCCGGTGCTGGAGGGGCCGAGGGGCGACATGCCGGAAGTCGAGTTCCGGAAGGAGGCGGGTTCCTGACGGCTGAGGGCCCGACCTGCCCGTAACACCCCCACCCGCGCCGCAGCCGAGAACCGCGAGCTGTTGGGATGCCATGCCGCCTGATGGACGCGCCCCGCCCGCCCGTGCAGATGAGAGCAAGTCAAGACTACGGACCACGGCGGAGCCGGACCGTCCCCGTGAATCGGCTGACGCACACGAACCGGCCGCCGTGCCGGAACACCCGCCCGGGACAGCCCGTGTGCCAGCGCGGGATTCAGGGCGTGTCGGTGACCCGGCTGAACAGCCGGCCGGCGAGGTCGACCCCGGTCACCGCACCGTTGGCGTCACGGGAGAAGTAGCCGCGCTGCCCCTGAAGACCGCCCTCGGTGACCAGGTACTCATCACCGTCTCCGGCAAGAAAACCCATGGTCGCGGCGGGGTAGTCCGGGGGCATGTCCTCGTCCGAGGCCTCACGGATCTCGGGCTTGATCCCGACCGCCAGGGTGAGACGTGTGCCGTCGGTGGCGATGTCGAGGTTCATGGCGTCGATCTCGTACCGCCCGACGACCTCCCGCGCCCGGCCCTCCTCGTACGGGACCGGCTCCACCGTCTTCTCGACGACGCCGAGGCAGTGCTCAAGTGCCCATCGGACGACGGACTGGTTGAAGGGGTAGCCGTTCGGGCCGGCGTTGGCCAGGGAGACCACCGCGAAGTTGCGCTCGGGCACGATGAGCAGTTCGGCGAACTGGCCGTTGCCCGAGCCGCCGTGCCCGATCGCGTGCAGGCCGTCCAGGTCGTGCAGGAACCAGCAGATGCCGAAGCCGTCGCCGAGCGTGCTGGCGCGCAGCGCGACCGTCTGCTCCCGCATACGGTGCAGCTCCGCGGCGGGGAGCACGCCCTCGCCGTCGCCCAGCTGGAACCGCGCCCAGCGCAGCAGATCGCTCACCGAGGAGGAGAGGCCGCCGCCGGGGTTGTCGGCGCGCGCTCCCTCCTTGAACGCCGCCCAGGGCCGGGCGGGGCGCATTTCTCCGTCGTCGCCGCGGTTGTATCCCACCGCGAACTTGCGGACCATCACCTCGGTCAGGCCGTACACGGTGTCCGCCAGGCCGACCGGCTCCAGGACGAGCGAGGCCATGGCCTGCTCGAAGGGCTGGCCCGTGACCGTCTCCACGACCCGCCCGGCCAGGTTGTAACCGGCCTGGCTGTAGGAGGCGCGGGCCCCGGGCGGTGCGATGAGCGGCAGCTGCGGCAGCTTCGCCATGAGCCCGGTGAGGGAACGGTCGCCCTCGCCGTCGTCGATCAGATTCCAGTCCAGACCCGCGGTGTGGTTGAGCAGGTTCAGTACGGTGATCTGCGCCGCGGCCTGCTCATCGGCGAGCTTCAGCTCGGGCACATAGCGCCGCACCGGCGCGTCCAGGTCCACCTTCCCCTCGGCGACGAGGCGCATCAGCGCGGTCGCGGTGAAGGTCTTGGACACCGACGCCAGCGGGAACAGCGTCCTCTCGTCGATCGGCAGCGGGTTGCTGAGGCTCGTCACGCCGTGCGAGGCGTACATCTCCTGGCCGTCCAGGAGCACCCCCACGGCCACACCGGGCACGCCCAGCTCGGTGGCCTGCGCGTCGACGAAGTCCGACAGCTCGACCTGCGTCTTCTGAGCGTCCTGCGTGTTCAGCATGTCCTGCGTCATTGCTCCCCCTTCGGGTACTTGAACTAAGTACGAGAAACACCATAGAGGCCGACTTGAACTATGTGCAAGTCCTCCCGTGAACTAAGTTCAAGTAAGGTGGTCGCCATGCCCAGAGACACCCTGACCGCGGACCGGATCGTCCGCGCGGCCATCGAACTGCTCGACGACGAGGGGCTGGACGGCCTCAACATGCGCAGCCTGGCGAAACGCCTCGACTCGGCCGCCACCGCCGTCTACTGGCACGTCAAGGGCAAGGACGACTTGGTCCGCCTCGCCAGCGACGCGATCTGGCACGAGGTCGAGCTGCCCGACCTCTCCACCACCGACTGGCGCACGGCCGCCACCGCCCACGCCGACAGCATGCACGCGATGTTGACCCGGCACCCCTGGCTCGTCCAGGCGTTCGGCAGCCACCTCCTGCATGGACCCGCCCAGGCCCGCTACAACGATCTCAGCCTGGCCATCTACGAACAGGCGGGATTCACCGCCGACGCCGCGGACCGGGCGGCAGCCGCCGTGTTCACCTTCGTACTCGGCAGCGCACTCGGCCCTGCCGCGGAGGTCTCGCTGAACCGCCGGCTCGGTAAGAACGGCGCGGACGCGGAGAAGCTGATGGCCGACGCCGTGGCACAGGCCACGGAGACCGCCATGCAGTTCCCACGCCTGCGCGAGCGCCTCGACACCACGGCCGCGAGGGAGTACGCCGCGGCGCCGGACAGTTCCTTCGAGTTCGGCCTTCAGTCACTCCTCGACGGATTCGAGGGGCGCCTTGCCGCCGATGGCGCCGGTCGGCGAAAGTGAGCCGCTCGCCTCGTCGTCCCGCAGGCAGTGGTTCCATGGATGACGCGTTCACCCTCCTTCGGCATGCGGTCGACCTGCTGCCCGAGGACGCCATGGCAGCGAACGGCCAGACGGCCCGAGAGGTTCGCAGAGAAATCGGGCTCCAGGAATGGGAGATGGCACTCGACGCGCTCATCGAGATCGCGGACGTCCATCCCGTGTCCGTCACCTTCTGGGAGACACTCGCCGAGGCTGCTCGGCAGATGATGCTCGACCGTCGGCGTCGTTGGTGCGAGTGGCGGGGCTGGGAAGTCACGTTCGGCACCATCCGCGCGACCCTGAGTCTGCTGGGAACCGACGAGGGCGGACGACGGAGCGCCTTCTCGGGGGACGGCCGACTCAGACCCATGTGGGACATCGGCAATCGCACCGCGGACGGACAACAAGCCCTCAACATCGCGCGCCTGTGGGTGGAGTTCGCACCACAACTCGGCCCCGGTGAGACAGCCGATGTGCGCCTGGCTCCCCTACAGCCCGAACAGTGGCAGCACCTGAAGCCCGGTGACATAGTCACCATGCACGAGGCCCGACCCGCCACCGGCATCGCCGAGATCATCGAGGTCCTGCCACCACGCGCCTGAGCCGATCCACTCATGCCGTCCAAGGGCGGTAGGCACCTGCTCTGGCGTATCGAGTGCGGCTGATGGCACCATGGCGCCGATGATGACCACCAGAAAGACCCATGCCGCGTAAGCGCCCGGGGGCGATCCGCGCCCTGCGCGAACGCCGACCGCCCGAGTGGGCGCATGAACTGCCGCCCGTCGACCGTCTGTCGCCCGATACGAGTGCCGCGATCCACTTGGTGGAACATGGTTCCTCCCGCAGCGGTGAGGTCCAGCCTGGGCGAACCTCGGAGTTCCTCCACAGCTACCGGACATTCTTGCGCCGACCCGGTCGGAAGCTGAGGTTGACCGCCTCGGAGTGCCCGGCGTGCCCCGGGTGCCGGTACGACGACATCGCGGTGGTCAGGGACGCGTTGGAGGACAAGGTGGGCATCCTCCCGCTCCCGGCCCGATCCGAGTTGCGACGACTACTCGCCTCTCTTGATGCGGAGTTCCGAAGCAGGACACTGCCCGACCCTGATCCAAGCCACTGGGTGGACTGGAGTGGCAATCCGTACCGATGGTGGCACCGGCGGCTCTACGCGGGTGTCTAGGGTGAGGGTCTTGTCCTTCACCCGGTGACGGTGAGCGCCCCGTACTTCTCGGCGGGCCGCTCACCTCGTCGTCGGCGTGCGATGAAAGCCCACGGACCGGCTTCAGCTTGGCCGGTGAGCCCGGCGGCAGGCCGCAGACAGCAGACAGCAGACAACCCAGGATGTCAGTGGCTCCTGGCACGATGCGGCTCATGGATCTCGTACACCCGCTCGATGGCCTGGATGCCCGGCCCTGGTCTTCCCTCTCTCATGCCTACGGCGGCGCGGAGGATGTTCCCGATCTGCTCCGGGCTCTGACCGGCGCGGACGTGGATGCGGCGGACGAGGCGCTGGACGAGTTGTACGGGTGCGTTCTGCATCAGGGGACGGTCTACGCCGCCACCGCGGAGGCGGTGCCGTTCCTGGCCCGGATCGCGGCGAGCGGCCACCGCACGGCGGACGTCCTGGCGCTGCTCGGCGGCATGGCGGAGAGCGGGGACGAGTACGGTGTGGCGCCGGGCACGGTCAGGGCGGCCGTGGCGGACCAACTGCCGCTGCTGCTGCCGCTGCTGGCCTCCGCGGACCCGGAGATTCGCCGGACCGCGGCCTGGGCGGCGTCCCACACCCGCGCGGCCACCACTGTGCTCCCCGCCCTCCGGGCCCGCTGGAACGAGGAGCCCGAGTCCTCCGCGCGCGCGGAGATCCTGGCCGGGATCGCGCGGCTGGACCCGCGGGGCGGAGCGGCGCTGGCCGCCGCCGTCCTGGACTCACCCCAGTCGGCCGAAGTGCTCATGGCCGCCGTCTTCGCCTCCCTCGACGCCAGCGCCGCGTGGACCGCGCCGGTGCACCGGGCGATGCTGTCCCTGCTGCCCGCCGACGCCCTGCGCTCCGATTTCGACCTCCGCCGCGGCGAGCCGCTGGCCGCCGTCGTCGCGGCGCTCCTGGGCCGGGGGAGCCGTACGGATCGCGAGGCGGCGTTCGCGCTGGTCGACGCGGCTCTTCATGACGACCGGGCCGAGGTGCGGGCCGAAGGGATCTGGGCCGCGGACCGCGCCTGCATGGTCTCGCGCAGTGCCCCGCCGCGGCTGGTGCGAGGCTTGCGCACGGCGGCCGTCGACGAGGAGTCGGTGATCTCCGTCTCGTCCCTGCTGGGCCGGCTGGGCAGCGTCGCCGCTCCGGCCGCGGACGTCCTCGCCCCCCTCGCCGGGCGGAACCCGGACCATGACGACGACCATGCGGACCGGGCTCTGGCCGCGCTCGTACTCGTCGCGCCCACGCAGTCGGGCCCGCTCCTGGCCGCCGGGCTCGGGCGGCGCCCGCGGGCCCTGGACGCGGCGGCCGGGTGGCAGAGCCCGGAGGACGCTCCGTTCCCGTACAGCGGCGCACTCCTCGACGCCGTGCGAAGCCGTCTTGCCCGGCCCGAGGCCCTGAGCGGCAACGAACCCTGGCGGCTGACGAGCTTGCTGGCGGGCTGGGGCGCCAGGGCGGCACCGGCGCTGCCCGAGTTGTGCGCGGCGCTCCCGCGTTTTCCCGGTCAGGTCGCCCCGGCCATCGCCACCGTCGCCGCCGGATCCGCCCCGGCGGATCGTGCCCAGGCGATCACCGCGTTGCGGACGCTGGTGGCCGCACGGGAATCCCTCCCGGCGGCGAAGGCCCTGAGCGACCTCGGCGGCGAACTCGCGCCCCTGCTGCACTGCCTCGAACAAGCCCTCGTGCGTGACGCCGACGGGCGCGAGGAGGCTGCCAGGACGGCCGGTGCGCTCGGTCCCCGGGCAGCGGCTCTTGCGCCCGCCCTGCGCGAGGCGCTCAGCGGCCCGGACGACGACCACATCACGCCCGTGCTGGACACGGACACGGCTCTTGCCGAGGCTCTGTGGCGTATCACGGGCGACGCGGACGAGGTGGTCGCCGTACTGGACTCCGTCTTCGCGCGCGCCGAACAACTCCCCTGGTCCCGGTGGTCGGTGGTGCGGGCCGCCCGCGCGGCGGCCCTTCTCGGCGGCGCGGGGCGGGCGCTCACGGCCCGGCTGGAAGCGGCCCTCGACGATCCGACGCAGGCACCGGCCGCTGTGCTGGCGCTCCGCGCCGTGGCCGAACCCGCCTCGCTGGACCGCGCCGCGCTCGCCGAGACAGCCTTGCGGTCGGCCGAATCGGACGCGGATCCGGTGGGTGCCTGCGATGCCCTGGAGGCGCTGGGTCCTGTCGTGCTGAACGGCGACCACGCGGGGCGGCTCGCCGCCCTTGCCGACGGTGATGCCCGGGTGGTCCGCTCGGGAGTCGAAGGCCGTGTCATCCGCCAGGACGAAGCCCTCCGCACCCGAGCCCGCGCGCTCCTCAGCGCCTGCCCAACCCCCGCAACACCCTGACCCCCCGGGCATGGTCAGCCCCGCCTCGGCATCCGGACCGGACCACAGCCCGCACCACTCGTCCCGGACCGTGATCGTCCAATCCGCCGTCGGTCAGGGCTTGTGTGCTGTGGGCTTGCGTGCTGTGGGCGGGTGCCGTGTCGAGTTGCGTGTTCAGGCGCTGCGGGACCCCGTATCGAGCCCCCGCACCAGATTTCCCGGCGCCGACAGAGTGAAGTGGTGTGGCCGGATCCCACCCCCGGGGCACACCTGTTCACGTCGGCCGAATGCCGTCGGTGTGAATCGGGCGGTCGTGGACAGGGTCGCGCGGAGCGGGTGTTCATGAACGTCGGACAGTCCCCGGACTCCCCGTGGACGGTCTTCTCGGTTCCCCACAGCCGGACCCCGACGCCCGGTCTCCGCGACCGGGCCCCGACGACTTGGAGCTTCTTCCGTGCACCGCAGAATCCTCGCTCCCGGCGCGCTGGCCGCGGCCTCCGTGCTGCTGGCCGTCCCGGCATCGGCCGCCGGCGTGTCCCCCGGAGCCCCCGGCATCGGCGACCCCTACTACCCGGCCTACGGCAACGGCGGCTACGACGTCTCCCACTACGACCTGCGGCTGAAGTACCAGCCCGCGACCGACCGGCTGGAGGGCACCGCGACCCTGCTGGCCCGGACCACCCAGGACCTCAGCCGCTTCAATCTGGACTTCCTGCTGGATGTCTCCGAGGTCCGGGTCAACGGGGCGCGGGCCACGTTCACGACCTCCGGGGAACATGAGCTGGTGATCGTTCCGCGTACCCCGCTCGCCGCGGACACCGAGGTCACGATCGTGGTGCGGTACGCCGGGGTGCCGTCCTCGAAGGAGGCGTACGGGCTCACCAACTGGCAGCGCACCTCGGACGGCGCGTTCGCCGCGAACGAGCCCGAGGCGGCCTGGTGGTGGTTCCCCAGCAACGACCACCCCAAGGACAAGGCCACCTACGATGTCTCGGTCCAGGTGCCGGACGGCACCGAGGCCATCTCCAACGGCACTCTCCAGTGGACGAACTCGCGGGCGGGCTGGACCCGCTGGTACTGGCGGTCGAACAAACCCCAGGCGACCTATCTGGCCACCCTCGCGGTCGGCCAGTACGAGATCACCACCGGGACCACGGAGAGCGGGCTGCCGGTCCTCAACGCCTACAGCGAGGACCTGGGCGATCTGGCGGGCGCCGCGCGGGCGAGCGTCGAGCGTACGGGGGAGATCACCGACTGGCTGGCGGAGTACTTCGGCCCCTATCCCTTCAACGCGGTCGGCGGCTATGTGCCGAGCGGGGACGCCTGGTACGCGCTGGAGACCCAGACCCGGCCGTTCTACGGGCCCAATATGTTCATCGACGGCTCCAACACCTCCGTCGTCGTCCATGAGATGGCCCACCAGTGGTACGGCGACCTGGTCTCGGTGGACGCCTGGAAGGACATCTGGATCAACGAGGGCTTCGCCCGCTACGCCCAGTGGCTGTGGTCCGAGTACCAGAACGAGGGCACGGCCCAGGAGCTGGCCGACTGGGTGTACGCCTCGCGCCCGGCCGACGACCCCTTCTGGTCCGTACGCGTGGGTGACCCCGGCCCCGAGCACCTCTTCGATCTGGCCGTCTACGATCGCGGCGCCCTGGCCCTGCACGCCCTGCGCAGCGAGATCGGTGACGCCGACTTCTTCCGGATCCTGAAGGGCTGGCCGCAGCGCTACGCCCATGGCAACGCGTCGGTCACCGACTTCCGGCAGTACGCCGAGGAGGTGAGCGGCCGGTCGCTCACCGCGCTCTTCGACACCTGGCTGTACCAGCCGGTGAAGCCGGACGCACCGGCCGCCCCGGCATCGGCCGCCGCGGCGGCGGCTCGCTCCGCGGACTCGCCCCCGGAGCAGCCGAAGTCCTGGGAGGAGATCACCGCCACCAACCGCGTGCACGACCACTGACATCCCACCCGGGCCGGGTCCCGGGTGGGTGCGATGTCAGTGGGTATGCCGGACGGCCCGTCCACACGGGCCGTCCCCGGCGCCGCCGCGCGCTCTGCCCGGTCGGGGGACGCGGCGCCTGTTCCCGGCGGCCGGTCTCCCCCCGACCGGGCGGAGACCGGCCGCTTCCGGCGCCGGGGGGCGCACCGTCACCTGGCCCGCACCCCTCACCTGCCCCGCCGCAAAAGCGGCGGCCCCGTACCGCGCGGTCGCCCTCGGCACCGGCCGACTGCTCGCGCCACCGCACATCGTCGGCGGTCGACGACGGTCGTCGTACGGTGGTTGTGGTGGGACCTTCATCTGTCCGGGGTGACGACACCCTCCAGTGCCCGAGGCAGCGCGTAGGCGCGCTCCTCGGGGAACAGCCGCCGGGCCTTGCCGGCGTGGCCGGTCCGGATCAGTGTCGATGCCTTGCGGACCTGGGCGGTGAGGTCGGTGAGGTCGGTGATCCAGTCGTCGGTGAACGTGCGGATCAGGTGGCGGCCGATGCCGACCTGGATGCTGTAGTGGTTCAGTGCCGCTCCTCGCGGTGAGCGCTCCGGGTCCCACTGGACATGTACGGCTGCCTGGGCCACCGCTGCCGGGTCGGCGGTCGTCAGCACGGCCTGGGACAGGGCATCCTCCCAGCCCTCCCGAGTGATCCGCACGGCGAGGACTCGTTCCTGGCCCGGTTTGCGGGCCCAGTTGCTGCGGTGCATCAGCCACAGGAACGACGGCTTGATCCAGGTCATCCGGTGGAAGGAGAACGGCGCCACGAAGCGGCCCGCCCGCAGTGCCGCGTCGGCGATGGCGGGCGAGTACGCCTGATAGACCACGATCGTGCGGGCGTCGTAGTCGGCACGAATCTGATGCTGGGGCGTCATGGGCCGCACCCTGCCATCCGATCCGCCCACGTAGCGAGCCCTTTTTGCCCTGCGGCCCCCGGCGCCGATCCGCCGCGCCACGGTGCCGGCGCCGGGGGCGGCCCGCGACCGGTGGGGCCATGCTCCACCTGCCGAGGCCGGTCGCCGACCACCGCACCGGGACGCCCGCGCATGATTTCGCCGTCGCCCTCACCTGTCCGGATCTGTGGGTTCGACGTCCGTTCGCGTGGTGGGCGGAAGTCCGGGTCAGCCCAAGACTGGAGTGAGTCAAGTCGGTGCATGGTTCTGGGTTCTCGCGCCGTACGTGATCGCCGGGATGCCCATCGGTGTGGGCCATGGGCCGAGGGCGTCCAGCTACGACACTCCGGAAACAGTGAGGTGATGCCCGTTGCCTGTCAGGGACCAGGCGGAACGATTGCGGAGGGCTTCCCTGCGCGTCACCGCGCAGCGCACCGCCGTGCTGCACGTATTGGAACAGCATCCGCACTCCGACGCCGGATTCGTCGCCCGTGCCGTTCGGGAGGTGATCGGCGCGGCATCGGTCCAGGCCGTCTACAACGTGCTGGACGTGCTGACCGGGGCCGGGCTCGTCCGCAGATTCCAGCCGGCCGGCTCCCCCGGCCTCTACGAGCTGCACACCGACACCCAGCACCACCATGTCGTGTGCCGGGCCTGCGGCGCGGTGGCCGATGTCGGCTGTGCCATCGGGAGACGGCCCTGTCTGACACCACCGGACACCGATGGCTTCGTGGTCGACGAGGCCGAGGTGGTCTTTTGGGGACTGTGCCTCTCGTGCACCGGCTCCTCCGGACAACGCCGTGACGTGTGAACACACCACGGCATCGGACACTCTTCAGGAGATGAAATGGCTTTCGAGGACAACACCCACCCGCTGACCACCGCGGCGGGAGCCCCCGTCACGGACAACCAGAACAGCATGAGCGCAGGCGCCCGGGGTCCGCTGCTGCTCCAGGATCTGTGGCTGATCGAGAAGCTCGCCCACTTCGACCGTGAGGTCATCCCCGAGCGTCGTATGCACGCCAAGGGATCCGGAGCGTTCGGCACGTTCCGGGTCACCCATGACATCTCCCACTACACCAGGGCCGCGATCTTCGGGAAGGTCGGCAATGAGTGCGAGATGGTCGCCCGGTTCTCCACGGTGGCGGGCGAGCGCGGTGCCGCCGACGCCGAGCGGGACATCCGCGGTTTCGCGCTGCGCTTCTACACCGAGGAAGGCAACTGGGACGTCGTAGGCAACAACACACCGGTCTTCTTCCACCGCGACCCGCTGAAGTTCCCCGACCTCAACCGCGCGGTGAAGCGGGACCCCCGTACCAATCTCCGCGACCCCGAGAACAACTGGGCGTTCTGGACGGGCCTGCCCGAGTCCCTGCACCAGGTCACCATCATCATGAGCGACCGGGGGATTCCCCGGTCCTACCGGCACATGCACGGCTTCGGCTCGCACACCTTCAGCCTGATCAACGCCGCCGGGGAACGGAACTGGGTCAAGTTCCACTTCCGCACCCGGCAGGGCATCGAGAACCTGACGGACGAGGAGGCCGCGAACATCATCGCCCACGACCGCGAGTCCCACGGGCGTGATCTGTACGAGTCGATCGAGCGCGGCGACTTCCCGAGGTGGACCCTGTATGTGCAGATCATGCCCGAGTCCGACGCCGCCACCTATCGGTTCCACCCCTTCGACCTCACCAAGGTGTGGAGCAAGAAGGACTACCCGCTCATCGAGGTCGGCGAGTTCGAGCTGAACCGCAACCCGGACAACTACTTCGCCGACATCGAGCAGGCGGCCTTCACTCCGGCCAATCTGGTCCCCGGCATCTCCTTCAGCCCGGACAAGATGCTCCAGGGACGGCTGTTCTCCTACGGTGACGCCGCCCGCTACCGGGTGGGCGTCAACCACCACCAGGTCCCGGTCAACTACCCGCGGGGCGCCAAACTGGTCAACACCTATCACCGCGACGGGGCGATGCGCGTCGACGGCAACCAGGGCGGTGTTCCCGGCGTCGAACCCAACAACTTCGGCCGATGGGCCGATCAGCCCGGCTACGCCGACCCCGCCCAGGCCATCGGTGCGACGGCCGACCACTTCGACTTCCGGCAGGACGACGACGACTACTTCACCCAGGTCGGCGACCTGTTCCGGCTGATGACCCCGGCACAGCGGCAGGCACTCTTCGACAACACCGCCCGCGCGATCAAGGGCGCCCAGCACAAGACGGTCCTGAGGCACATCGAGAACTGCGCCAGCGCGGATCCCGCCTACGGCGAAGGCGTGCGCGAGTCCTGTGAGACCTTCGGCGCGCTCTGAGTCGCGGGGCCCGACGATCGCCCTCCGGCACCGGCCCCCCGTCCACCGCCGCGCTCTGAGTCCGCAGGGCCCGACGATCGCCTCCGACACCGGCCCCCGTCCACAGCCACCGAACCCCGCCAGTCCTCGTACCGGCCTCCTGAGGGGAACCGGTCCGCGAGCCCTTCCAAGGTGCGCCCGCCGAGCCACTCCGGGTAGGGCACGAGGGCGTGCCCCGCCGGGGAGGCGAACGGGGAGGCCCGCTGGGGGAGTTGTACCGGTGCCCGGCCGGGGCGGCACCGGCCGGGACTGGCACCGGCCGAAAGTGGGACCGGCCGGGACCGGCACCGGCCGGGACTGGCACCGAGCCCATCAATGCCCGTTCGGGCAGTCCTCGTACCGCCCTCTTGAGGGAAACCGGTCCGCTGTTCTTGAGTCGTCTTCTCCGGCGGCGGCCGTACCGGCCGTGCGCCGGGGTTTCGGTGTGCCCTCGGATCACAGGGAGGACCGGCATGGCGAGGACGGACCCGGACAGACCCCGGTCGGTGACGGCCGAGTTCGAGGCGCTGCGCCGGCGTTCCCCGGACACTCCCCTCCTCACCTATGTCGATGACGACGGCCGGGACACGACCGTCCTCACCCCCTCCGCGCTGGCCGCCGCAGCCGCCGGCGCGGCCCGGGAGCTGACCGGTCGAGGGCTGCGGCCGGGTGACCCGGTGCTGCTGTGCTACCCGCCGTCACCGCACTTCGCGGTGGCGCTGCTCGCCTGTCTGCGGTCGGGTCTGCTGCCGGTCCCGGTGTATCCGCCGAACCCCCTGCGGCGGCCACCGGACACCACCGCCCTGGCGGCCGTGGCCCGGGACTGCGGTGCGGTGGCCGTCCTCACGGAGACCGCGTACGACCGGGCGCGGACCGTCGGCAGGGTCGTCGGCGCGGTGTCCGCGCGCCCGGCGTCCTGGACGGCGCTGCCCTGGTACCGCACGGACCGCTGGCGCCCCCTGGACCCCGACGCCGAGGACACCGGGCCCCCCGTTCCCACCGAGCCGGACGCCCCCGCGCTGCTCCAGTACACCTCGGGGTCGACCGGGGATCCCCGGGGTGTGGTGATCACCCACGGCAACCTGTGGGAGGAGACCACCGCGAACGCGCGCGACCTCGGCCTCGGCGAAGGCACCCGGGGGGTGTTCTGGCTCCCGCAGTACCACGACTTCGGACTGATCAGTGTGCTGCTGAGCGCCCTCTCCGGGAACGGGGGCGCCCATCTGCTGTCCCCGCTGGCGTTCCTCCAGGACCCGGCGGTCTGGTTCGACGTCATGGACCGGGTCCGCGCCACCCACACGGCGGCACCGGACTTCGCCTACGACCTCGCGGTCCGCCGGACCACCGAGCGGACGCGCAGCCGCTGGGACCTGTCCTCGCTGCGGGTCGTGATGTCGGCGGCGGAGCCGATCCGCGCCGACGCCATGGACCGCTTCTTCGACGCGTTCGCCGTCACCGGTCTGCGCCGCGAGGCGTTCTACCCCGCCTACGGACTGGCCGAGCACACCGTCAGCGTCACCATGGGCGGCCGGGCCCGGCTGCGGCTGGACCGGGCGGCGCTGGGCGGCGGCAGGGCCGTCCCGCTGGACGACCGCGACGCGGACACCCCGTCGGCCGTGCACCTCGGGTGCGGGCGGGTCACCAAGACCGGGGCGCGGCTGCGCATCGTCGATCCCGGCACCCTGCTGCCGTGCGAGCCGGGGAGGGTGGGGGAGATCTGGGTGGACTCCCCCACCAAGGCGCGCGGCTACCAGGGCCGTCCGGAGGAGACCCGGGCCGTCTTCCGCGCGCGGGTCGCCGACGGGGACCCGGCGGAGTATCTGCGCACCGGGGACCTCGGCTTCCTCCACGACGGTGAACTGTTCGTCACCGGCCGCCGCAAGGACCTGATCATCCTCGGCGGTCGCAATCTGTATCCGCAGGACATCGAGGAGAGCGTCCGGCGCTGCCATGACCTGGTGCGTCCCGGAGGGATCGCGGCGTTCGCCGTCCCCGAGGAGCCGGGACGGGTCCACGCGGAGCGGCTGGTGGTGTTCGTGGAGGTCAGGGAGGCACGGCCGGCTCCCGAGGCGCTCGACGCGCTGGCCGCCGCCGTGCGCGCACGGGTCCGCCGGGACCACGGCCACGGCTGCGACCTGGTGATCGGCACGGCGGGACTGGTCCTGAAGACGACCAGCGGCAAGGTCCGGCGTGCCGCCTGCCGCGCCGCCCACCTCGACCCCGGCGCGGGCGCGGGGGACGCGGTCCGGAACCCTCACCGGGGTGCGAGACCGGCGCGGCCGGTGCTGCGGACCCTCCTCATGGGTACCGCGTCCGACGCGGCCCCCACCCAGGGGTGAGCGCATGGCATCCCACCACGGGCCGCTGATCTGCCGGGGCCCCGGCGACCCCCGCCTCCACGACCTCGACGCCGCCTTCCGCGCCCTGCTGGACCTGGTCGGCCGCACGGTCGCCGACGCGTCCCGCGCCCTGCGCACCCGGGCGTTCCACGGCGTGTCGGTCACCGCGTCGGGAGAGCTGGAGGTACTGGACGCGGCGGAGCAGACGTATGCGGACGGCTCCAGCTCCAGCTCCAGCTCCGGCTCCGGCTCCGGCTCCGGCTCCGGCTCCGGGGAGCGGACACCGCACGGCTTTCTGCGGCCGGGGCGCCGCTTCGGGGTGCTGGCCCGCTACAGCAACGCCGTCTCCGGCGACGACATCTCCCCGGCGGTGCGCGGGGTGACCCTGCGTCTGTTCGACGGCCCCCCGCACCCCTCGGACACCGGCGCCGTCCTGGACCTCACCCTCAACACCGGGGAGTGCTTCCACGCGGCCAGCGCGCATGAGTTCGTCGCCCTGAACCATGAGGGCCCGGAGTGCGACGCGCTGCTGGCCCGGCACCCCGACCGGCGCGACCGGCTGTGGAGCAACCACCGCCTCGCCGTGCCGTACCCGGAGTACGACTACTACTCCCAGGTGCCGCGCGGCTACCTCGCCCCGGACGGCACGGTGTGGGCGGCACGGTTCCGGCTGGTGGCGCCGGACGGCCCCCGCGATCTCGGGCACTGCGACCCGGAGGGACGGTGGCTGCCACCCCGTCCCCCGGACCGGCTGCCACGCCCCGCCGGTGACACCCGGCCCCCGGCGTTCCTCCGCGACGCGCTCCGCGCACAGCTCGCCACCGCGCCCGTGACCTCACTGCTCCAACTCCAGCTCCACCCCCTCTCCGGCGATCCCACCGCCGACGCGGCCGTGTTCGACGCGACCCGGCGGTGGACGCGACGGCCCTGGCGCAACCTGGCCCGGCTGCGGCTGACCGGGGTGGTGCCCGACGACGCCGTGGAACCGCTGCGCTTCAACCCGGCGCTGGCACCACCCGACCTGGGCATCGCGCTGTCCGGCTCCCCGCACGCCACCACGTCCGTGGACCAGCTGCGGGCCCTCGTCTACGCACTGGGGTCGGCGGCGCGGCTGGGGCTGCGGACGGCCGGGGAAGGCAGGGCCGTACCGGCGGCTTCCACCGTCAGGGACCGGCCGTCCCGTCCCGACAGCGACCGCGACGCCTCATCAGGGGCAGCACGGGGCGGGTCTCGTAGCGTCTGTGTCGTGGGGGCCGGTCCCGGGGGACTCGCCGCCGCGCGGCGGCTGGAGCGGCTGGGGCATCGGGTCACCGTCCTGGAGTCGGCGCCGGACATCGGCGGCAAGAGCGAGTCCGTGGAGTTGGACGGCGCTGTCTACGATCTCGGCGCGCATCTGTGCACGACGGCGTACACCACCGTCTCCCGGCTCGCCGACGAACTCGGTGTCGTGACCGTGGACACGACCCCGTACCTGGTCCACGGCGACCGGCCGCACCCGCCACCGGACGACTTCTTCCGGCCGGACGTGTTCCGCCGCTACCAGCGCCTGCGCGCCGACCGCTTCCCGGCTCTGGCCCGTCCCGGACTGGCGCATTCCGCAGGCGCGCTCGCGGCCCCCGTCGGGCAGTGGCTGGCCGAGCACCGTCTCACCCCCATGGCACGCTCGCTCTGCACCGGGTTCACGGCCGCCGGGTACGGCTCCCTCGACGCGGACATCCCCGCGCTGCTGTTCGCGAAGTACGCCGAGCTGACGGGCCTGCTGTCCACCACAGCGCAGTTGCGCGGCCACACCGGCGGGTTCACTCCGGCGGCCGGGTTCGCCGACCTGTGGCGCCGGGTGGCGGCCGAGCTGCGGGACGTACGGACCGGGGTGCGGGTCGAGCGGGTCGAGCGGACGGGCGGCCGGGTGCGGGTCCGGTGCGGCGACGGGGCCGTCGTCGAGGCGGACGACCTGGTGCTCGCCGTCTCCCCCGACCGGATGCGGGAGGCGCTCGACCTGTCCGAGGAGGAACGGGAACTGGCCGCTCTGGTGCGGTACATGCCGTACCGCACCCTGCTGTGCACGATCACCGGACTCCCCCGCTCCGGGTTCTATCTGCTGGCGGAAAACATTCGGTCGGCGGACCCCGGCCGCTGTGTCTCCTTCCATCACCGCCATCCCGGCACCGATGTCTACACCTGCTACGCCTATGACGGCCCCGGCGGGTCCGGGGCGGCGGAGCGGCGGCTCGCGCGGGACGTGGAGCGGCTCGGCGGACGGCTGGTGGCGGTGCACGAGGAACGGAGCTGGCCGTTCATGCCGCACTTCGGCAGCGCCGCGACCGGTGCGGGAGCGTATGAGCGGCTGGAGGCGCTGCAAGGTGTCCGGGGGACGTACCACGTGGGCGGACTCCCCGCGTTCGAGCTGGTCGAGTGTGTCGTCGCGCACGCCGAGGACACGGTGGACCGCCACTTCCCACCGGTCGGGGCGACGGCCCCGACGCGGACGGCGGCAGCGCCGCCCCTCCCCGCCTCACCGAGCGGAACGGCCCCCACCGCCCCCACCGCCCCTGCCGTACGCGACTGGCTGGCCGCGCGGCTCGCCGCCGAACTCGGTGTCCCCCGCGACACCCTGGACACCGCCGCACCCCTGGACGACCACGGCCTGACGTCGCTCACCGCGGCCGTGGTGCAGTCCGAGCTGTCCGAGTGGCTCGGCTACCGCGTACCGCACACCCTGCTGCTGCACTCCCCCACCCTGGACGCGGTGGCCGACCGGCTGGCCTCCCACGGTCAGGACGGCGGCGTGGACGCGACCGACCAGTCCCCCGGCACCGCGCCGTCGCCCCTCCTGCTGCCACTCACCCCGGTCCGGCCGCTGTTCCTGCTCGGCGGGATCGTCGGCACACCGCACTACCTCCGTCCGCTGGCCCGAGCGCTCCACCGCGCCCACCCCTGCTTCGGTCTGCGGTCACCCGGACTGGACGGACTGGAGCCGCCGCCGGACCGGATCGAGGACCTGGCGGACCGGTACGTCGAGGAGCTGAGGAAGGTCCAGCCGCACGGCCCGTACACCCTCGCCGGGCACTCGTTCGGCGGACTGGTCGCCTACGAGATGGCGCTGCAACTGGCCCACGAGGGAGCGGAGATCACCCGGCTGGTGCTGCTGGACACCTATGTGCCGGTACCGGGACAGCGTCCGCCGCCGTCCGACGAGACGGCCGCCATCCGCGAGCTGTGCCGCATGAACGCGGCCGTCTCCGGCACGCCGGTACCGGAGATCGACCCGGAACTGCCTCTCGCGCGGCAGCGGGAGCTGCTGGCCAGAGCGCTCGGCGCGACGGACTCACTGCCTCCCCAGGACCATGTCACCCATCTCCTCACGGTCTACCAGGCCAATCTGGAGGCGCTGACGGAGTACCGGATCAGCCATACCGAGGTTCCGGTGACCCTGATCCGGGCGCGGGGCGGGTTCCCGTCCGTGATGGATCCCGAGCGGGCGATCCGGCATCCCGCCGACCCGTGGAACGGCTGGAGCACCGCGCGGCTCGCCGACTTCGAGGTGCTGGAGGCGCCCGGGGACCACTTCACCCTGCTGCGCGCGCGGCACCGCCCCCGGCTCGCCGCCCTGCTGACCCGGGCACTGCGCCCCCGGGACGGCGGCGACGCCGTGCCCGCACCCGTCCCGGAGCCGCCCCGATGACCACCACCACCGCCGTCCCCGCCCCACCCCCCTATGTCTCGGGCGGCCTACCCGTCCTGGGTCACGCGGCGGAGTTCATGCGCCGGCCGGAATCGTTGCTCGCACGGGGCCGGGCGGAGCACGGCGATGCCTTCTCCCTCCGGCTCCCCGTGGGACGCGCGGTGGTGATGGGCGGGTCCGAGCACGCCGGGTTGGTCTTCGGGCAGCCGGAGGAGAGCCTGTCGATCCGGGAGGCGTATCCCTTCTTCCGGCACATGTTCACGGCCGAGGCGTACTTCCTGGCGGAGCACGAGGAGTATCTGCGGCAGCGCGAGATCGTGCTGCCGAGATTCCGGTCGCACCGGATGGCGGACCATCTCGGCGTCATGGAGCACGAGATCGGCACCTTCGTCGCGGGGTTGTCGGACGAGGGCGAGTTCGACCTGGTCGAGGCCATGGGCCCGCTGGTGCTGCGGATCGCGGCCGGCTGCTTCCTGGGCCGTGATGTCGGGGCCTCGATCAGCGGGTTCTTCTCCCTGTTCCGGGACTTCTCCGGCGGGGTGGACCCGCTGCTGCCGGGCTGGTTCCCAGCACCCCGTCTCATCCGCAGCCACCGGGCACGCGACCGGCTCCGCACCGAGGTGGGCCGCCTGCTCGACGACCGGCGGCGCAATCCGCTGCCAGAGCCCGACTTCCTCCAGCAACTCGCCGGGGCACGGTACGCCGACGGAAGTCCCGTCCCGGACGCCATCCGGATCAGCCTCGTCCTGATGCTGGTCTGGGTCGGCTACGAGACCACGACCGGTCATCTGTGCTGGGCCCTGATCGACCTGCTCCGGCATCCGGAGGAACTGCGGCTCGTGGACGAGGAGCGGCTACGGCTGCTCCCCGACCCGACGGCACCCCTGACCCCGGCCCTGCTGCACCGGATGCGGTACCTGGACGCCGCCGCCCACGAGAGCGAACGCCTCCACCCGATCACCAACGGGGTCGTCCGCAAGGCACGCGAGGACCTCGTCCTCGGCGAGGCACTGATCCCGCGCGGTACGACCGTCGTCCTCCACCCCGGCTTGGTGCACAGCCAGCCGGGGACGTTCCCGGACTCGGAGGTGTTCCGTCCGGACCGCTTCCTCACCGACCCCGCCGCGACCCGGGGCCTGATCGGCTTCGGCGGCGGCCTGCACCGCTGCCTGGGTGAGCACTTCGCTTACACGGAGATCAAACTCATACTGACCAGACTGCTCCACCACACCGACCTACGCCTCCTCGGCGACCCACCCCGCCCGGTCGCGGGCCAGAAGAACAAGTGGCCTCGGACGCCGTGCCGGGTCGGATACGTCCGCGTCCACGGCTGAATGAACAGGCGCAACGTCACTTCGTCGGCGGGCATTTGACCACCAGGAGCAGACGGTGAGAGCACGCCTCACCTCGCGGCCCAGCTGCCCCGCAGAGCCATGCGTCCTGGCCTCCCGTCAGGTCGCCTCTCCCAGCCCCTCGCCGCTGGGGGTCACACCTTGCCCCACCGCCCAGGCGCGCAGTGCCGTTTCGGCCTCTTCGCGGGACTGCGGGCCACGGTCGATGTGGAGTTGCTGAAGAAGGCGAATGGCCGCTCCGATCATCCGGCCTTGAGGTATTCCGAGCAGGCCGATGATGTCCTTCCCGCTGAGCGGCACCGGGATACCGGGCAGCCGCTCATGGACGGCTCGCGCGGCTGCGGCACGCTCCCTGGACTCCCGCTCGGCCTCCTCTCTCGTCTGCCATGCGTCGTAGTCGGCCACATCGCGGGCCGCCAGAGCGGCGCGGTGCCAGTCCCGCTCGTCCCGCCCTTGGCCGAGGCCCACCTCCACGAACAGATCGCGGTACTCCGGCACGCCGGGGCCGACCGACACCACCCCGAGGCGGGCGAGCGCGGCGTTGATCGGCCAGCCGTCCCTCGGACCACCGAACTCCGAGGCAGCCACCGGCCCCCACTCCCGTACACCTGCCCGCCACAAAGCGGCGGTCTGCTCCCCGTCACCGCCCCAGAAGTCCGCCGTCACATGGGCCACCGGTCCGCTCTGCGAGATTTCGCACAGGAAGAGCGGCAGGTCACCGCGGAGTTCGGTGGTCAACGGCAGCAGCCCCATACGTTGCCTGAGCGGGGCGACCACCGCCCCGTCCACCTCCGCGGCCCAGCGTCGCAAACGGTCGAAGTCACCTACGACAGCATCCAGTCGGTACGACATTCGCGCACACTAGCCGCGCGTCCACGGCGCCAGCCACCCGCCCAGCGCCATCCGTCATCACCTACGCCCTGCGTTCGCCGCCGACGGAGTTGTTGGACCTGCGGATTCCGCCTCCTGGACTCACCCTCCCCGTGCGGGGCCCCATCCGGGAGGGGCGACGCTGGGACCACCGAAGGCTCTGGAGCCGGACGAACGCCGTGGTGGTGGGCGTTGGCCTGCGCGGTCTGCGAACGGCTGGGCGAACTGGGTGGGCGAATTCGGGCCACCCGAGCCGCCGAGCATCGCTAGTCCTTGGTCGCGCTCTGAGAGGGGCGGGGGTGCCCAGGGGCCTCCGCCGCCCGCCGCTACCGTCCCGGATGCGGACGAGCACGGCGGGCCGCGCCGCCTCGTTGTCTGTCGGCGCCGGAGCCCTTACCCACATCACCAACATCGTCACCTGCGCAGCACTTGAGGTCGGGGCACACCATCCGAAATTCATCGGGTCATCCCACAAGTGATGCGTTTGGGCGAATGTGTTGCGCACAGTGATCGGCTGACTCGACATCACTGATATCAATCTCCCTGCGCTCGAATCCGAGCCGAGCACCCTCTTTCCCAGGCCGCGCGTGAAACGCGCCCGACCTGGGTCGAGAATGGAGTCCGTGCATGGGAATCACCGTCCGCAAGCCCCTCGCCCTTGTCGCCTTGACGGCGATGGCTTCCCTCCTGCCGGTCGCTGAGTCCGGGGCGGCACCCACCGCCCAGCAGGCCATGAGCCCCGGCCTGTACTGCCTCGCCAACGCCTGGGACACCCCGGACATCTCCAGCCAGCCGTGCGACACCAATGAGCGCGGCCAGCGCTGGACCGTCTCGGGCAACCAGATCTCCCTCACCGACGCGTCCGGCTACTGCCTGGCCAACACCTGGGGCACCACGGAGATCTCCACCAAGCCGTGCGACCCCAAGGACCAGGGCCAGTACTGGGACGTGACAGGCCAGCAGATCTCGCTCAACTACGCCTCCGGCTACTGTCTCGCCAACGCCTGGGGCACCACGGACATCTCCAGCCAGCCGTGTGACACCAACGACCCCGGTCAGCACTGGGTGGTGTTCAAGGACCAGATCAGCCTGGCTCTCGTCTGATCCTCACCACCGTGCCCGGGGCGGGACCACCCTCCCCGGGCACAGCCATGTGCCGGTGCCGATGAGGGACCTGATCCTCGGGCGCCGATCCGCCCTCCCGGGGAACGCCCCTGGGCAGCGGCCCCGTGCCCTCCATGGACAGGCCCGCACGCGGCGGCCCGACTAGGTTGAGCGCATGACGAACCTCGCTCACCCCCGGTTGTCCGGGCTGGGCCGCAACCCAACAGCCCCTCAGGGCGTCCTCATACGCCTGGCCGCACACCGGGCGGGCCGACACGGGCTGGCGCTGCGTCGCGGGCGCCTGGAGGACGCTGTTGTCGAGGCTCTGCTGACGCACGGGGACGAAGACACCGCCGTACGCCTCCACGGAGACCGGATCTCCCCCACGATGCGCCGAGCATCCCGATCCGGCGATCCGTGACGCGTACCCGGGCTTTGTCCGCGCCATGGTGGACAGCAAGGTGACGATCCCCATCGACCACCTGGAGGAAGCCTATGGCCGACCTCGGATGGCGCTCGTCAGTGCGACGAGTCCGAGCCTGCGGGCCGCGGTCGCGCGGTCCTGGTACGACCGGCCTCTCGCCGTACAAGTCGAACTGCTCGCCGATCCGGATCCCCAGGTCCGCGCAGCCGCCACCGAGCACCGGCAACCGGGTGTCCCGCCCGAGTGGTGGGAGCGTTGCCTCGCCGACCCTGCCGTGCAGGTCAATGTGGCGCGCTACGTCCCGCTCACGCCGGAGCAGTTCGCACGGCTCATGCGGAGCGGGGAAGAGCAGGTCCATCAGGCTGTCGCCGGGAACCCTCATCTCTCGGCGGAGATGGTTGCCCGGCTGCTGGACATCGACGATCCGCTCGTGCGGGTCGCGGCAGCGCAGAGCCGCCATGCGGATGCCGAGACCCGGGACCGGCTGTACGCGCTCGTGGAAGCCGAACGCGCGGCCGGAAGCATCGCGGCCGAGGTGGCGCTGAACTGGAACTTCGCCGAACCGGACTGGCTGCGCGAAGCGCCCCTCAGCGAGCGGATGACCTACCTGGACTGCCCGTACACAGCATTCCGGCGCGCACTGGCCTCCTGTCACGATCTGCCCGAAGAGGCATGGCGTCGGCTGGACAACGACCCGGACCTCATGGTCCGTCGCACTGCCGCACGTCGGCCCGACACACCGCCGAGCGTCCTGGAAGGACTGGCACGCGCACACGGCGACGTGTTCCACATCCGACCGCTCCTCGTCGATCACCCCAACTTCCCCCGCCACACGCTGCGCACCTTCGTCGACGAACCAAGCCCGGACGCGCGCTATCTCGCCCTGCAAGACCCAGAACTACCCGTGCCGGACCTTCGGCAACTCGCCACCGCTGCCGAGTCCTTCCTGCGCCGCGGAGTCGCCCGTCACCCCAACGTCACGGACACGTTGCTGGAGCGTCTGCTCTCCGACCCGGACCCCGAGGTGGCCGACGACGCCGCTGCCAACTCCGCGCTGCGGCCGACCCGGATGTATCGAATCCTCACCGCCGCCGGCCTGTGACCCGGACGGGTTCCGCTCCGCCCTGCTGTGAAGGATCTCCGCGCCTCCACCGTGGGCCCCGCTGGTGAGAGGCAGAGGTGTTCACCCGCGCGGACTGGATCCGGATTCCGGGAGCGGGGTACTCGGGAGCCGGGATCCCGACAGGTCCCGCGCGCCCTCGCGCTGGCCGGCCGAGTGACGGTGGAAGAATCGAGGCCCCCGTGACATCGCCGCCGCCCTCGCCGACGTCCACCCCCAGATCTTCGGGGCGGTGCCGCAGATCTGGCAACGCCTCCACAACGGCTTCCGCGCGGCACTGCGACAGGCCGCGGACAGCGAACCCGACGCGGTACGCCGACAGGCGCTGTCCGAGGCCCCCTGCCTCTGCCTGCGCTACGCCGAGGCCGCCGAGCAGGGCCGACTCACCGTCGAACTCGCCGACCGCTGGGCGGCGTTGGACTCCAGGGTGCTGGCACCGCTGCGGGAGCGGTTCGGCCTGGACCGACTGCGGGTGGCGGCCTCGGGTGCCGCGCCGATCGCGCCGAGCCTGCTGCTCGACCTGCGCGGTCTGGGTATCCCCGTGAGCAGTGGCCTCGGCATGTCCGAACTGTCGGGGATGGCGACCTACTCGCCCCCCGGTGAGGCCCCGGTGACGTCGGTGGGCCACCCCATGCCGGGCGTCGAGGCCACCATCGCGGCGGACGGCGAGCTGCTGATCCGCGGCGAGACCGTGATGCGGGGCTACCTGGGCGCCCCCGAGAAGACCGCCACCGCGTTCACCGCCGGGGGCTGGCTGCGGACCGGCGATGTCGCCACCATCGACTCGACCGGCGCGATCACCCTGCTGGACCGCAAGAAGGACCTGATGATCAGCACGGGTGGCAAGAATCTGTCCCCCGCCGCCATCGAGGGAGCCGTCCTCACCCACACCCCCTTGCTCGCGCACACGGTCGTGATCGGCGATGCCCGCCCCTTCGTCACCGCTCTGCTGGTACCCGATCCCGATGCGGTCACCGCCTTCGCCGCACGACTCGGCCTCGACGGCGGACCCACTGAGCTGTGCCGCCACCCCGAGGTCCGGGCGGCGATCGAAGCGGGGCTGGCCGCGGCCAACTCCGTCCTGTCCAGGCCCGAACAGGTTCGCGCCCACATCGTGCTGACCGACGACTGGGGGCCCGGCGGCGACTTCGTCACCCCCACCCGCAAGACGCGCCGCGGGCCGATCCACGCGCACTACGCCGGGCAGATCGAGGCGATGTACGCCGAGCACACCGCAACCACCGGCACGGTCTGAGCCGTACCGGACCCTGCACGGAGGACTCTGTGCGGGCAGCCTTTGAATCGCCGCGTCCCGGGCCTCGGCCTCCCAGCACATCCCGGGCAAGTCGGCGAGTGGGACGACGACGTCCGCTCGTGACGCCTTGAAAGCCGAGCCAGGGCGCGTGGTGACTCCGCTCCGCCCATCCCCACCCGGAGCCCGCTGGCCGACGCCGCGAGCCGCACCCACCACAGGGCTGACCCCCGACCCCCCTCAAGGACCCGCCATGCCGTTGCCCCCCGTTCTCTCGCTGCCCCTCACGCTTCCCGTCGTGGGCTCCCCACTGTTCATCGCCTCCGGCCCCGAACTGGTCATGGCCCAGTGCCAGGCCGGGGTCATCGGCTCGTTCCCGGCCCTCAACGCCCGTCCCGCCTCGCTCCTGTCCGACTGGCTCGACCGCATCACAGCGGAGAACGCGTCCTACGCGGCAGCGCATCCGCAGGCCGTCGTCGCCCCGTTCGCGGTGAATCAGATCGTGCACCGCTCGAACGACCGCCTGGAGCACGACCTGGACGTGATCGTGAAGCACCAGGTGCCGATCGTCATCACATCGCTCGGCGCGCGGCCGGAGATCAACGACGCGGTGCACTCCTACGGAGGGGTCGTGCTCCACGACGTCATCAGCAACGAGTTCGCGCACAAGGCCATCGACAAGGGTGCCGACGGTGTGATCGGGGTGGCCGCCGGGGCCGGGGGCCACGCCGGCACCCAGTCACCGTTCGCCCTGGTGCAGGAGATCCGGGAATGGTTCGACGGTCCACTGCTGATGTCGGGCGCCATCGCCCACGGCCGCTCCATCCTGGCCGCGCTGGCCGCGGGCGCGGACCTCGCGTACGTGGGCTCCGCGTTCCTCTCCACCACGGAGGCGAACAACTCGACCGCGTACAAACAGATGATCGTCGACAGCACCGCGAAGGACATCGTCTACAGCAACCTCTTCACCGGCGTCCACGGCAACTATCTGCGCGGCAGCATCTCCGCCGCCGGGCTCGACCCGGACAACCTCTCCGAGTCGGATCCGACCGCCATGGACTTCGGCACGAGCGACACCGCGAAGCCGAAGCCATGGAGGGACGTCTGGGGCTCGGGCCAAGGCATCGGCGCCGTCAAACAGAGCACGACCGTCGCCGACCTGGTCACCACGCTCAAGGAGCAGTACGACGAGGCGCAGTTCGCCCTGCACACCAGGACTCAAGCGCGCGGCGCGAACACGACGGACCGGGCCTGAGTGAACCTGTCACCGGGTGGGCGTCGGAAGAACGGCCATGGGCAAGCAGCCCCGCCGTCGAGTGTGCTCGTCGAGAGCCATGTCCCACATTCCCGCTCATGAGACCGGCCCGCCCGGACCGTCAGACCCGCGCGGTCGTCCTCACCGGCGCCGACCGCGGGTGCCGCGTCGGAACGCTGCTCGGTCACACCCCGGCGCGGCCGGTCGTACCTGAACATGACGGAGGGCGGGGCGGAAGGGGCAGCGTTTGCCAGTTCCCGTTGCGCAGCGGGCACGGCCGCTTCTTATAGTCGCCCGCAGCGTCCCGCCTACCGCGGACCCAGGGCGGGAGAAGGGCGGTGCAGGGAGTGACCGTGGAGTGGGGGGGATTCGTGGACGCCGCCGATCAGCGCGTCGCTCGTGATCCGCGGGGCGAGGCCGCCGCGCAGGGCCTCCGGCACCGGGTGGCCGCCAGCGTCGTCACCGACGGCGTCGACCGGGTGCTGGTCCTCCGCCGTCCCGGCACAACCGCGGTTTCGCGGGCCCTGCGCGGCAGGCCGGCCGAACGGAGAGCAGTCGGCACCGCCCCCGGAGAACGCCGTTGAGTGCGGGCGGGGAGTCGGCTCCGCGATCATCCGGCGAGGTCACCCGGCCCGGCACGGAACGTCCCACGCCCCCGGTCACCCATCCGGAGACACTCGTGACAACGTCCGGACCCGGTCCCTCCCACTCCCCCTCTGCGGGTCCGGCGCATCACGCCTGCCGCAATCGTCTCGCCCGGCGGGTCGTCGGGCTCGTCGGCGAGGACGGATTGATCCGCGCTGCGTGCGAGTCCCGGGTGCTGGAATCCGCCCTGCTGCTGCACCTGTGCACCGAACTCGCTCCTCGCCTGCCGGCCCGCGCACGGCTGACCGACCACCTCCGGCGCACATTGCGCGCTGCTCCCCCGGACCCCGTCCAGGCGGCTGTCGCGCGCGCCGCGCTCGGTGAGCGGGCCACCGGGGAGGCGGGAACGGCTGCCGCGCTGAGCGACTTCGCCCACTTCACCGCGGGCCGCAAACAGCTGATGTTCACCACCCTGCTCGCGGAGCTGGGGGCCGCCCGCTGGCCGCGCGTCCCGCTCCACGCGTACGACGGGCGGGGCCGGCAGAGCTGGCTGGCCCTGGAGATGACCGCGCTGAAGGTGCTGGCGGCGTATGGGACGGGCCGGGTGAGCGAACTGAGGGAGGACGACTGGCGGGCGCTGGCACCCGCTCTGTGGCCGGACCGGATCTGGGAGGCCAACTATCTGGCCCGGCTGCTCGGTCTGCTCGCCCTGGGCCGGGACCCCGGGCGGCGCCCGGCGGTGATCGAGGCCGTGGCCCGTACGGCCCAGGACCTGCGGCCCGATGGCGGGCTTCCCTTCATCACCGGCATGGACATCTTCACCACCGCCCTGGCCGGGCTCGCCCTGACCGCGTGCGGGCCCGCGCCGGGGGTGCCCCTGGCACGCATGGCCGACGCACTGGCGGCCCGGCAACTCCCCGACGGCGGCTTCGGCTTCACCCGGGACGTGCGGCAGAGCGACACCGACGACACCGCGTACTGCCTGGAGTTCCTACGGGCCACCGGCCCGTCGCGGTACGCCGAACACATCCACGCGGCCGAGGACCGGCTGGCGGCGCTGCGCAACGAGGACGGTGGATTCCCCACCTTCGCCCGGGGCACGGCCTCTGAAGTGGCCATGACCGCGGGCGCCGTCAACGCACTCGCCCCCGGCATCCGTCACCGGCGCCTGGCGGAGGAGGGATTCGTCTTCCTCGCCGACGCGATTCTCTCGGGACGGCAGCCGGAACGCAGTTGGAGCCGCAGCATCGGCAACGTCCTCTTCCGCACGGTCCTGGCCTGCCGGACCATGGGTCCCTCGCCCCGGACGGCGACAGTGCGCACCCGGGCATTGGACCAGTTGCTCGGCGCCCGCGGCCCGGACGGCCTGTGGGGCCATACCTCCCACGGCCCCGCCGACCCGGTCTCCACCGCCTACGCGACCGTCGCCCTCGCCGCCGCCGGACCGGCGGACTCCGCCCGAGCAGCCGCCCCGCTGCGCGCCTGCGTCGACTACCTCACCGCACACCAGCGCCCCGACGGCGGCTTCGACTCCATGCCGGACCAGTCCGGGCCGCGCCCACTGCTGTACGACGTCCCCGTGCTGACCGACGTCTGTGTACTGCTGGGCCTGGGGTACGCCAGCAGGCTTCAGCCGGTCATGACACCGGGTCTTTCACCGGGTCGGCCGAGACCCGGCCGAAAGGGGTAGCGGGCGATCGGCATGTGCGGCCAGGCATGATCGCTGCACGCCGTTCGTTACTCGGGCCGAGTCGCGCCAGTGACTCTCACCATCGGCATCGGGCGCCGCACCAGCTCACAGAACTGCGCGGGCCGTGGGGGACTGCCCCTGCAACGCCTGCTGCACTCGTTCCGCGAACATGCCCGTCAGGATCTCCAGATGGTCACCGCCGTACGCCTCTGTCCAATCCACTGCCTCGATCTCATAGGTGACGGCGGCCATGACGCTCCCCGTCCTCACCATGGACATCACCGTCTTGGACGAGCTTCCGTCACTGCTGCTCACGGCGTGACTCTCGTCCCCGAAGGACGGCAGCGCCATGGAGGGCGGCGCGCCCTCTTCCACTTCCCGGTAGGCGGCTTCGGCCGCACCGACGTTCGAGAACGAGTACATCTCGAAGGTGGCGACGTTGTTCGTCGACGGGTCCTGGTAGGAGACAGTGCCGCAGAACAACACCTCGGTCCTGCACTCCTCGACGACCTCGGCGTCGGCCTCCAGGGTCCAGCCACCGGGCACCGCGTCCAGCCCGGGAAGCACCGACTCCACCACAGCGCCGTCTTCCAGAACCGGGCGGACCCCCTCGTCGGTCAACCCGTTCCCCGCGCCGCCCGTACCCCCGGCACCGCTGACGCCCTGCTCCGATGTCGTGCCGCTCCCCTGACCGGGCGAGTCGTTCAGGCCGATGACCTGCACGCCGCCGTACACGGCGAGCACCACGATCCCCAGCAGAAGAGCCGCCAGGACCGTCAGGGCGCCCGCGCCGCCACGCGTGGTGGAGATGGTGAGCGGGCCGAGGGAGATGTTGCTCCCGCGCAGCCTGTTGCTGTCCCCGATGACCACGCTTCCGGGAGGTGGCGGGGGCATGAGGGGCGCGGGTGGTGCTCCCAGCAGGGCGATCAGTCGCTGTGCGAACGTCGGGTCCGCGTCGAGAGCGGCCTGCAAGGCGGTGCGGAGCCGGTCGGCCGCCGTCGAGTCGTCGGGGGCTTGATCCACCCCCGCAAGAGCCACCTGGCCCTGCTCCGAGCCTCCCAGACGCTCCCGTACCAGGCCCGATACCACCTGAACGGCTCCCGTTCCCATCGCGGTACCCGCCCCGGTGATCGCGGCCACGACGAGTGGTACTGCCGCTGACGCTAACTCTGCGCTGTCCATGTATCCCCCCGTGAGTAGAGCCAAGTATGGGGAGGAGCCGACGGGAAGTGAAGGTTTTTGAGCAGATGACTCAGTGAGCGTGTGGTGAAGTGCGGCAGCGCTGGATCGGCATGGGCAACGAGCACCACGGGCCAGCCGACGACGGTGATTCCCTCGCCAATGAGGCTTTTCCGGGCTCTTCGGGTGGGTCGGCGCGGCAGGTTGGGCCCCGGTCAGGCACGCACCCGCCCGACCCGGCCCTCTTCCCACACCGGCCCAGCCGACTCCATCACCCGGCCGTCCTCCCGGAAGACCAGGAACCGGCTGAACACCCGGGCGAACCAGCGGTCATGGGTCACCGCCACCACGGTTCCGGTGAAGGCGGTCAGGGCCTGCTCCAATGCCTCCGCCGAGATCAGGTCGAGGTTGTCGGTCGGTTCGTCCAGCAACAGCAGTGTGGCACCGGCGAGTTCCAGCAGGAGGATCTGGAAGCGTGCCTGCTGGCCGCCCGACAGGGTCTCGAAGTTCTGGCGCCCGGCGCCCGCCAGGCCGTAGTGGCTCAGGGCCGACATGGCGCTGCGCAGGTCCAGTCCGGGGCGGTCGCCCTCGCCTGCGCCGAGGATGTCGGCCGGGGTCCGACCGGCCCATTCCGGGTGCCGGTGGGTCTGGGCGAACAGCCCAGGTCGGACCCGGGCGCCCAGCTGGCAATCACCGGTGTGTGCCACGGTCGCGGCGGTGCCTGTGGAGACCTCGTCCAGCAGGCGCAGGAAGTGGCTCTTGCCGGAACCGTTCGATCCGAGCACGCACACCCGGTCGCCGAAGAACACCTCCAGGTCGAACGGCCGCATCAGACCGCTGAGTTCGAGGTTGCGGCAGGTGATCGCGCGGATGGCGGTCCGGCCGCCGCGCAGGTCCGGTGCGACCCGCTGGCGGCGGGGCGGGGCGGGCGGCGGCCCGGCCGCCTCGAACTTCGCCAGTCTCGTCTGGGCCGCGTGGTACCGGGAGGCCATCTCGTCACTGATGGCGGACTGCTGGCGCAGGGTCCGGACCAGTGTCTTGAGCTGCTCGTGCTTCTCGCTCCAGCGTTGCCGCAGCTCCGCCGCGCGCTGCCGGCGGGCCTCACGGGCCTCGCCCCAGGTGGCGAATCCGCCGCCGTGGGTCCAGGCCGTTCCGCCCTCCAGGGTCACGATCTGGCCGGCCGTGCGGCTGAGCACCTCACGGTCGTGGGTGATCAGGAGCACGCCCTGCCGGGCCCGGGTGAGCTGCTCCTCCAGCCAGCGTTTTCCCGGGACGTCCAGGTAGTTGTCCGGTTCGTCGAGGAGGAGCAGGTCGGCCGGTCCCCGGAGCAGGGCCTCCAGGACGAGGCGCTTCTGCTCGCCGCCGGACAGGGTCGTCACCTTCCGGAACTGCGCGGCCTGGAACGGGACTCCGAGGGCGGCGACCGTCACCGTGTCCCAGAGCACCTCGTGGGCGTATCCGCCGGCCTCACCCCAGTCGGCCAGTGCCTGGGCATAGCGGACCTGGGTGGGCTCGTCGTCGGCCTCCGTCATGGCCAGCTCGGCGGTGTCGAGGGCGGCAGCGGCGGTGCGGAGCGCGGGGGGGAGCGACGGTGAGCAGGAGGTCGCGGACGGTGCGGTCGTCGCGCAGGCCGCCGATGAACTGCGGCATGACGGCGAGGGTGCCCTGGCTTCGGAACGATCCCCGCTGCGTGGGGATCTCGCCGGTGAGGGTGCGCAGGAGAGTGGTCTTGCCCGCGCCGTTGTCCCCGATGAGTGCGACCGTCTGGCCCGATGTCACCCGGAACGAGACGTCGTGAAAGAGTTCGCGGCCATCGGGGAGAACGTGCCCGAGGGAGGTGGCTTCGAGGTAGCCCATGGGGTGAATGCTAGCGTCCGGGAATTCGGCAGGTGATTCCGTTCGGGCGGCCCGCTGATGGATTTCCGGTCCTTTGACGAGTTTTCCCTTACCGCTCACCGGCTGATACTTCTGTCGGCTGATCGGGCTATTCACCCGCCGGTTTCGATGCCGCACCGATTCCTTGCGTGGCGTGTCGAGCGCATGCCAGCGTTGTGTTCGCAAGACACTTCGGCGAGGTCCCGGCGATCTCACCCGGGGCGATCCGGCACCTGTGTGCATGCTGATGCGCACGGGGTGCTCGCTCACTTTCCAGGCATGCCACCCCTCCTTGACATCACGGGAGTCAGCCAATGCCGTCCAGCACTGTCCAGCACCCCATGGCCCCTGACACACGATTAGATCCGCTGACCGTCGCTGTCGTCGGGGCGGAATTCGGATGGGGAAGCTCGGGGAAACTGAGCGCGGTGCTTTCCGCGCTGCGGGACCGGTCGACACTTCCGCTGCGGTTCATCGGAATGGCGTCGGGACTGGGCCGGCCCCTGCTCGCCGAGCACGCGGTGGAGGGCTGGTACGACCTGCCGGACGGTCCCGCCGGGCCGGGCAGCGCGGTCGCGGACCTGGTGCGGTCGCAGGGGGTGCGGGCCGCCGTGGTCGTCCTGGACGGTGCGGCGGCGACGGCACTACTGGCCACCGGCGTGCCCACGGTCTTCGTCGACAGTCTGCCCTTCCTCTGGTCCGAGGGCGACCGGGCCGCGCTGCCGCTGGACGCGACGGTGTACTGCGCCCAGAAGTGTGTCGAACTGCCGCCGGAGTGCCGGGCCGTCCTGGCCGACGCCCGGGGGCTGCGCTGGGTCGAGGCCGTCATCGCCCCACCCGGCGACAAGCGGCCGGAGCGGGGCGCCCTGCGGGATGCGGGCCGCCCGTACCGCAGTGCGCTGGTGAGCCTGGGCGGTCTGCGGGCGCCGGGGCTCGCCGATCCGGAGCACTACCCGAGCCTGGTCGTCCCGGCCGTCCTGGAAGCCCTCGCCGACCAGGGCGTCGAGGAGGCGCACATCGCCGGCAACCTGCCGGGCGACCTGGCGGCCCGTCTCATCGCGTCGTCGGTCGCGCCGCCGCGCACGACCGCGGGCCCGCTCGCGCACGGCGCGTTCCTGGAACGCCTGGACGCCTGTGACGTGCTGCTCACCTCGCCCGGTCTGACCACCCTGCTCGAAGCGGGCCGACGGGGCGTTCCCACCGTCTGCCTGCCGCCGCAGAACCTCAGCCAGATCTTCAACGGCCGGTATCACAGTCAGGCGCTCGGGGCCCGGCTGCGGGTGCTCTGGCCCCATGACGTGCTGGTCGAGGACGAGGCGCTGGCGCTGCGCTCGCAGGGCGAGGACCACGCCCTGGAACGGATCTACGGCGCGATCGGGGCCGCCGCGCGGGGCGACGACCGGCAGGGCATCGGCCACACCCTGCGCGACGGCATCCTGGACGCCCTTCGCCGGGCCGCTGCCGTCGGCCGGTGGGACGCGCTCACCGCCGCGGTGGGCACCGGTGGCGCGGCCCAGGTCGCCGACGCGCTGCTCGAAGTCCTGGACGCGGCCGTTCACACGGACGTCCACGCTCCCGACCCGCCCGAGCCGCGCGTCGCAGTCGGCGCGGAAGCCACCCGGCGCCATTTCCCCCGCACCGCCCCACCCGCCCCGTGAGCCGCCTGGAAGGTCTCCGCCCCATGCGTACACGTGATCGCTATCTCTTCATCAGAATCCTGGAAGCCTGCAACGCGGACTGTTTCATGTGCGAGTTCGCCCTCTCCCGCGACACGTTCCGCTTCTCCCTGGAGGACTTCGCCGACCTGGTGCCCAAGGCCAGGGACGCCGGAGTGGGCTACATCCGGTTCACCGGGGGCGAACCGCTGATGCACCCCCGCGTGCTGGACCTGGTCCGCGCGGGAACGGACGGCGGGATGAAGATGTCCCTCATCACCAACGGCTCGATGCTGCCGCGGATGGCGGCCCCCCTGGCCGCCGCGGGCCTGGCCCAGGTGATCGTCAGTCTGGACGGCGCCTCGGGCGCCACCCACGATGTCTACCGGCGCTCCCCCGGGATGTTCGACAGCGGGCTGCGCGGTCTGCGGGAGGCCGCCGCGCTCGGTGTCCTGCCGAGGGTCAACACCGTGGTGGGGCCGCACAATTACACCGAGATGCCACGCCTCCAGGAGGTCCTGACGAGGGCCGGGGTACGGCAGTGGGAGCTGTCCGCGCTCAAGCTCGACCGCACGATCACCTACCCCGACGCCGACCATGTCCGCGGCGTCTGCGATCCGATCTACGACGCCGACCCGGCCGCCCTGCTGGTCCCCCTGGGCAAGCGCTTCTACGGGGACACCCCGCAGGAACAGGAGCGCTACTTCACCGGATCCGTCACCCCGCGCGCCGCCGCACCGCTGTGCCATGTCGCCGACGACGTCATCTACGTGGACGGCAAGTACGGGCGGATGTACGCGTGCAGCTGCATCCCCCACCGGGAGGGCGACGACGGGCCCGGTGGCGCGCCCTTCCGGGAGCAGGGCGTGATCCGGCTGGACACCCCGGTGTTCCGGGCGCACGCCGACTACTTCCGTGAGCGCGGGCCCGAGGTGTGCAACGGATGCTCCACCACCGCCGCCGGATACAGCGACGACGTGGCCCGGCTCGGGGCGGTGGGGGCATGGCACTACTGAACCGGGCCGGGGCGGTCCCGGCCGCGCCCGATGGTGCGGCACCCGGCCCGCGGGTGCTGCTGAGCGCCCGCGAGGAGCAGTTGGACTCGATCCTCGCCCTCCACCGGGTGGCCGCCCACCTCGGTGACCTCCGCCCGACCGACTGGTCCGAGCCCGGACCTCCACCGGTCGCGGCACTGGTCTGCGACGACCCGGCCGCCACCGAGCGGCTCCTGACCCAGGGCGTGCCGGTGGTGCACCTCCGGTCGGGGCCCGCCGAGGAAGCGCCACCGGGGCGGGCGCTCGTACGGGTGCACCGGCCGGGGTGGCTGCCGCTGCCTGGGCCACCGGCCCGGGGCGCACGGGTGACCGGAGTCCTCGCGCCCCGGCGCACCGGCCGGAGCCCCACCCGGTCGGGCACCCTGGTGCTGCTGTCCCTGTGGGGCGTCCCGGAAGCCGAGGCGGGGCCCTTCACCTCCGGGACGCTGCGGGAACTGGCCGCCGCCGCGCTGCGGCGCACCGGGACCTGCACGGTGGTCGCCGACACCGGCCTCGCCCTCGTACGGTCCGCGCTGGCCGGGCAGCCCGGGGTGCGGGTGCTGCGGGCCGCCGAGGCCGACCCGGACGCGCTCCATGCCGACGCCGCCGTGTTCCTCGCCTCGCCGGTGCTCGGGGCGCTCGCTCTCGCGCAGGCCCGACGGTCACCGCTGGCCCTGCTGCCGCCGCTGGGGTCGGCTCAGCGGGCCCTCGCCGGACAGGTCGGCGAGGTGGTGCCGTTGCCCTCGGCCGACGATCCCGACGATCCGGGCCTATGGTCGCCTCCGGCCCCGGCCGGGCCGTGGCAGTTGCTCGATCCGGCCCTGGACGATCTGCGCGGTGCGCAGCGGGTCGCCCGCACCCTCCGCCAACTCGCGCTCGCACCCCTGTGAGCCCCGTACGCCGCCGGCCCGTGGCGCCCCCCGTTCACGCCGCCTCGTCAGCCCGCCGCTCCGGCCCCGCCGGTCCCGGCCACCCCACCCACGGCGTCCGCGTCGTGCAGGAGCCGCCATGTCCGACACCCTCCGCGAACCCCTACCCGCCCCCCAACCCGAACTGATCCGCCCCAGGGTCCCGGCCACCGACTGGGACGACTGGCGCTGGCACATGCGCCGACGCATCACCAACGTCGAGAAGGCCCGGCAGTGGATCAACCTCAGCGCCGACGAGGAGCAGGCCATCGCCGGGGTGGCGGGCAAGTACCGCTGGAGCGTCACCCCGTACTACGCCTCCCTGATGGACCGGGACGACCCCGGCTGCCCGGTGCGCCAGCAGGCGGTGCCGGCGCTCGGCGAACTGGCGGAGTTCCCCGGGGCCGAGGTCGACCCGGTCGGGGACACCTACTACCGCAAGACCAACCGGGTCGTGCACAAGTACCCGGATCGGGTGATCATGCTGATCACCGAGGCGTGCCCGGTCTACTGCCGCCACTGCACCCGCAAGTTCCACACGACCGACGTCGACGGCACCTACTTCCGGGACGACGAGGGCGGCTCCTTCGACGAGGATCTGCGCTACATCGCCGACCACCCCGAGATCCGGGACGTCCTGCTGACCGGCGGTGACCCGCTGTCCTACCAGGACGGCAAGCTGGAGGAGATCATCGCCGGGCTGCGGGCGATCCCCAGCGTGGAGATCATCCGGATCGGCAGCCGGTTCCCCGTGCTGCTGCCGCAGCGCATCACCGAGGATCTCTGCGCGATGCTCGCCCGCTACCACCCGGTCTGGCTGAACACCCACTTCAACCATCCCAAGGAGATCACGCCGGAGGCCGCGGCGGCGGTGGACCGGCTGCTGCGCCACGGCGTCCCGGTCGGGAACCAGACGGTGCTGCTGCGCGGGATCAACGACGACGTCCCCACGATGCGCACCCTGATGACCGAACTGCTGCGGATCCGGGTCCGGCCCTACTACCTCTACCACTGCGACAACGTCACCGGCGTCTCGCACTTCATGACGACGGTCGAGAAGGGCTGGGAGATCATGGACGGCCTCCAGGGCCATATCACCGGCTTCGGCGTCCCCCAGTACGTCCTGACCACCAGGATCGGCAAGATCCCGATCGCGCAGCCCGCCTACACCCGCACTCCCGAGGGCCTGCTGCTCCGCAACTACCGGGGCGAGGAAATGGTCGTCGGCGGTGACGCGCAGCCGATCACCGAGCCGGACACACCATGAGCACCCTCGACAAGCGGCTCGGGCAGCGCTTCCTGCCCTACGGAGCGAACTACCTCGACTGGTCCGACATGTCGGAGCTGCGGAAGGTGATCGAGCAGCAGGTCCTGTTCCGGTACCAGACCGAGACCGAGAGCATGGCGTCCCGTCTGGAGCGGACCGTGGCCGAACGGCTCGGCGCGGGCCATGCGCTGGCCGTGCACAACGGCACGGAGGCGCTCCGGCTGGCGTTGATCTCCACCCGCCCGGCCATCGGCGACCTGGTGCACATCCCGGCGGTGACCTTCGTCGCGGTGGCCGGGGCGGTGCTGTCGTGCGGTCTGATCCCGGTGCTGGTGGACGCCGACGACTCGCTCTCCATGGACCCGTCGCTGCTGCCGCCGGGCGCGCAACGGGTGATCACGGCCCATATGGAGGGCACCGTGGCCCCGCTGCCGGTGGATGTGCCCTACCTGGTCGAGGACTGCGCCCAGTCCCTCGGCGCGCGCTTCCCCGACGGCCGGTACGCCGGGACGGCGGGCTACGCCGGGACGTTCAGCTTCCACCACAACAAGGTTCTCACCTCGGGCGAGGGCGGCCTGATCGTCACCGGCGCCGAGGACGCCTGGGCGACCATGCGCCGCTACCACGACCACGGCTCGGCGCGGGTGCCCGGCCACTACCCGACCTGGCACGACGACGCCCACTTCGGGGAGAACTTCGTCACCAGCGAGCAGGTCGCCGCCGTCCAGTGCCAGCAGTTCCGCCATCTCGACGAACTGCTCGCCGGGCTGGAGCGGATGTACGCCATCGCCATGGCCGAACTGCCCGCCCGGACCGACCTCACGGTCCTGCCCCGGACCGCCGGTGATGTGAAGGTCAGCCTGCGGTTCCGGTGCGAGAGCAGGGAACTGCGCGATGCCGCGGTAACCGCGCTCACCGGGGCCGGGATCGCCAACTGGACGCTCGGGAAGTATCTGCTGCCCGAGCACCCGGTGCTCACCGGCCGCCGTTCGCTCTACCGCGACGGCTTTCCCTGGAACCACGCCCCCGAGGGACCCCTCGCCCTCAGCCGCGACGGCTTCGCCCGGACCCGGGACCTGCTGGAACGCACCCTGTGCGTACCGCTCTCCCCGGAACTCCCGGAGAAGGACCAGGCCCTCGCCGCCCAGGCCGTCCGTCAGGTGCTGGAGGGGGTGTGAGCGGCGCCGAGGTGCTGTTGATGGTGGATGACCGGCCGTCGTCCTTCACCCGCTACGCGGCCCGGGAACTGGCCGGGCGGCTGGTCCTGCTGCGGTTCGCCGCCACCCGCCCCGAACTACCGGAGGACCATCTGCGGGAGACCGCCCACCTGCCCGCCTTCCAGGTGCGCGAGGGCGCCTCGGTGGCCGAGGAGGCCCGGCGATACCGGGACTGGGCGGCCGGGCTGCCGGTCGCGCCGACCAGGTTCTGCAACCCCTCGGAACCCCTGCAGGCCACGGCCCAGCGGTTCGCGGAGCTGGCCGGGCTGCCGCACCTGACCGAGCGGCAGGTGACCCTGGTCCGGGACAAGGCCGCCATGAAGACCCGCTTCCGCGAACTGGGCCTGCGTACGGCGGAGTTCGGGCGGGTGCGCTCGGGCGCGGAGATCGAGCGGTTCGCCGGCCGGCACGGCTGGCCGGTGGTGCTCAAGCCGGTGGACTCGTTCGCCTGCGTGGACACCTACCGCCTCGACGGGCCGGGCGACCTCGCGGGGATCGACCTCGCGGCCCGCGACTGGATGGTGGAGGCGTACCTCGGCGGCACCGAGTGGGAGGTCTGCGCGATCGTCCTGGGCGGCGAGGTCCTCGACGCCTGGCCCAGCGCCATGCCCTGCCGTCCGCTGGACATCGTCGACGGCGCGATGAACGCCAACATCAGCGTCGGCACCGGCGAGGGCCCACCCGTCGACCTGCGGGCCCTCGTCCAACGCGTCGTCACCGGGCTCGGCATCGACCACGGCTACACCCATATGGAGTTCTTCCTGATCGACGGCGAGGTGTACGCCGGTGAGATCGGCGTACGCCTCGCGGGCTGCGAGATCCCCGCCAACCACGGCCACGCGTACGGCTTCGACGTGTTCGGCGCCACCCTGGCGGTCTATCTCGGCCACCGCCCCGACCTCGGCTACCGCCTGCGCCGCTGCGCCGGTGACCTGCTGCTTCCGCTGCCCGGCACCGGGCTGGTCCGGCGGATCACCTCCCGGGACGACCTGCTGGCGATGCCCGGAGTCATCGACGCGGTGCTCAAGGTCCGCGCCGGTGACACGGTGACGGCCCGCCGTGCCTCGCACAGCGCCTCCGGGTACGCCCATGTCGTCGGGGCGTCGATCGCGGAGGTGGAGAGCCGGATGCGGGAGGTGCTCGCCCGTTTCACGATCGAGGTGGTGGCGCAGGAGGGTCACAGGGTGCCTACGTGACCGTCGACCGTGCCGTCCCCACTCGAACGCCGACCCCGCACGGCCTCCAACCCCGCACGGCCTCCAACTGACCACCGACCGCACCACCCGCAACTGACCACCGCCCGCACCGCCCCCACCTGACCACCGACCGGACCGCCTCCACCTGACCACCACCCCCACCACCCGCGCCTGATCGCCGCCCATGCCGTCCGCGCCCGAACAGCGGCCCGGCATCCGACCCGGCCGCCCCGCGCGGCCGTCGAACGGAGACCGACACGTGACCAGCGGCCTGCCCCGTCGCTTCCTCGACCTGCTCACGCGTCCCCGGGTGGCCGGGGCGGCCTGGTGGAGCGTGGTCTCCAGGCTGCCGGTCTATCTGATGTCACTGGCCCTCGTCCTGACCGTCCGCGAACAGGGCGGCAGTTACGCCCAGGCCGGGCTGGTCGCCGCGCTGTACACGCTCGGGATGGCGCTGGGCAGCCCGCTGATCGCCCGCCGCCTCGACCGCCGCGGTCGTCCGGCGGTGCTGACGGTGACCGCCCTCGCCTACCCGGCGGCACTCGGCGTCCTGGTGTGGGCGACCCACCCGGGCGGCTGGGCGCAGCCGGTGACGGCGTTCGCCGCCGGGGTGGTGCTGCCGCCCGCCAACGCCTGCATGCGCTCGCTGTGGGCGCGGCTGCCGCTGCGCGAGGAGGAACGCGAGACGGCCTACCTCTGGGAGGCGCTGCTCACCGAGGTCCTGGTGATCGGCGCGCCGCTGATGCTGGCGGCGCTGATGCTGGCCGGTTCGGCGGGCCTGGCGCTGACCGTGATCGCGACGCTGGGCGGTCTGGGCACGCTGGGGCTCGCGTACACCCGGCTGCCGGAGGGCACCGAAGCGGCGGCGACGGCTTCGAAAGGCCCGCGTCACCCGCTGGGCCCGCTGCGGGAACCCGCCCTGCTGGCGCTGTCTGCCATCATGGCTGTCTCCGCCGTGCCCATCGGTCTGCTGACCCTGGCGATCCCGGCGTTCACCGACCAACACGGAGCCCCGGGCGGCGCGGGTGTGGTGTACGCCTGCTGGGGTGTCGGCAGCGCGCTGGGCGCCGTCTGGCTCGGCCGGTCCCAGTCCGAGGTGGCCCCGCAGACGCGGCTGCCCCGGCTGCTGCTGGCCTACGCCGTCGGCACCGGGCTGACGCTGCTCGCGGGCTCCGAGGTGGGCCTGGCCGTGGCGCTCGCGGTGGGCAGCGCACCCATCGCCCTGGTCTCCGCCACCGAGATGAGTCTGGTGAGCGGCATCGCCGATGGTCGGTCCATGGCGGAGGCGTTCACCTGGGCGTCGCTGGCCACCGTCCTGGGCGACGCGGTGGGGCAGCAGGCGGGCGGGCTGCTGATGGACCCCTTCGGACCCCGGACGGTGTTCGCGGTGGCGACCGGAACCGCGCTGGCCGCCGCCGTGCTGGCCTACGCCTTCCGGGGGTTGCTGACCCGGCGAGCGGCACCGACGGTGAGGTGCGCGGTATGACGGCGGGCGCAGGTGGGATGACTGGCGTGCGTGGCTCGACGGGCGTACCCACCACCCGAGGCCCTCCCCTCCCCCGGACCTCCCGCCCTCTCCGGCCCCGTCACCCCTACCCGGCGCGAGCCGCTCCCCCGCCTCATCCCACTCCCCCTCCCAACTCCCCCCTCTCCCCCGCGCCCCCGGCGCGGGCAACACCAGGTGGTCCACCATGAACGCCGCGCTCACCGAGCAGCGAGCCGACCGGCCGTCCGGGCCGGCCCCCCTGTTCCGTCCCGTCACCCGCCAGGAGCTGGCCGGGGCCGTCCGGGAGTTTCTGGACTCCCCCCTGCTCCTGCCGGTGCCGGTCCCGACCGAGGACCGCCCCGATCTGACGGAGAGCGTCGAACTCGCCGGGCGGCTCTACGGCGGTCTGCGTCGGCCGCACCCCCTGGACGTCGGTGTCGTCCTCGGCGCGGCGCGGCTGCCCGAAGGGCTCGCGGAGCTGGCCCGTCCGTTCGCGCGGACATGGGTGGGCGAGGAGGAACTGGCGGATGTCGCCGCGCTGCGGGCCCGGCACGGCGGTGCGGTGCTGGTCGTCGGCTGCTACGACCGGGTCACCCTGGACCCCGTACGCGCTCTGCTGCTGGCGACCTATCGCGGTCCGCGGCACGGGCTGACGCTGCTGAGCGGGCGGGACGGCGCCTCGGTCTGCTGGAATGTCGCCAAGCAGTACGCGCACCCGGCTCTCGACGTCGACGCGCTGGGCCTGTTCACCGACACCGACCGGCCGCCCCGGCTGCCCGGCGTCCAGGTCTTCGACGACCGGGACTTCGAGCGCGCCGACATCCAGGCGGAGATCCTCGGCACCCGGTGGCTGCGGGTGGGGTTCCAGGGGCACGGCAAGGACGACAGTGTCAACCTCGGCGAGTTCACCATCTGCGGTCTCAACACCTCGGCCCCGGCCGTACCCGGGCTGCTCGGCCCGCGCTGCGCGTACGGGCTGCCGTGCTACAAGCCGGAGGACAAGCTGGTCCCCCTCAACCGGGTGGAGGCCGTGGAGCTGGTGCTCAGCGCCTGCAACAGTGGCCCGCTCGCGGACCTCGCCCTGTACGACCCGAAGTACCAGCTGCTGCTGAACGCGCTCGACGGCCCCGCCCGTACGGTTGTCTCGGCCGTGTCGGTGCACGACTCCGACCGGCCGGAGAACGTCGCCTGGATGCACGGCGCCCTCATCGGCGCGGACTCGGTCGACACCCTCAACGCCAGCCTGGCGGGCTCGCATCCCTACCCGGCGTTCATGCGCTTCGGGCTGCCGGGGGCACCGGAGGACACCCCCGCGCCGCCCGCGCCGACGGACCACCGCCCCGACCCGCTGCTGCTGACCGTGGGCAGCCGGCTCACCGCCTATCTCGCCTCGGACCTGCTGCCGCACAACCACCCGCTGCGGCCCCGGCTGACCAGACTGGCCCGGAAGGTCGATCTGTGGGTGGCCAGGCCCACCCATCTCGCCGACCAGTCACCCGAGCAGATCCATGCCTCGCTCACGGCGGACCTCCAGTCCCTCGACCATGTCATCACCGAGCAGATCGCGGCCGACCCCGAGACCGCGCTGATGAACTACCCGGCGCACTTCGGCGACCGCAGCTCCCTGGACCCGCGGGTCAGGGAGGTCGGCTGCCACTGCGGGCGGCCCGCGCAGGAGTTCACCCGGCGCGGCCTGCTCCCACACGTCCTGGACACCACGTGCGCGGTCTGTATGCGGTGCGGCGATGTCACCTTCCGGATCCCGGACGCCCCGGCCGTGCTCGCGTACGCCGCCGACGAGGTCGGGCAGGGCGGGGTGCTGGAGGTGCGGGCGGCGGTCACCGCGGCCCGCACGGGCCCGGTCCGGCTGGGCCTGTTCGTACCGACCTATCTGCGCGAGGACACCACCGTCGAACCGGCCACCACCAGGCGCCGGCTGCACGGAGGGCGGACCGAGGAGGTCACGTTCCGGGTGCGGTTCGCGCCCGGCACCGCCCCGCAGGCCTACTACTTCACGGTGTTCGCCGTCCAGGATCTCGCCGTCTCCACAGCCCGGCGCCACTTCGGCGTCGTTCCGCCGACCGCCTGACCGAACCCCGGTACCCGACCCGCCCCCACCCCGCAGGGAGAAGACCATGGAGATCCAGAATGTCTCGGAGCGGGGCACCGTGCCCCAGGCCGAGCCGGCGATCGAACTGATCGAGCAGGACGGCCAGGTGACCCTCAGCATCGGCGGCGAACAGGCCATGCAGGCTTGGGAGCGCGACCTGATGTGGGCCAGCGCCGACATGCTCTGCGAGTACGGCCGGGACTTCTACGAGGTCGGGCTGGGCCTGGGCCTGTCCGCGCTGCGCATCGCGGGCAACCCGGCGACCCGCAGCCACACGGTGCTGGAACTCTTCGGCGAGGTCGAGGACCTGTTCCGGGACCGGCACCCCGACCTGCCCAACAATCTCACCATCGAGCGCGGCAATTTCTTCGAGCGGATCTTCGACCTGCCGTCGGAGAGCATCGACGGGATGTTCTTCGACCCGGCCCTGGATCTGGAGGTCTGGACGGACGCCGAGCTGTGGGCCCGTGCCATGCCGGAGGTCGTCCGGGTGCTGCGCACCGGCGGTGTGTTCATCCCGTTCTTCAGCACCAGGCCGGAACTGCGCTGGCAGTACCTCCCGCACTTCCGCCGGATCCGGGTCGAGCGCCATCCCTTCGTCGCGTACGACACCACCGAGTACACCCACGGCGGCACCACCGGCGACGCCTTCATCCAGTGCTTCCTCAAGGACTGACCCCCCACCCCGCACCCGCCCCCTCCGGAGGTACTCCCATGGCCCCCGCATCGCCCCTCGACCCTCCTGGCTCCCGCCCCGACCTGGGTATCCGCTCGGTCTTCGTCGCGGGCCCGTTCATCCAGCTCCTGGACCCCGCGACCGGGGAGATGCCCGCCGCCGCGCGGGCCCCGTTCGACGTTCTGATCAAGCACTTCGAGGCGCAGGGGCTCGCCGTGCACAACGCCCACCGCCGCGAGGCCTGGGGGGCGGAGCTGATGCGGCCGGAGCAGTGCACCAAACTCGACCAGGACGAGATCCGCAAGGCCGATGTCTTCGTGGCCCTGCCGGGCCGCCCGGCCTCCCCGGGCACCCATATCGAGATCGGGTGGGCCAGCGCCTTCGGCAAGCCGATCGTCCTGCTGCTGGAGCGCGACACCGAGTACACCTTCCTGGTCCAGGGCCTGCACACGGTGGCGTCGGTGGAGTACGTCGTCCACACCGACATCGCCTCCTGTCTGCCCGCCGTCGACCGGGCGGTGGACCTGGCGGTCCTGCGGCAGCGGGAGGGCGACGCCGGACGGTCCCCGGCGGGCGCGCGGGGGGACGCTTGAGCAGGTCCGCCCGGCTTCTGACGGCGGTCCTCGGGTGCTTCGCGCTGCTCGCCGCCACGACGGGCGGCGCACCACCCGGTGACGGGCGGCCTGCCGATCCGACCCGGACACCGGCCTCCGCGGCCTACTCGGTCGAACTGGCCGGTGATGCCTCGGGAGGCCAGTGGTCCGGGCACGAGCGGGTGAGCTTCACCAATGTCTCCGCGGATCCGCTCCACGAGGTGTTCCTGAGGCTGTGGGGCAACGCCCACGGAGGCTGCTCGGCACCGGCGGTCACCGTGGCCCGCCTGTCCGGGGCCACCGCGGACGGCCTGCGGGTCGGATGCACGGCACTGCGGATCGCCCTGCCGGTCCCGCTCGGTCCCGGCGAGCGCCACACCATCGGCTTCGACCTCACCGTACGCGCCCCCGAACTCGCCGACAGCGCGGGGCGGTTCGGGCGGCACGGGGCGTTCAGTCACTTCGGCAACGCCCTGCCGGTGCTCGCGGTACGGGACGCCGGTGGCTGGCACCTCGACCCGTTCACGGATACCGGGGAGTCCTTCTACACCCTGGCCGCCGACTTCACCGTGGCGCTCGATCATCCGGCCGCCCTCAAGGTGCCCGCCACCGGCGGCACGACCGACACCCCGGGGACCGCCGGACGGGCCATCACCAGGGCGACGGCCCGCAAGGTGCGTGACTTCGCCTGGTCAGCGGGCCCGTTCGACACCGTCTCCGCCCTCTCCGCGGGCGGGGTCACGATCAACATCCACAGCGTGACCGGCGTCCCGGCGAGGGACGCCCGGACCATGCTGACCACCGCCGCGTCCGCGCTGGACACCCACGCCCGCGCGTTCGACGCCTACCCCTACCCCGAGCTGGATGTCGTAGTGGACAACGACCTCTGGTTCAGCGGCATGGAGTATCCGGGGTTCGTCCTGAACCGGGTGAAGGCCCCCGCCCTCATCCACGAGATCGCCCACCAGTGGTGGTACGGCCTCGTCGGGGACGACCAGTACCACCGGCCCTGGCTGGACGAGTCCTTCGCCGAGTACGCCACCCACCTCGCCCTCGGCCGCGACGGACCGGACTGCTGGAGCGCCGTCGAGTGGTCGACACCCCAGGAGCGGATCACCAACGGCATGGCGTACTGGGACGAACACCCGGACCGGTACGAGGACGTCGTCTACGACTACGGTGCCTGCGCGCTGCACGACCTGCGCCGGACGATCGGGGCCGACGCCATGACCCGCCTGCTCCGCGACTACGTCCGCGCCCACCGGTACGGCGTGAGCACCACGTCCGCCTTCAAGGCCGCCGCGCAGGCCGCCACCGCCGAAGATCTGACCGAGTTCTGGACCACTCACCGGATCGATGGCTGACCGGCCTTGCCGCCGCCGGTTCGGCGAGGAGGTCACTCAGCGGCGGATCCGGTGGTCTCCTGGAGCTGACTCCCGACGGGCAGGTCGGTGATGAGCACGGTTCGGGTGCGGTCGTCTTCTGTGACGATGACCTTGAGGGCGGGGAAGTAGTCCAGAAGAACCTGACGGCAGCGCCCGCAAGGGGGGACGACTCCCCGGTCGCCGTTGCCCACGGCCACGATCGTGTCCAGTTCGTGGGCGCCCTGGGCGACTGCGGCGCCGATGAGGATCAGTTCGGCACAGGATCCTCCCGTGACATGGTGGGCGTTCACCGCCGTGACGATCCGGCCGTCCCGGGCGCGGGCCGCGGCGGCCATGGTGTGGTTGTCGCCCGAGCAGCGGGTGCGGGCGAGGTGGGCCGCGGCCTCGACGAGTTCCTCGTCGACGGGTTGGGTCTGCGTGACCATCATCTCCTGGCGCTGTCAGTCACTACCGGAGCAAATCCGCATAACGGGATGAAACAACGGGAGAAAACGGTCTGTCAAGAGCGGCGTCCACCGGCACTCCGGTCGCCCCTCGGGCATCACCGCCGACAGCGCCCTCGGTCCGCGAGCAGCGCACAGGGGGAGCCCTGCGCAGCCCGGAGCTCCCCCTCCCCCACTACTCCACCGGCGGCATCGCCGGTCCCGTCGTGCCCAGTTGCTCCGTCGCCAGGACCGGCGGGACCGGCCAGGTGATGCCCTGCGGGGGCCAGGACTGGCCCGTGCGGGTCAGGAAGTCCGCGGGGGGCTGGTAGAGCGGGGGCTGGGTGTCGTCCGGGATCATCGACGCCCAGGTCACGCCCTCGGTACGGGCCTTGAACTCGTCCGTCATCGCCGCCAGCCGGTCGGGCTGCTCGATGAGGTCGATGGCCGCGGCCGACAGATAGCGCGCGGCGGACAGCAGGCCCTGGTGGCCGATGTTGGTCGCGGCGGTGGAGGTCACCGCCCAGTTGTGATTGGGCAGACCGGGCGGGTAGGCCGCGGCCAGCAGCACCGCCGTGGGCGTCTGCCAGCTCACATCGGCCGTGTCGGTGGACAGGCCCCCGGTGTAGGTGGCGGCGGGCGGGGCGAGCGGGGTGAGGTCCGTCGGCATACCGACTTCCGGGCGGCCGAGGGACTTCTGGACCGCCTTCGCGAGGGTGTGGTCCGCCTCGGTGAAGCTCGGGGCGCCTATCTGGCGCATGTTGTCATTGAGGAGTTCAGCGCCCGACTTGCTGGCGAGGAGATTCCAGGTACCGGAGTGGAACTTGTGGACCAGCCGGGTCTGGCTGGCCTGTGCCGCCGCCCGCGCGCACTCCACGATCTTGTCGTAGAGCACCTTGGCGCGCGCCGGGCTGCCCTCGCGTACGAAGAACCATATGGAGCACATGTCTGGGGTCACATTGGGGGCGCCGCCGCCGTTGATGACCGCGTAGTGGAAGCGGCCGGAGGGGGCGACGTTCTTCTCCCGCAGGTACTCCGACATCGTCGCCATCAGCAGCGCGCCGTCCAGGCCGCTCTTGTTGCCGAGCGGGGTGCCGCCGTGGCCGGAGGCCCCGAGGAAGGTGAAGGTGGCCGATATCAGGGAGCTGGTGGTGTTCCAGAACGGGACGGTGATGTTGAAGGGGTGCCAGTCCAGGAAGGCGTCCAGCCCGTCGTACACCCCGGCCTTCACCGCGTACGCCTTGCCGACGAGTTGTTCCTCGCCCGCGCTGCCGAAGAGCTTCACGGTCGCCTTGAGCCGGTGGTCGCGGATGGCTCGGGCCACCGCGACGGCCGCGCCCACCCCGCCCGCGCCGAGCGTGTTGTGGGCGTCGCCGTGCCCCGGGCCGTAGGTTGGCCCATAAGCGTCGTAGTTGTATACGAGTGGGTCGTGTGTGGCGCCGCCCTTCTTCTGGGACAGGCCGGGCAGGGCGTCGTACTCGGCGTTGAAGCCGATGACCGGGCCGCCGCTGCCATAGGTGGCGACAAAGGCGGTGGGGAAGCCCGCCGAACCCCATTCGACGGTGAAGCCGTTGGCCCGCAGTACGGCCGCGGTCGCGAGGGACGACTTCCACTCGCGCAGGGACAGTTCCGCGTGGCGCCAGATGTCGTCGCTGAGCCCGGTCAGGGTGGCCCGGTTGGTGTCGATCCAGGCCAGCGCCGTCCGTTTGGCGTCCGTGCTGCCCGCCAGGCCGGTCGGCGCGCGGTACTCGGCGGCGTACACGCCGGTCTTCTCGTCGTGGCCGAGGGTCGCGGCGAGCACCGGATCCGCCTGGAGGACGGCGGCCGTCGACGCGGTCGCACTCACTCCGAACATCTTCAGCAGCCGGCGGCGGCCCAGGGTCGGGTCGGTCATGTGCACTCTCGTTCCTGAGGATTGAGGCCCACTCGGGGCGGAATCGTCCGGAGGATCGCACAGCATCGGCGCACGTCGAGATGGATCGGAGCCCATGGGTGGCTGGAAAGCGCTGGTGTGGTGCGGGGGCGGGCACGGGGGCGGGCGGCTGCGCGAGGGTCTCCCGCGTGCTGTCGTGATGACCCGTACCGGATACTTCGGCGGCCGTGAGCGTCGGCCCTCGGCTTCACATGGGTCCGGTCCGGGCCGGTCGTGTCAGTCTCTCGTACAGCACGGCCCGCGCACGGTGCTCCACGCGCGGGCCTGGGCCGGGTGCACCGGCCCGGTCGGGCTGCAACCTCCTAGGGCGGGGACGTCCGTACTGATGAGGCCGTAGGGGTCCGCCCCTACGGCCTCGTGCCCTCGCTCCGGGCTCTCAGGTTCCCCGGCCTCGACCGGCTGAGAGCCCAGGGGACCGCGGCCAGTGCTGTGTCATCGCTCCGCTTCCCTGAGCGCGGGTGACAACTCCACCCAGGGATTGGGCAGTTCTCCCGTGACCGGGCCGGCGACCGCGGCGCCGCGCGCGTGCGCGGTCCGCACGGCGAGCGGCACCAGCGCCTCGGGTACGCCGTAGACCAGATGACAGAACCGCTCCGGCGGGTGCCTGGCCGTCCAGGTCGGTCTGCTGAAGGCCGACACATACGTCGACCAGTGCCCTTCGAACGTCACCACCAGATCCGCGATCCGCGCGTACCCGGGCGCCGGATGCGCGCCCGGGTTGAGCACGATGGGCGAGGCACCGAGGCGGCGTACCCCGCGTACCAGGCGTCGGCACGCGGACAGTTCCTGCGGCGCGGCCGTCACCTGGTCGAGGAAGCAGCCCTCGGTGCCGTACCACTCGTGGTGGCGCAGCACATCGCGCATCACCTCGGACTGCGGGCGGGTGCCGTAGTCGGTGTCGACATAACCGAGCAGCCGCGCGCCGGCCTCCCGCAGCGCCCCGGCCACCGCCGTGAACGCGGGGTCGGGTTCCGTACCGGGGCCGTTCGCCGGGTTCAGCACCACGCCATAGGTGTGCGAGGCCGCCTCGATCAGGCGATGCCACGCGCCGGGGTCCTCGGCCGGATGGACATACAGCGGAACGAGCAGGCTCACGGAATCCGGACACCTTCCGGCCGTGCCACCCGGGCCCACAGCGCGCCCAGGGAGTCGTCGAGGGTGTACGAGGGCCGCCAGCCGAGCGCGGACCCCGCGGCCGTGATGTCCGAACACTGCCACGAGACCTCTCCGGACCGGGCCGATCCGCCGCCGTTCTCCTCGATTCGCCCCCGGAACCCGGCGATCCGGGCCAGCGCCCGCACCAGGTCCCGTACCGGGGTCGCCCGACCGCCGCCGATATTGAGCACCGCCGGCAGCGGCCCCGGCGCCCGCGCCGCGAGCACCGCCGCCCGCGCCACGTCCCGCGCGTCCACGAAATCGCGGTACGCCGACAGGTCGCCCAGCCGCAGAACCGCGTCGGGGTCGCTTCCGGCCGTGCGCAGCAGTCCGGCGAGCCGGCCAGGCAGCCCGGTGACCGGCGCACCGGCCCCGAGCGGGTTCCCGACCCGCAGCACCACCGCGTCCAGCCCCGATGTGGAGACGGCGACCGTACCGGCGAGCTTGGTGGCCCCGTAGACGGACAGCGGGCGGGTGGCCGCCGACTCCGTCACTGTGGAGTGCGGTACGCCGGGGCCGTACTCGGCGGCCGAGCCCAGATGGACCAGCCGCGCCGACGGCGCCGCGTCGCGCAGGGCGGCGCACAGTACCGCCGGGCCCCGGGCGTTGACCTCGGCGAGGGTCACCGCGTCGCCCCCGGTGGCACCCGCGCAGTTGATCACCGCGTCCGGCGCGGCTTCTTTGAGGGTGTTCGCCAGGTCGTCCGGGTGGACCGTGGCGAGGTCGATGCCGAACCCGGCGGCGGAGGACCGGCCGCCGCCGAGCACCCGCACGCCCTCCAGGGCGCGCAGTTGCCCGGCCACATGGCCGCCCAGATAGCCGGTGAGGCCGAGGACGAGAATGCGCATCGGTTGGTCAGGCTCCCTTGAGCAACAGCGACTTGCGGGTGGTGAACTCGGCGTTGGCCTGGTCGTAGTCGTCCGGGCGGCCGATGTCCAGCCAGTACCCGTCGAACTCGTAGGCGTGCGGTGGATCGCCGCGGCCGAGCAGGTCGAGCACCAACTCGTCGAAGCCCAGCGGCAGCCCGGGTGTGTAGCCGTTCAGCGTGGACCGGGACAGCCCGTACACACCCATGGAGACGCGGTAGTCCATGCTGGGCTTCTCGGTGAAGGCGACGACCCGGCCGTCGGTGGTGGTCAGCACCCCGAAATCGATGTGCACCTTGCGGGCGTACGTCGCGATGGTGAGCGGCGCACCGGAAGCGCGGTGGGCGCCCAGAACGCCCGCGTAGTCGAGGTCGGTGAGGATGTCTCCGTTCATGACGAGAAACGTCTCGGGCAGCTTGTCCAGCATGGTGACCAGCGGTCCCATGGTGCCCAGGGGGCTCTCCTCGGAGACATAGTCGACGGCCATGCCCCACTGGCTGCCGTCACCCACGTAGGCGCGGATTATCTCGCCGAGATGACCGATGGCGAGGGTGGCTCGTCTGAACCCCGCCGCCGCGAGTTGCCGCAGCACGATCTCCAGGATGGCGTGCTGGTCTCCGATCGGCACGAGCGGCTTGGGCAGCGCGGTGGTGTAGGGCCGCAACCGGACGCCCTTGCCTCCCGCCAGGATCACAGCGTGCATGGGACTCCTTCTTGGTGTCCGTAGTGTGCTTCGGGCTCTCGTGGACGTGCTGTCTGTCAGATGTTGTAGATGCCGGTCTTGTACCGGGCGAGGTTCGCGGGGTCGCGGAAGAACTCCACGGTGTGCGCGAGGCCCTCCTCCAGGGAGTGCGCCGGCCGCCAGCCGGTCGCCGCGGTCAGCCGGCTCGCGTCGGCGACCAGCCGCATCACCTCGGAGTTCGCGGGCCGGATGCGCGCGGAGTCCTCACGTACGTCGAGGCCGGTGTCCATCACCTTGCCGATCAGCGCGACCAGGTCGCCGACCGAGATCTCTCCGCCGGTACCGGCGTTGAAGGTGCGCCCCACCACCTGCCCGGCGGGCGCACCGCCCACGGCGAGGAACGCCTGCGCGGTGTCCTTGACGTAGCAGAAGTCCCGGGTCGGACGCAGATCGCCGAGGGTGATGGTGCGTTCCCCGGCCGCGATCTGGCCGATCACGGTCGGGATCACGGCCCGCATCGACTGGCGCGGACCGAAGGTGTTGAACGGCCGCAGCGTCACCACGGGCGTGTCGAAACTGGCGTGGTAGCTGTCCGCCAGCCGGTCACCGCCCGCCTTCGAAGCGGCGTACGGGGACTGGGTGTTGATCGGGTGGTCCTCGGTGATCGGCACCGTCTGCGCGGTGCCGTACGTCTCGCTGGTCGAGGTGTGCACCAGCCGGGGCGTACCGAGGGCGCGCACCGCCTCCAGCACATTGAGCGTGCCGGTGACATTGGTGTCGACGTAACTGTGCGGCGCCTGGTACGAGTACGGGATCGCGATGAGCGCGGCCAGGTGGTAGGCACACTCGGCGCCTTCGAGCAGGGAGCGCACCGATCCGGGGTCGCGGACATCGCCGAGGACGATCTCGACCTGGTCGAGGACGTCCTTCGGCAGGGTCTCCAGCCAGCCGTAGGAGGAGAACGAGTTGTACTGCGCCATGGCCCTCACCCGGTGCCCCGAGGCGACCAGCGCCTCGGTGAGGTGGGAGCCGATGAAACCCTCGGCTCCGGTGACGGCGGCGAGTGGTGCGGTGGTCAACGCGTACTTCCTTTCGGCTGGTGGTGCGGGGTGATGTGTCTTCTGTGGGACGGGTTGGGGGCCGGGTTCGTCGTCCCGCCGGGCGTGGCGCGTGCCGCGCCCGGCGGGTGGACTCATGCGTGGGGTGCGGGTCGTCCCAGCAGGCGCAGCGCCCAGCCGAGCAGGCCCAGCGTCGCCGCCCCGGTACAGACCGACAGGGCGTCCAGGGCGATGGGCGGGTCGGCCAGGGTGAGCGTGCCGGCCACCGCGGCGGCGGCCAGGGACAGCACGGCCGGAGGCCACGCCACCCCGAACGCCTGGAGCAGCAGGGCGATCCACAGGGCCGCCGCGAGCAGCAGCAGTGGAACGGGCGGGGAACCGGTGAGCAGCGCCAGCGGCAGCAGCGGCAGCAGATAGCAGCCGAGACACAGGGCGAGGACGCCCGCCGAACGCAGCCGGAACCCGGCCGGTGTCGCACTCGCCCGCAGCGCCGTCACGGACAGCCCCCGGAAGCGGTACAGCAGCCATTCGGCGAGCCCCATGCTCACGGTCAGCACGATCACCGCCCAGGGCTCCTCCCGCCCGAGCAGCAGCACCAGCGTGCCCGCCGCCAGCCCGAACAGGCCGTACGGCAGTGACCGGCCGAGCGGAGGCCGTACGGTGTCCGCCGCCGGGGCGGTGCCGTCGAGGGCGGTGCGCAGCACCACCGCGGCGGCACCGACCGTACCCACCAGGGCCAGCAGCGGCAGCCCTGCGCGCAGCACATCGCCCGGCTCCCACCACGGCAGCACCGCCGCCCCGGCGACCAGCGGGGCGAGGGAGGCCAGCAGCAGCCGCTCCCTGCCCAGCACCAGCAGCACACCCGCCGCCGCGAGATACATCGACTGGGCCGCCGCGGCGACCATCGCGGCGCCCGAGCCGGAGAGCAGGATGCCGGCCCCGGTCGCCGCAGCCGCGCCGAGGGGAGCGCCCTTGAGCAGGGTGACGGCCGCTTCCCGGCGGCCGGTGACCATCCGGGCGAAGGCCCGGTGGCCGAGCGCCTGCCCCCACGCCCAGGAGACGAGACCGGCCACCACCAGTACGGCGAGGGCACGGTCGGCGTCCCACAGCGGCGAGGTGAGCACATACGCCAGCCCCGGCAGCGCGAACAGGGCCCCGCGCAGGGCGGAACGGACATGGTCCGGGCGCCAGGGGTCGGGTGGCGACTCGGGTTCCGGGAAGGTGCGCGGCACCTTCTCGTAGAGCGCGGCGGCCAGGGAGAAGAGGTTGCGGTGGCCGTAACGCTCCTTGATCAGCTCACCGGTCAGGCCCTCCGACTCCAGCAGCGCGGCGACCTCGTAGGGATGCACGGCGGGACCGATCCGATCGGCCAGCTCGGCCGCCAGTTCATCGACCGCCGCGTGGTCTATCTCGAACCTGGGCCGGCGCAGCGTCATCGTCTCGTCCCATCGCAGGGCCTTACGAAGCGGGGCTTTGACCATGCGCAGGGCGAGGGTCTCGCCCTGTCTGCCGTCGGGATCGAGAGGCATCGGTCCGCTCATCCGGCCATGCTCCTCGTGCTGATGACGGCTGCGCCCACGACCGGCTCCGGCCGGTGGGCGGACGGGCTCCACACCCGGGTGGCCGAGGCCAGTTCCAGATAGATCGAGCGGAAGGTGTCGACGGTCTGGCGCAGGGTGAACTGCTCGATCACACGCGCCCGCGCCGCCTCGCCCATCTGGCGGCGGCGCTGCGGATCGCCCAGCAGTTCCAGCGCGGCGTCCGCCATCAGCTCGGGATCGCGTGGCGGGACCACCAGGCCGGCGCTGCCGACGGCCTCGCGCACACCGCCGACATCGGTGGAGACAGTGGCCCGCCCGCACGACATCGCCTCGATCAACGTGAACGGGAAGCCCTCGCTGATGCTGGAGAGCATCACGACGTTCCCGGCCGCGTAGGCGTCCTTGATGTCGTCGACCCGTCCCTCGAAGGTGACCGCGTCACCGTGACCGAGGTCCGCGGCGAGGGCTTCGCAGCGCTCGCGGTAGGACTCGCCGCCGCGCGGTGTACCGCCGAACAGCCGGAGGGTGGCATTGGGGATCTTGCCCCGGACCAGGGCGAAGGCGCGTATCAGGGTCTCCAGGTCCTTGATCGGGTCGACCCGGCCGGCCCAGCTCAGGGTGGGTTCGACCGGTTCGGGCCCGGCCGGGGGGAAGGCGCTGGGGTCGACGCCGTTGTAGACGGTGCGGATCGACTCGGGTGCGGCCCCGCCCTCCTCCTCCCACAGCCGGTTGTACCGGTTGCCCGGGGTGATCAGCGCCGCACGCCGGTAGGTCTCCTCGGCCAGCAGCCGGAAGAATCCGAGGACGACGGCCTTGACGGGCCAGCGGTAGGGGGCGGTGCGGTAGCCGAGGTAGCGCTCCCGCAGATAGACACCGTGCTCGGTCAGCAGCAGTGGCACACCGTGCTGTTCCAGCGCGGCGAGCCCCGGCAGCGCGGCGACCCCGCCGCTGACCGCGTGCGACACCCCGTCCCGGGGCAGCGGTGTGGCCAGCGGGCGCAGGGCGTGTTCCAGCAGGCCCGTCGCGGTGATCGCGTCATGCAGCGTCGGGCGGGCCTCCCGTACGGTCAGGCCCGGCCGGTTCCACACCGCGGTCAGCAGGCCGATCGCCTGGTCGTCGCGGAGGAAGGGGCTGAGCGTGCCCCCCGCCGCGGCCCGGGCCATGGTGTAGAGGGCGGGGGCGAAGCCGTGCTCGGCGCGCGGGTCGAGCAGGGCCGCGAGGAACTGCTCGTAGGCGAGGGCGAGTTGGTTACGGCTCCGGCCGCGCGGCGGGCGGCCGTCGGGCGCGGGACCCCACATGGGGACGGAGTCGACCCGGGTGACATGGGCGGGGACATCCCAGACGAGGGGTTCGCGTCCCGTGCCGGTCACGGCGATGACCTCGAAGTCGAGATCGGGCATTCCGGTGACGAGCTGGTCGCACCAGACGCTCACCCCGCCGTGACTGTGCGGGTATGTGCCTTCGGTGAGCAGGGTGACGCGCGTCGCTGCGAGACGGCGCGCGCCAGCGGAAGCGTGCATGGATGGGCTCCACGGCTGAGGTCGGTGGTGGGTGCAGCGACCCCGGCCGCACTCGGTGCGGCCGGGGCAGAGGCCGCGCTCAGGTCTCCGGGAGGTACGGCACCGGCCGGCTCGCGCCGGGGGGCACCGTGGTCGCGGGTGCGGTGGAGGTGGCCGCCCCCGCGGTGTCGTCGATCGCGGCCGGGGCGGCCGGGGCCGACGGCAGGGTGAAGGTGAGTGGCTGCCCCGCCGAGGCGGTCCAGCCGGACACCGCGCCCGCGTAGGCGTTGCCGAACGCCGAGCCGCCCAGGGTGGTGCCGGTGGGCAGGGTCGCGGTGACGGCCACGCCGTTCGGCGCCTCGACGGTCACCGTGTCGCCGACGCGGTAGGCGGTGACCTGACCGGCGGCGAGCGCCGCGGCCCAGTCAGCGCGTCGCTGCATCTCGATGCCGAGGTCCTTCATCGGAAGGTTCACCACGGGCGTGCTCGCCGCGAACAGGGCGTCATAGCCGTCGAGGACACCGTTGAGGACGGGGTAGGCGATCCGGTCCTCGGCCAGGTTCGACTGGTGGATGAAGTGCGGCTTGGGGTCGTTGGCGAGCACATGCCCGAGTGCGGTCCTGGTCTCCAGCGGCACGATGTAGTCGGCGTAGCCGGTCGCGGTGTCGAGCGGCGCCGCGAGGCAGGTGGTGGTCGCCGGATTGTCCTCGCAGATGCCACTGCCGCCCTGGGCGCGGCTGGTGTAGATCCAGTTGTACTCGTCGACCTGCTCGGCGGCCCGCCCGGCGTTGTAGAAGATGTTCATCGGGTAGCGCGGGACGGTCGTCGCGGGGCCGGCCGCACGCTGTACGGGGTCACGGGAGCTGTCCGAGGCGAGCCACTCGACACCGTTGGCGGCGAGCGCGGGCGCGAGATTGGGGTTGTCCACCGGCTGCTGCGGAGAGATCCGCAGACCGGAGTGCTCGCCGGTCACCAACTCCTCGTTGTCCAGCTCCAGTCCGACGGACTCGCCCCAGACCCGGTTGGTGGCGATCTCGTCGGAGATGGCGGCCTCGCTGACCCACTGGGTACTGCCGTTCGCGTTGGTGGCGCACACCCACGGCACCACGGTCACGTTCTGCACACAGCCGAGATAGGGGTGCGAGTAGGTGTGGTTGACCCAGCGGAAGCTGCTCTTGTCCTCGATGAACTCGTCGGCGAGCAGATCCACGCCACCGTTGTCCTCGCGCTGGTTCACGCTTCCCGCGCCGTTGTAGACCATGTCGAGGGTGATGCCCTGCTCCTGCTGCCAGGTGACGGCGGCGTCGACATCCGCCGGGGTCATCCGGATCGGATCGGACACGCCCTGCCCCGGGGCACAGTCGATGTCGCCCGGCGTGCAGTTGAGTGTGGAGTCCCAGCGGTCGTCCGCCGCGAACACATCGTCGACATGCACACCGAAGTAGTTGCGGGAGGCGCCGAGGTGCACCCCGCCCGTCATCCACTCCACGATGCCGCGCGCCAGCAGCCGGAACTGCTGCTGGTACTGGTTGTAGACGAAGGTGACGACAAGTTCGCGCCGCCCGTCGTGCCGGTACTCGCCGACCAGGGACCCACGGGTCGTCCGCCCCGGGATCGGGGCGTCCACGTAGCTGGTGAAGTCGGCGCCGGGCGCGGGAGTCGACAGATAGCCGTAACTCTCACCCACGGTCGGTGAGTTGTTCTCGAACGGCACGGCTCCTTCGAGATACCCGAACGGCCCCGCCGCACCGGCAGTGGTCACCTGCGCGGTGACCCCGTCCAGGCTGCCCGAGTAGCCGCCGTAGACCGGGTACTGAAGTCCGGCCTGGGGGCGGGCGTAGGTGTAGGCGTCGACCTGCGGAATCGCGTACGTCTGCTCGTAGGAGACCAGCGCCGCCATCTCGGCACTGCCGGCCGCGAACGGATTGTCGTTGGGCAGCACGACCGCCTGGTACTTGGCGCGCGGCACGCTTCCGGCCGTGTCCGCGAGGAAGGCCGCGTTGATCACGGGTCTCGCGGGATCGGTGAGATCGATCTCGGTGTACGGCGTTCCGGCGGTCCCGAGTTCGGACGCGATGGCGTCGGTGGCCGGGCCGCCGTCGCTGACGATCAGGACCCGCAGATCGATGCGGGGCGTGACGGTGTCGGCGTGCGCTGTGGCCGGGGCCAACAGCGCGGCGATGGCCGCGCCCACGGTGAGCGCGGCCGTGCGTATGGATCGCTTCATGCGGTGAATTTCCCTCCCCTGGCAGGGGTGGGTCACCGCTCCTGCAAAGAGCGGACGCACCCCCCCGATGCGCCGCGCCACGCCCCCCTAAGACGTTCGCTGACGCACTCGCAGCATCCATGGTGATGTTCTTGTGTAGCTTTTGTGGTCCCGAAGCGGAACGTGGCGGAAAAGTGCGGGCGACGGGTTGGGGGGCGAATCGGCCCGCGCGGCCCGTCCGGAAGGTGCATTCTCGTCAGGTCCGGACCCAGGCAGATTATATGTTCGCAGGTCAGGGTCCTGCCCCCGATCGTTGTCGGCCCCGCCGTCTTTGCTCCGCCATGACCGCACATCCTCGACAGGGCCGTATACGTCCCCGTTTTTCGTCTGGTTACATCCCATGTGGATCTCGGTATGCGGATGGCGGCCGTCCCCCGGTGTCGGCCGCCCTGTGAACCGCCTGTGCGTCAGGCGCAGAGCACCCGGGTCTCGGGGGTGTAGACCGGACCGCCGCTGATGCTCGTGCTGTCGCTGAACTCGATGTAGTTGTACGAGTAGAAGCCGATGTTGCCGTTGCAGCCGGAGGCGGCGTCGACCGACAGCGTGAGGGTCACGGTCCGGCTCTGGCCGGGCGGGATCGTGGTGCCGTAGTTGGAGCCGAGATTCGCGGGACCGGTACCCGAACACGGGGTGGAGCCGCCGCCGGGGGTGGCCAGCGTGCAGCCGGTGAAGCTGTACAGCAGGTCGGGCCGCTGGGTGGTCAGCCACGTCGGGTCGATCGTCTGGTAGACGAACCAGATGTCGTAGGTGTGGTTGTTGGTGAGCGTCATCGACAGACTCACCGAGCCGCCGGGCGTGGTGGTGGTGGCGCTCGTGCTGAACGCGAGGTCGGCCTGGGCGGCGCTCGCGGACGGCGTGAAGCCGAAGACGGCGAGCGCGACGGCGAGAACGGAGGTAAGCCCGAAGCGTCTGAGCAGAGTTGATCGCATGGCCAGGGAGGCTAGGCAGATCGGACGCGCAGCGTCTGCCCCGCGCCGCCCCTCGAACGTGCCCCGCGGCCGAAAGTGTGCGATGCGTGAAGACGGTGTGGAGGCGTCATCACGTGCCGTTCGATCGGTATCCGCGCACTCCACGGAGTGTGAGGAGGAAGGGGACCGAGGAGCGGACGGGACCCGGGCGGGAAGGTGCGGCCCGTGGGGGAATTGGCGAGTTTCCCAGGGGGCGCGGAGTTCCTGACACACCTCACGTATGGCCGACTTTCACAGGAGGTCCATCGGTGGCGGGGTATCGGCCGGGCCGTCATGGTGTCCATCACGGGCTCGGTGGAGGCGGGGAGGGGTACCGGTGAGCGGCGGCGGCGGAGTCGGTCGCCATGCCGTCGGCTCGTCGGACAGTGGGTGGACCAATGCCCTGTCGCTCGCGTCGATGCGCAGGGAGATTCCCGTGGAAGCCGCCCGAGAGCGATGACCTGATCAGTCCTCGACGGTGATCAGACCGCGGCTGACCACAGTCACTGCCCGCCTCGCCGACCACGTGGATGTCGGCCTCGTTCGCCGGCATCCCGCGCAGCCCGGCCCGCACGACCGGCTGGTCGTCGACGATGGGCACGGTGATCGGTTCGGGTTCTGTCATCGAGGTACCTCCACCAGGATCGTGGTCCCCTCGCCCGGCGTGCTCCTTAGCTGCCTGCTCCCGCCGAGCTTCCCGGTCCTTCTGCTCATTCCCGCCAGCCCGTACCCGTGCGGGCGGCGGTTGGCGTCCATACCGTCCCCGTCGTCGCTCACCCGCACCGCTGTGATGGAGCAGTGATCTTCAGGGATTGTGGCTGTCCTGTTCTGGTGTCCTGCCTTTGGGTTGGGCCTTGGGGACCAGCGGAACAGTCAGTAACGCCAAGCACTTGATCTTGGGCGCCTAACGAGCTTGTGCATGGTTGGCGTTGAGGCGTCGAAGGGTTCGACGTGGCCCTGGGCTCACATCTGCCGTGCTGCGGTCAGGTCTGCGGATTGTTGGTGGGACAGCAGGCCGGCGACGGCCTGGACGGTGTCGCTCATGTGCTCGCGGCGGCCGAGGTGGCGGGCCAGGGCCCGCCAGTTCTTCAGGTGGGCGATGCCGTGCTCGACCCGGATACGGCGTGAGGAGTGTGCCTTGCGCCGATGTTCGTGAATCTCCTCGTACCAGTCCGGGGCGTCTTTCCTGAATTTGCGGTACGGCGGTGTGACCACCCGGCCACCGGTCTGGGCGCCCAGGCCCTGGTAGCCGGCATCGGCCAGGATCTCCACCGCGGGCCCGTCGGCCAGGAGCCTGACCAGCCCCAGCTGGCGGGCGTGGGTGATGTCCGCGCAGCTTGCGGGACGTGCTGGACTGCACCACAGGACGCGGCCTTCGCTGTCCGTGACCACCATGGACCTGACGGCGTTCTGCTTGTTCCTGCCGGAGATGAACGAGTCCCGGTCCTTGCGTCCGGCGGCGGGCCGACGGACTGGGATCTCCGTGCCGTCGACGATGCCGGTCTTCCCGCTCGCGCCGAGATGGTCGACGACCTCGGCCAGGGACGGCAGCCGCACGTCAGGGCTGACGGTGCATCCCCGCTCGGCGAGCAGGGGCCGCACCTCACCGATGGCCCGGGTGATCGTGGAGCGGTCCACGCCGAACCAGCCGGCCGGCACGTCGTGGGTGACCCCGTGGCGAAGATGGACCAGTGTGGCCGGCAGCCGGTCGATGAACACCAGCCGGTGCTTCGCGCCGGCGCCCAGGGCCCGCTTCCGCGGCTTGGACGCCAGCCTCGCCTGGTACCACTCATGCCACAACGGGCCTACTTCGGAGACAAGTTCAGCGATCACGTCAGCCGACAGGCCGGTGATGCGACGGTTGCCGACGATCACTGCACGGGACGCGTTCTCCATCACCTGACCATGATTAACGATCAAGAGCCCGACGCCTCAACGCCAACCATGCACGAGCGCGTTAGAGAGCGTATTTGGTCATGATCAAGGAAGGGTCTTGGTGAGGTCCTTGATCCAGATCATCGAGGCGCGGAGGTGGAGGCCGGGGAGGTGGCTCTCGGGCTTCCTGCCGAAGCGGGTGGCGATGCCCCGCCAGGCCTTCAGCCTGTTGATCAGGCGCTCGACGGTGTTGCGCTCTTTGTGGAGTTCGGCGTCGTGGCCGACAGGCCGGCCACCCCGGCTGCCCTTCTTCTTCCGGTCGGCGGCCTGGTCCCGCTTCTCCGGGATGACAGCCCTGATACCGCGATTGCGCAGGCGGGAACGGTTGCCGCGGGACGAGTAGGCCTTGTCCCCGGCGACCGCGCCAGGCCGGGTACGGGGACGGCCGACCGGCCCGCGCACCCGCACCTACTTCAGCACGGGGATGAACTGCGGGCTGCCGGCAGCCCGCCCCCCGGCCAGGACGACGGCCGGCGGGCGGCACCTGCGCTCGCCGGCAACGTGGACCCTGCCGGTCCGCCCGCCCCCGGAGCACCCGAGCAGGGCGGCCTTCAGACGGAGCCTGCGCCGGCGTCGGACACGTCTCCGCTCGTCCCGCTGCGGGCCGTCCGCGGTGTCCTGCCCGTCCTGTTCCTTCGGGACTCCCCCTTCTGCCGGGCCTTCTCCGCCTCTTCGGCCGCCTTCTCCAGGCCGGCCGGCGTGTCCGGGCCGAGGTGCATCCCGGCGGCGTCGTGGTGGGCGCGGACGGTGGTGGAATCCACGCCGGCCAGCGACAGGTCCACCTCACCCCGCTTCGCGGCCCCCGCGACCGCGCCCTCCGGCAGGGCCTCGAAGACCCCGGCGTCCCGCCACTGCCGGAAACGGTTGCGGACCGTCGGCCAGGCACCGAACTCCCGCGGCATCTCCCGCCACTGGCCGCCCGTCCGAAACCGCCAGATCAATCACGCCCCCGAACTGCCGGCGCAGCCGCTCCGGGTACGGGCCGTACCCGCCGATCGGCAGGAACGGCCCGATGAACACCCACACGGCGTCAGCCAGTTGCACTCGAGTCACGCAACACGGTCCATCGGATCAGGCCCGACCACGAGGGCGAATCCCACAGATTGATCACGACTCAATACGCGCCCTAGAGGCCGTCGGTGAACAGCAGCCGGTTCGGGCTGTTGTCGCTGAGGTTCTGGACGATGTCCTTCGTCGATTCGTCGGTCAGGAACTCGTGCAGCTCGGTCGGTGAGGCGTTGGGGTGCTTGGCCTTGTAGAGGGCCGCGACGCCGGTGACGTGCGGGGCGGCCATGGAGGTGCCGTCCAGGGCCACGCTGCCACCGCCGAGCTTGGCGGAGACGATGGCGCGGCCCGGCGCGTAGAGGTCGAGGCACTCACCCCAGTTGGAGAAGTCGGTCTCCTCGTCGTAGCGGTTGGTCGCGCCGACCGCCAGCACGCGGGCGGCCGAGGCCGGTGAGACCCGGCAGGCGTCGATGTTGGAGTTGCCCGCGGCGACCACCGGCAGCACCCCCCGGTCGGAGACCGCGGTCGCGGCCTCGTTGACCGCGGCCACCCGGTCGCCGCCGAGGGAGGCGTTGAGGGTGGCGGGCTGCCGGGCGTTGCGGGCGACCCATTCGAGGCCCGCGATGATCCCGGACCAGGAGCCCCTGGAGTCGCATCCGAGGACGCGGACGCTGACCAGGTTCACCTTGCGTGCCACGCCGAAGGTCGTGCCACCCACGGTGCCGGCGACATGGGTGCCGTGGCCGTTGCAGTCGGCGCCGTTGCGGCCGTCGCCGATCGCGTCGAAGCCGGGCCGCGCACGGCCGCCGAAGTCGGGGTGGGAGTAGTCGATGCCGGTGTCCAGGATGTAGGCGGTCACGCCCTGGCCGCTGCCGGCGGTGCTGAAGTCGTCGTCGAGGGGCAGGAAGCGCTGGTCGATGCGGTCCAGGCCCCAGGAGGCGGCGGGGGCGCGCTGGGGTCTCGCGGGGGTGGGCGGCGCCGAGACCGTCGCGTCCTGCTGTACCGACCTCACGCCCGGGTTCCTCCGGACGGCCTCCAGCTGGACCTTGGTCAGCGGCGCCGCGAAGCCGTTCAGGACCGTGCCGTAGTGGAAGGTCGGTCTCAGACCCAGCCTCTTGGCGAGCTGCGCGGCGTCGAGTCCCTTGTGCAGGGTGACGATGTACCGGCCGGGGATGGGTCTGGGCGCGTCGTGCAGCGGCGCCGGGGGCGGCAGGTGGGTTTCGGCGGTGGCCGTACCGGCGGCCGTCACCGGGGTGACGGTGAGGAGGGCGGCGGTGGCCAGACGTGCGAGCAGGCGCATCGAGGGAGCTCCCTGACAGATGGGGGACATGCCACCTCCATCGATGCCACCTCGCACGCACTTGAAGCACCCTCGCCCCCACCCGGCCGAATCACCCGGTACGCCGCCTTCCGTACGGCGAGGCGGGGAATCGCCTGGTGCTGGTCGAGGGGGCACGGTGTTCGGCCGCGTCTGTCAAGATCACCCGTTGGGCCGAGCACTTCACCGGGGTTCCGGCACAGCCCCCGATGACGAAGGCGTGCGGGGCGTGACGCCGTCCGCCCTGAGGCGCCCCCCGCCGAAACGGCGGTCGTGTCCGCGTCCTACTCCGCGAGGAGCTGAGGCGTCGCGGCGTGCTTGAAGGGGGCGGAGAGAGCCGAGGCCGGTGCCCAGCGGATGTAGGTGTCCCGTACGACGCGCCGCAGGGGATTCTCCACCTGCTCCAGCGCGCCGAGCTTGCGGGAGGCCTGGACGAGTTGTCTGCTCTTCTCCCGGCGTACGTCCTCGTAGGCCCGCAGAGCGGTCACGGGGTTCTCGCGGGCGGCGAGGCATTGGGCGAGCACGACGGCGTCCTCGATGGCGGAGCTGGCGCCCTGGCCGAGGCTGGGCAGCATGGGGTGTGCGGCGTCTCCCAGCAGGGTGACGGGGCCGTCCCCCCAGGTTTCGAGGAACGGCCGGTCCTGTGCGGGCACGGCGACGATGTCGTCGGTGCGGGTGGCGAGGATGACGTCCTGCACCTCGTCGGCCCAGTTCCCGTACGCCCGCGCTATCTCGGTCCGGTCGCCGTCCCAGGCGCGCGCCGCGTCGGCCGGCATGTTCACCGTGCCCCACCAGTAGACGCGCCCCGAGCCCACGTCGTGGAGACCGAACCGGGCTCCGCGGCCCCAGTAATGGGCATTGAAGCCGACGGTCATTCTGGGGTGGGAAAATGGAATGATGGAGAGCCAGCACAGAAATCCACCGTACCGTGGCTTTCGGATGTCTCCGGTGCGCTGTCTGCGTATTGCGGAGTTGATGCCATCGGCTCCGATGAGGATATCGCCCGAGGCTTCCCGCCCGTCCGTGAAACGGACACGGACACCGCCGCCCCGGATTTCATACGACGCAGCGTCGGCACCCAATTCGATCGGAACATCGCCCAACGCTCCCATCAGGGCCTCGTGCAGATCGGCACGGTTCATCGCGACACTCGGGGCCGCCGCCGGGGCAGCGGGGTCCATGGGCGGCATCTCCCGCATCGTCCGGCCCGCGCTGTCCAGAATCACCGTGCGCCGGACTATCTGTCCCCGCCGCTCCAGGCCGAGATCGATATCCAGCGCGCGAAGGGCACCGACCGCATTGCTCATCACCGAGATACCGGAACCCGCAGGGCGAAAACACTGGTCCCGTTCATAGACCGCGACGTCCACGCCCACCTTTCGGAGAGCGACCGCCGCGGCGAGACCTCCTATCCCCGCTCCGACGACTATGGCTTTCTTGCGCGCACGTAAGGACAACGAGATCCGCTCCCCAGAATGATCCGAAGCATCAGCAAGCTTCAAGCGGTGAATGAAAGAGGTGAGCCCCGCGGGTCCGTCACGCTAGTTCCACCGTGGTACCCACCACTCGCCGTGGGCTCGAGGGCAGCATCAACAGGTAGTGTCCGTGCACCTACGGGCGCCCGCGATGCGTCGGATGACCCGCTTGAGGCCCTCTCGCGCACTCCCGGAGTCGTAGCCGGGGTGCGATCGGCCACCGACGTGGCTCCCGGCGTCGGTCGCGCCCACCCGAACGGCGGACGCCGGGCACGCGCTCCGGCGGCGGCCCCGCGCCCGGATACGAGCGGCCCTGCCGAGGAATGCGAGAATGTTGCAGACGCATGCAATGAGGAGGCGCAGTGCCGGGCAAGGCAACCACACCGTCCAAGGCTTTCAGGGTCGGGGTCTGGCGGTCGTTCATGGAGGTGCATCAGCAGGTGCTGGGCGAGATCGAGAAGGCACTCGCCGAGCAGCACCGGCTGTCCATCAGCGAGTTCGACACCCTGGTGAACATTCCCCTGGCCGGCACCCGGCTCAAGGACCTCAAGGAACGGATCGTGCTGACGCAGAGCGCGGTGAGCCGGCTCGCCGACCGGCTGGCGCAGCGTGGCCTGGTGACCCGGACGCCGATCGAGGAGGACCAGCGCGGCGCCCTGATCCAGCTCACGGACGAGGGGCGCAAGCTGCTGCGGGCGGCGGTGCGGACCAATGCCGACGTGGTGGAGCAGAGCTTCGCCGGCCGCCTCTCGCCGGAGGAGCTGGAGTTGCTGCACGGCATCCTGGTCCGGCTGGGGCCGGGAGGGCATCCGGCGGAGTGCGACACCACCGAGTGAAGTGACACACGCCACGCGGAACGGCTGACCGGGCGAGGAATGGGCGCCCACCCATCGACGTTGAGATGAATGCGCAAGCAACAAGATGGGGCTTGCGCAGTGGGCAGACGCCCTGGCCGCGCGACGGCCGCACTCCCCCAGAGAACCAGGAAGACCATGAGCGAGAACAGCTACCTCACCCACCGGCTCACCCCGGAGAACACCGGGATCCTGCTGGTCGACCACCAGACCGGGCTGATCCTCGGCGTCCAGGACCATGACCAGAACGAGGTCCGTCGCAACGCCCAGGCCCTCGCGCGTACCGCGAAGGTGTTCGGTCTGCCGATCGTCGCCACCACCTCCGCACCGCAGGGCCCCAACGGCCCGCTGCTCCCGGAACTCCTGCGCGAGCTGCCCGGGAACGCCCCCGTCATCCACCGCAGCGGCGAAGTGGACGCCTTCGACGACCCGGCCTTCGACGCCGCCGTCCGCGCCATGGACCGCCCCAACCTGGTCATCGCGGGCGTCATCACCGATGTCTGCCTGATGTTCGCCTCGCTGTCCGCACTCGGCCGGGGCTACCAGGTGCACGCCGTCACCGACGCGTCGGGCACCACCAACACGCTCGCCCGGGAGACCTCGCTGCTCCGGCTCCAGAACGCCGGTGCCACCCTCAACAGCACCGTCGGCGTCATCTCGGAACTGCTCCGCGACTGGAAGAACCCCGGCGGCCCCGGCACCGCCGACATCTTCAGCAACCTCGCCATGCCGTTCTACGGCGCGGTCACCGCCGGCCACGCCGCCGCCAGCGGCAGCGGCAGCGCCAGCTGAACGACAGCGGGTACAACGGAACGGCCGGTGAGCCGCGTGGGGAGGCAGCACGCGGCTCACCGGAGCAGCACGACAAGCGGCGTCCGGGCGGAGCCACGATGGCTCGGCCCGGACGCCACTACACCGCTACGCCGCTGTTCAGACGAGGTGCATTCCCGCGTCGACCACGATGTTGGCGGCGTTGACGCCAGGGCACTCCAGCAGGAACATGACCGCGGCGCTGATGTCGTCGGCGGTGGGGAGCCGCTTGGCGGGAGTGCGTTGGCGCATCTCCTCGTACCAGTCGGCGCGTACGTCGTCCGCGTCGTCCACGGCGGCGGTGCCGGTGACGATGCCGGGGGTGACGGCGTTGACCCGGACCGGCGGGATCTCCACGGCGAGGGAGTTGACCAGGCCGATGATGCCCGCGTTCGCCATGGAGATGGTGGTCGAGCCGGGTACCGGCCGCCACATGGACAGACCGCTGAACATCACGACCGAGCCATCGGCGGCGAACTTCGGCAGCGCCTCGTGGACGGCGGTGGCGTAGCCGACCGTCTTGGTGAGCAGTGTGCGGGCGCAGTCCTCGGGCCGGAAGTCGGTGATGGTGTTGTGGTCACGGTCCAGCGCGGCGAGGACCAGGTGATCGACGACGTCGATGCCGGCGAAGAGGGCGCGGACCGAGTCCCTATCGGCCAGTTCGCACGCGGCCCCGGTGGCCAGTGGGCCCAGTTCCTGTGCTCGGGAGCGGGCCGTGGCGGCGTCGCGGCCGGTGATGGTGACGCGCGCACCACGGGCGACCACGGCACGGGCGACCTCGTATCCGAGTCCTCGGGTGCCGCCGATGACGACGATGTGACTGCCTGCTGAAACCATGGATCGTCCTTGTGCTCTGAGTCGGAATCGGTGTCGGAATCGGAACCGGTGTCGGTGTCGGTGTCGGATGGGTGCTCTCGCGGTGTCGGTGGCTGTCGTCACCTTCCCGGTCGGCCGGGTGGCGGCGGGACGGTGACGACAGGTCCTAGGGCGTGTCCGCAAAGTTGGTTGGTCGTTGCTCCGTTCGTGGTGCGACGTCATGAATTGACTGATCAGGCCTGGACGGTGATCGGGCCGCTG
>NZ_JBEXLA010000040.1:0-100036 GCF_040609715.1 Streptomyces sp. NPDC004610 | reverse complement strand
ATCGGACAACGTGATCGCCACAGCAGAGGGCCCCGAATGCGACATGGCAACAGGGTACTTACTAATCCTCAGGATTTCCGGCGCATCACACTAGATGTCGCTGGAGCGGGCGAGGGCGACCAGTCCGGCGAACGCGCTGCCTGACCCCTGCCCAGGGGTCAGGCCCGTGCGACGGTCAGCAGCAGCGGCACATGGACACCGAGGCGGGCAGCGGAGTCGGCTACGACCTCGGCCAGCCAGCCGACCGCGTCACAGGACCACTCCGCCAGTGCGCCGGACAGCGATGCCCCGTGCAGGGGCGGACCGTTCCAGAAACGGTCGTCGAACGGCGGCGCCGGGAAGAAATCCGGGGGAGCACTGTCATCAAGCCCGCCCGCGAACACGTTCTGCTCCAGAAGGCCGAGGCCGTGGGCGAGCTGCGATGCCACTTCCGTGGCGGACGGGTCGCGACCGCTGTCGATACGGACCTTCACCGTTGTCCGCGCCCCTGGATCGGATGTGCCGAACCAGTCGGGCGTCTGCATGGACGGCACCGTCGCGTAGGGCGGGCGGGCCGAGGAGTCGATCCCCTGAACCGGCAAGAGAACCTGTACCGCGGCGAGGTGCACGACCCCGATCCGCTCTGTCGTGTCCTGTGCGCAACGCAGGAACGGCTGCACGGGGAGCGGTCTGTCACCGGCCACGGCACTGGCCTCGACCTGGAACCACGCCATCAGGTCCGATGCCCGCGCGGCGAGAGGGTGGTTCCAGCCCGCGTCGTTCATGGCCCACAGTCCTGGTGCGACAGCAGGGTGTGCACCGGGCGCGTCCACTTCCGGGACGCTGGCCCGGTCATCGAGCCAGCCCATGGCCAGCGAGCGCTGGTGGAACAACTGGTAGGCGTCATGCTCGGACTCGGGGTCGTACCAGGCGTGCGGGACCAGCGTGCCGTAGAGGGCGGCGAACATGGTCCCAGCGGTGCGGCGAGCGGCAGGCGCGATGCCCGGCCGTGCGGGGGAGTCCTGCGCAGGCATGTCGCGCTCCTCATGATTCGGTGGTGACCATTGTGGTCGGCCGTCGCCGAGCGGTGGCCGACGGGGCCCCTCAATACACTCGGCAATTCACCTCGGCCTGGTTCATCGGCTTCTCGCCGGTACGTCGACGTCCACATGGTTGCGCCACGGACTGGAGAGTCCCGCTGCCCTGAGGTCTTCGGGGTGTGACGTGCCCGAGCCCCACTGTTTCGGATGATGGGGGGTGGAGGGGCTCGGGGTCGCGCGGGTCGACTAGATGTCGCTGGAGCGGGCGAGGGCGACCAGTCCGGCGAACGCGCTGAGGGACAGGTTGAGTACGGGGCCGTGCGGGTTCTTGCTGTCCCGGACGGGGACGATGCCGGAGGCGGTCGCGCTGTCAGGGGCCCACTCGACGCAGGCTCCGCCGTTGTCGACGCTGTATGAGGACTTGGCCCATTGGAGCGGGGGCGTGTTGGTCGTGAGCATCGGAGGGTGTCCTTTCGTAGCTGTTCGGTGATGGCTACGGATTCCGCCTGAGAGGCGGCCCCGAGCTGAAGCTGATGGTGGTTCTTCACCAGGGGCAGGACGGATGTCAGTCCGCTGCCCGAGCCCCAGCGTTCCGGATGTTGGGGGCGGAGGGGCTCGGGGTCGCGCGGGTCGACTAGATGTTGCTGGACCGGGCGAGGGCGACCAGTCCGGCGAACGCCGAGGGGGAGAGCATCAGAACTGGCTCATTAGGGTTCTTGAAATCACGGACGGGAACCACGCCCTGTGATGTGAGGAGGTTTGCGGCTGCCTCTACGCACTGACCACCGTTCGCGCTGAAAGATGATGCGAACCATTGAGGTGACTCGTTCGTCACGAGGTGCCCTTCCGTAGTGTGCGGATCACGGTCAGGGAAACTGATCGCGGCAGTGATTCGGCTTGCAGTCGATGGTAGGCCGCCAAGATGGGCAACACTGCCTGGGCGGCACGCTCGACATTGTGCCCCGGCACCTGCCTGGAGTGGAGAGTCCCGCTGCCCTGAGGTCTTCAGGGTGTGACGTGCCCGAGCCCCACCGTTCCGGAGGATGGGAGGCGGCGGGGCTCGGGGTCACGCGGGTCGAACTAGCTGTCGCTGGAGCGGGCGAGGGCGACCAGTCCGGCGAACGCGCTGAGGGACAGGTTCAGTACGGGGCCGTGTGGGTTCTTGCTGTCCCGGACGGGGACGACGCCGGACGTGGTGACGCGGTCAGGGGCCCACTCGACACAGGACCCGCCGTTGTCAACGCTGTATGAGGACTTGACCCACTGAAGTGGGGAGGAGTCGGTCTTGGCCATCACAAAGTGCCCTTTCGTAGCTGTTCGATCATGGCGACGGACTCAGCCTGTGACGCTGCCTCGATCTGAAGTTGATGGTACTTCCTCACGAGCGGAAGCACGGAAGACGGATCGCGGTCCAAATGCCCCTGAGTCTGCGACTCAACGTAAGACATGACGGAACGATCGGTCATGGTCAAAAGGTTGACCAACCGGTTAAACGGACGACGCTCGCCCATGCTGAATGGGGCGATCTGTAGCCCAGAGTTGGGCATGGCTGCGAACTCAAGGAGGCCTGCCAACTGGGCGTTCATCACATCCGGTCCGCCGATGGGTCGTCGAATGCAACTCTCATCCAGCACTACATGGATCATCGGGCCCGGGGTCCGAAACAGTGCTGCCTGTCGATCCGCCTGGAAAGTGACCCGTTCAGTGGCTTGCTCGGGTGTTATGTCCCCTTGCTGGACGCCGAAGTCGGCAAGTGCCTGCGTGTATTCGCGCGCCTGAAGTGGTCCGGGGATCAAGCCTGCCTCGAACAGACGGACTTCGGTTGCACGGCTTTCATAGCCGACGTACTCAGGAAATCCCTCCAGCAAGCTGCCGTTACGCATCTCATGCCACTGGCGTTCGAACGTGTCTACCGTTCCCACCAGCCCGAAGGCAACATCCGCAGCTTTCGCGAAGTGCAAGGACGGCGACTTGCGAGTTGTTTCAACTCCCGAGATATGCCCGCTGGATACTCCCATGCGCTCGGACGTATCTTCCTGGGTCCAGCCCTTCGCCTCGCGTGATCTGCGGAGGCGTGCCCCGAAGGCCGCTTGCGGCGACGCATCCGGATTCAGTTCCTTGCGATTGACCATCCCTGCCCCAACTGTCGCGTCCTGACAGCCACGTTGATCGGGTTCCGACCCTACGCCACTCTGATTCCGCCCGGTAGTGGAATCACTACGGAGAGGAGTCGTCATGTCCGGTGAGAACGTACCGACAAATCCCCCGACACCCCAACTCCGCGTCGGTGAGCTGGTGTTGGACACCGCGCGGAACAGACTCGCGATCCTCATGGACACCGGCGGAACCTGGGCGGACGGCCGATACGCGCTCCGTCCGCCCGGCGGCGGTGTCGAGTGGCCCGCGTGGCGTTCGGACATCCGGCCGGCGACCGTGACAGATCGACTCCGCCCCGCCCTCGCCGAGCTGAACGAACGCAGTAGCGGGGGCGCCCCCTGGGGATGACGTGACCCTCGCGTTCGCCCGGCTGACCCGAGGTCGGGCAGCCGGGCGGACCTGAACCCCCGTTCCGTGCGGCAGCGTTCCCCCCGGCGCTGCGGAGGATCGCATGGAACGGTGCCCCTTCGGCCCCGTGTGGCTCGACCACCACTGAGCCGAAGGAAGGGGGGCGGGCACTCACCCGCTCCCGGCCCCGACTGCCCCGTCCTTCACTCGGCAGTCGGGGCCCCTGACTCGCTCAGAAACGTTGAGTCCTGCCTACGGAGGCTGATCGATGACTGACTTACCCAAGCCCGTGGCGCTCCGCGTGCCCCCTCTACAGCCCGCCCCGGTCGAGGGGTGCGCCGTGGGCGGTGCGGCGGCAACCACTCGGGGCTCCGCCCGGAAACCGGGCAGCGCGGTCAGTCCCTTGCCCAATCGCGGGAACTGGTCCGCGAGCACAACCGTAAGCGCCGGGAGGGTGGCCGGTCCCTGTGACAAGTCGTAACCCCGTTCCCCCCGTTCCCGTTCCCGCGCCCACCCGGGTGAACCGACCGCACCCGTTCTTCCACACCCCGCACGAGATCGTCATCGGCATGGTCGTCTTCGATCTCGACTACGACATGCCCGGCAGGGTGAGAAGCCTTGACGGTCGCTGGGTTGAGTTGCAGCGCCCCACCGGATTCAGCTGGCGCGTGCACTTCAGCCGGTTGAGACGGGGCACGGAGCGCGAGGCCCGCCAGCTGATCGCCCTCGGCAAGCTCCAGCGGACACGTGAACGGGGGCGATCCTCTTGAAGTGCTGGCGCGATTTCGCCGCAGCAGTCACCGGGCCGCTTCTGCTCGTTGTACTGAGCGGCACCTGCGGATTCGCGCTCTGCATGGTGCTCCGCACCTAGATTCCCGGTCCTGCGGGAGCGGGTGCCTGGTCCCGAAGTGACGGAACGGGGTTGGGCGCCTCCGAGCCCCGCTCGACTGGCAGAGACGGACAGCCGCAGTCGGGCGGAATCCCGGGTCCGACCGGGCCCGGGACACCTTCGAAAGAGAGCACCGCATGGGCAAGTCCAAGACGGTCAAGGCCGTACGCGCCGAGGCGATCAGGGCGGCCAAGGGGCAACCGACCGGACCCCAGGACAACCAGGAAGCGGCGGAGCGTCGAGCACTGATGCGTGAGGCGAGCAACGAGCACCGGCGATTGCACGCTCGAGAGCGAGTACAGCTGAGCGAGAACGGGCCCGGAGTCCCCGACCCGCACTGACAACAACCCCGCAGCTGAGGAGGGGGTACCGCACTCAGGCGTGTCCCGGTGCCCCTTCCCCGTCTCGTGTTTGACCGCGTCGACGGACGGCACATCGACTACGGGCCCGAGACCGGTGATCTGATCCCCCTCGCCGACATGCTGCGCCGACTGCGACACCTGCGCACACCCGCCTTTCCCGTTCCCCAGTTGGCGGACCGCCTCGCCGGACATCTCAGTGCCCGGGAAGCGCACGCCCTGCGCGGAACCCATCTGCTCCACACGGACACCAACCCCCACAACGTTCTTGTCAGCCGCAGCGGACACGCTCACCTCGTGGACTGGGCCATGCCCGCCCTCGGGCCCGCCTGGGTCGACGCCGCCTACACCGCCACCTGGCTGATGTGCTTCGGGCAGACCCCCGAGGACACGGGGACGTGGCTCTCCGGCATCCCCAGTTGGCAACAGGCGGACACCCGCGCCGTTGAGGCATTCGTCAACGGGACCTGCCGGGACTTCACGGCAAGGGTGGGGGAGCGGGGCGCGGAGGCCAGCAACGCACGGTTCCGGTGTCTCCTCGACCTTCCCCGTCCATCATGATCCGCCCAACACCTCCCCCCCCGGATATTGCGTTGCGGCGCCCGCCGCCCACCCCGGACAGTGGTCCGATGGACCCAGTCATCCGCCCCGCCACCCCCGCCGACGCCCCCGAGATCAGCGTGCTGCTGAACGCCGTCGATCTGATCGAGATCGGTCGTGAGGAGACCGACACGGCCCAGGTGGAGGAGGACCTCACCCACCCCGAGGCCGCCCTCGCGGAGAACTCGTGGCTGGCGTTCCATGACGGGCGGCTCGTGGCGTACGGGCTGGTGTGGGACGACTCGCGCGCCGAGCGGATCGACATGGACCACTATGTGCTGCCGGACCACCAGGACGCGGGGGAGCAGCTTCTCGACCTGATGGAGACCCAGACCGTGCGCCGCGCCCGCGCCAACGGTGCGGCGAAGGCCGTCGTCCATCTCCATCTCAATATCCGGCCCACCCTGGACACCAGCCTGCTCACCGGGCGCGGCTGGTCCACCGTCCGCCGCTACCACGTCCTCACCCGCCCGCTCGACCCCACCGCCGACCCACTGCCCGCCGCCCCCGCCGGGCTGCGGCTGCGCGACTGCCGTGACGAGGGCGACCGGCGTACGGCCCATGCGCTGGTGGAGGAGACCTTTGTCGACCACTTCGACCACACCCCCCTCACCTACGACCAGTGGCTCACCAACCTGGGCAACCGGATGGAGTGGGACCGCGTCTGGATCGCCTCCCTCGACGGCTCGGGCGACGCCGCCGTGCTGGTCACCTCCGACCACCGCGAGCCCTACGCCTGGATCAACGTCCTCGGCGTCCGCAAGGCGTTCCGCGGTCAGGGCATCGCCGGTCATCTGCTGCGGCACGCCTTCGGGGCGTACGCGGCGACCGGCCGGGACACCATCGGCCTGGGCGTCGACACCGCCAACGAGACCGGCGCGCTGCGCCTCTACGAGCGGCACGGCATGAGCACCCACTTCGCTGTGGACACCTGGGAGGTCACCCTGCCCGTGTCCCCGGACGACCACCCCGGGGCCTGACCCGGCGACCGGCCCTGTGCTTGGATGCGCCGCATGAACGACGACGACGGCGGCACCCAGCTCTGGATCGGTACGATCCCCTCCCTCGACCCGGACACCCCGGAGGTGTTCCTCGGGCTCGACCACACCTCCGCCGACCCCGGTGAGCGGCTGGTGTGCGGGCTGCTGGGCAGAGGGCACGAGGGGGAGGAGGGTGTGTTCTATCTGCTTCCCGAGGATCTGTCGGCCCGTTATGAGAGGACCGGCGACCGGCTGTCGGTGACTCTGGTCTCCCACCGGGCCGTCCTCGCCCGCGAGGCCGACGACCCGGAGGGCGGCGACCCGGAGGCCGGTGACCCGGAGGGCGACGCGCTCCCGGTCGACCCCCGCGACCCCGACTACCGGGTACTGCTCCGCCGCGAGACCGTCACCGACCTGGTCCCGCCGAAGACGGACGGCACGGACGGCGGCGAGCCCCGGCCCCTGCTGCTGCTCGACCACACCGGCGGCCCGGTCACCCCGGCCGAGCTGATCGCCCGGTTCGAGCGGGGCGAAGGCGGCATCACCGTCGTGGGCGCGACGGTGTGACGGTCCGTAGGCGATACATAGCGGACGTTCGTGTACTCCTGGCGGCCCCCTGCGTTCACGCCTGGCGGTGAGTGGGGCCACTGACCGGCCCAACCCCGGGGTCCCCCGGGTGGTGGGCGGCACCCGGCGATTCGACACTCCGGGCATGAGCAACCTCACCCCCCGCCCCTCCGGGCGCCTGCGACGGCGCGCGAGATCCGCGGGGCTCTCCTGCGCCGTGGCGCTCACGGCCGTACCCGTGCTGGTCCTCGGCCCCGGAGTGTCCTCCGCGTCCGCCGCGCCGCTGCCCGGTGGCCTCGGCCCCTGTGTCCCCGGTGACTGCCCCGACCCCTACCCCGGTATCAGCAACGGCCCCATCGCGGGCCGGGACAACGGCATCAACATCTTCGTCGGCAGCGACTTCAACGTCCGCGAGGCCGCGTCCGAGGCCGAGGGCCGGGTCGTCGTCCTGGACAACTTCGACATGAACAAGCGCGCGGGCGTCAGCCAGGTCTACAACCTCGGCGAGGTCGGCGTCGGCTCCCGCGTCCCGCCCCCGGTCGGCGCCGACTGGCTGACCACCGGCGGTGACATCACCGTGGCGAGCGGGCAGCGGCTGCTGGCCGAGGCGGGGGTCGTCCGGCACGCGGGCACCGTCACCGGCACCGTCCTGGCCGATCTGGTGCAGGACCCGGACGCCACCGACCCCTATGTGGACCTGCGTGACGAGCTGACCGACGCCAGCCAGTGCTACGCCCGGGTGGACGGCGCCCCGCGCCCCGCCACCGGCACCGCCGTCAACCAGGGCTCCCAGACCCTGTTCACCGGCGACGGCACCTCCGCCCTCCAGGTCTTCAACGTCAACTTCAACCTGACCGCCCCCAATGGCGGCCAGCAGGGCGTGGTCTTCGCGAACATCCCCGCCAACGCCACCATCCTCGTCAACATCGTCGGCGCCGACCGCACCATCAACACCTACAGCGGCGGCATCGACGACGCCACCGACCCGCTCAACGCCTACCGCGAGCGCCTGCTGTGGAACTTCCCCGACGCCGCCTCGGTGGGCCTGATCGGCACCGGGCAGTTCCAGGGCAGCTTCCTGATCGGCAACCAGGCATCCAGCACCACGGTGACCCTGCCGGGCATCAACGGCCGGTTCTTCACCACCGGTTCCCTCACCCACACCTCCGCCGCGACCGGGGGCGGCGGCCAGGAGTTCCACGCCTACCCCTTCGACGGTGATCTGCCCGACTGCGGCGCTCCCGAGCCGGCCACCGGCGTGGTCAGCGTGGAGAAGGTCGACGCCGGGACCCAGGAGGCCCTCGCGGGCGCCACCTTCCAGCTCTGGCGCGAGACCAACAACGTTCCCGGCCTCCAGACCACCGGCACCGACCCCGACACCCGCGTCGGCGCCCCCTGCGTCACCGACGCCGAGGGCCTGTGCGCCCGGACCGTGCAGACGGGCACGTACTACTGGCAGGAGACGGACGCCCCCGACGGCTACGAACTCCCCGAGCCCGCGGTCTTCGGCCCGCTGGTCCTCACCGCCCAGAACGCCCCCGACGGCGTCTCGGTGACCGCGGCCAACCGGCCCACCAACGTCCCGCAGGACAACGGCGCGGTGCAGATCATCAAGACCGACTCCGACACCGGCGACCCGCTGGCCGGGGCCACCTTCGAACTGTGGCAGGAGACCAACGGCGTCCCCGGCCTCCAGACCACCGGCGCCGACCCCGACACCCATGTCGGCGGCGTCTGCACCACGGACGCCGACGGCCGCTGCACCTTCGGTGAACTCCCGCAGGGCACCTACTACCTGCTTGAGACCGCCGTCCCCGACGGCTATCTCCTGCCGGACAACCCGGTCAGCGGCCCGTACGTCCTCGACACCGACGGCGAGACCGCCACGGCCCGCCTCGACAACACCCCCGAGGGCGAGGAACCCCCCGAGCCGTGCAAGCCCGGCTACGGCGACCACGGTCACGGCCACGATTACGGCGATGACGGCTACGGCGACAAGAAGGAGTACGGCGACAAGAAGGACCACGGCAAGGGCTACGGCGACCACTGCACCGACGCCTGATCCCGACCGGCCGGGGAAACCCGTCCCGACCCGCGCCCGCCGTCCCTGTCCCCCGACGGCGGGCGCGGCCGTGCTCCCGGTACTGGTTAGGCTGCGCCCAGTCATCACAGGACAGCGGGAGAGGGGGTCGGCCGATGCCGACGGAGGTCGCGGGGTTGCGGGCACCGGAGGGCCGGGCGGCTCGCGCGGCGGAACTGGTCTGCGCGGAGTACGCGGACGAGGCGCTGCGCCATCACAGTCTGCGCGCCTACTTCTTCGCCGCGGCCTGGGCCCGGGACCGGGGCCTGGACTTCGACGCGGAACTCCTCTACGTCGCCGCGCTGCTGCACGATCTGGGGCTCACCCCGCCCTTCGACAGCCACACCCTGCCGTTCGAGGAGGCGGGCGGGCACCTGGCGCGGGTGCTCACGGCCGGGCTGGGCTGGCCGCCGGAGCGGCGCGACCGGGCCGCCGAGGTGATCGTGCTGCACATGCGGGACGACGTGGCACCCGAGGCGGATCCGGAGAGCAGGCTGCTCCAGGTGGGCACCACCGCCGATGTGTCCGGCGGGACCCTCGGGGACTTCGACCCCGCCTTCCGCCGGGCCCTGGTCGCGGCGTATCCGCGCGGGGACTTCGCGGCGTCCTTCGTCCGGCTCTTCGAGGACCAGGCCGCCCGCAAGCCGGGATGCGCGGCGGCCCTGCTGGTGGCGAGCGGGATGGCGGACCGGGTGACGGCCAACCCGCTCGACCGGGACCTCGATCGGGACCTCGACCGGGACTGACTCACTCCGGGAGGTCCCGGACCGAGTCAGTCCGGGACGGCCGTCTCCTCGTCGGGGGACAGGCCGTTCAGGATCAGGGTGAGTCCGAAGTCGAACTCGTCGGCGTAGTCGTAGCCCGGCTTCATCACATGTTCCATGGCCAGTTCGGCGAGATGGGGGTAGGCGTCGGCGGGCATCCGGTCGATGATGGCGCCCGCCACCTCGTCGCGCTCCGGCTCGCCCCGGAAGGGGAGGCTCACCTCCTGGAGCACGAAACCGTAGAGATAGCTGTCGATCAGTGAGACGGTGTGCGCGGCCATCGGCACCGAGAAACCGGCCGCGCGCAGGGCCCCGATCACCGTGTCGTGGTGGCGCAGGGTCGCCGGGCCGGGGTGGGTGCGGGAGTCCATCAGGCCGATCGCCCAGGGGTGGCGCAGCAGCGCGGCGCGGGCCGAGCGGGCGCGGGCGGCCATCGCCTCCCGCCAGCCGGTGCCCGGGGGGCCCGGGGTGCCCGGCGGTGTGAGCGACGGGAGTTCGATCTCCCCGAAGACCGTGTCGACCATGCCGTCGAGGATGTCCTCCCGGCCCGCCACATGGTGGTACAGGGACATCGCCTCGACGCCCAGCGGTGCCGCGACGGCCCGCATGGTGAGGGACGCCGACCCCTTCTCGTCCGCCACCTCCACCGCCGTACGGATCACCCGTTCACGGCTGAGCGGGGTGCGTCCCGCCGGGCCGCGCCGGGCCCTTCCTCCCTCGGGCATCCGTTGCTCCACCCTCTCTCGCCTCGGCTCTCCTTGACTGCCTTACGGCATAAGGTTACCTTGCCTTACAAGGTAAGGTTCGCAGGTCGGTGGCAGTGAAGGGGTTGTGGCATGGACGGGGAGCAGGGGCCGGGGCGGATGGCCAAGGTCTGTATCGTCGGCGCGTCCGGCAAGCTCGGGCAGTACATGGTCCGGCAGGCGCTGGAGCGCGGTTACGAGGTGGTCGGGGTCTGCCGGGAGCGCAGTGTGCCCAAGCTGGCCGGGTTCGAGGGGCGGATCACCGTGGTGCCGGGGGACACCGACGACCGCGAGGTGATCCGACGGGCGGTCGAGGGGTGCGACGGGGTGCTCACGGTGCTGGTGCCGTGGGGGGTGCGGCAGTACTCCTCGGGCACCGCGCAGGCGGTGCTCGACTTCGCCCGGCCCGGCGCCCGGCTGGTCTTCTCCTGCGGCTGGCACATCACCCGGGACGGCAAGGACCGCTACTCACGGCTGTTCACCCTCGGGCTGCGGGCCGCGACCGTCATCGGCAAGCTGGTGCGGTTCGCCGAGATCGACGACCAGGTGGAGGCGTGCCGCCGGATCTTCGCCAGTGACACCCGCTGGACCGTGGTGCGGGGCAGTTCGCTGGAGGAGGGCGAGAGCCAGGGGCTGCCGGTGTGGGCCGAGCATGTCGGGGATCCGCTGCTGGCCAGCGATCTGACCCGGCGGGTGGACTTCGCCCTGTTCATGGTCGCCGCCCTCACCGACGACAGCCTGATCCAGCAGGCCCCCGCGATCGTCGGCCGCCACGCCCCGAGCGCGCTGGCCCACGCCGCGGGTAGGACGTGAGGGAAAAGGGGGAAAGGGGGGTGGCGTATCGGCATCTCGGGGCCCGAGCAGGCAGCCGGGGACCTCACCCACCCCCCATGGCCGCGAGTCCCTCACGATCTCCGTCCGGCCCACCCATCAGGGGCGACGAGCATAACCCCGGGCACCGACAACGCCCGGGGCCGGGAAGCGGACCCGCTCAGCCGTCGGTCGGCTTCGCCCCGCCCCGCCCGTCCAGCAGCAGGGTCTCCACCTCGCCCACACCCCACCCGTACGCCATCTTGTGCACCTCCAGGACGAAGAACGACTCGGTGGAGATCACGCCCTCCATCAGATGCATCCGCTCATTGACCAGATCGGTGAAGTGGTCGGTGTCCCGGCAGATGACCTCGGCCATCACGTCGTACTGACCCGCCGTCATGATGACGTACGAGGTCTCCGGCAGTTCGCGCAGTTGGCGGCAGACCTCACGGGTCATGCCGGGGCGCACCTTCAGCCCTATCATCGCGAACCGGTCGAAGCCGATGGTCAGCGGATTGGCGATACCGACGATCTGGAGGACGCCGTTCTCCTCCAGCCGCTGCACCCGGTAGCGGACCGAGGAGGCCGGGATACCGAGGTCCTCCGCGATCTGGCTGTAGGCCCGCCGCCCGTCGGCCTGGAGGATGGCGATGATGCGCCGGTCGATGTCGTCGAGCGGATGGCCGCCCTGATGTGCCGTGGAACCCATGGGCCCATCATTCCTCGCCCGGCTCATGAGTCGAAGCCGAGGCCGAGCCGGTCGAGGGTGCGCAGCCACAGATTGCGGGTGCCGGTCTCGTCCTCGTGGGCCATCGAGCGGCGGGTCGCCTGGATGCCGAGCCAGCGCACCGGTTCGGGCGGGAAGGGGACCGGGGGGCGGCGGATCATCGCCGGGCTGGTGGCCTCGGTACGGCGTCCGGCCAGCAGGTCCAGCATCACCTCGGCGCCGTAGCGGGTGGCGCCGACGCCGAGTCCGGTGAAGCCGAGGGCGTAGGAGACCCGGCCGCGGGCCGCCGTACCGGCGAACATGCAGAACCGGGTGGTGGAGTCGATGACGCCGCCCCAGGCGTGCGCGAAGGAGACCCCGGCGAGCGGCGGGAACGCCTCGGCGAACTGCCGGGCGAGGGTCTCGAAGGTCGCGGCGCGCTGGGTGAGTTCGTCGTCGGTGCGGCTGCCGTAGTGGTAGATGGCGTCGTAGCCGCCCCACAGGATCCGCCGGTCGGCGGTCTTGCGGAGGTAGTGGAACTGGTTCCCGGCGTCGGTGATGCCGTGGTCGCCGCTCCAGCCGACCGACGCGAGCTGGGCGTCCGTCAGGGGCTCGGTCACCAGGGCGTAGTCGTAGACCGGGACCATGGTGAGGGCGAGGCGGCGCAGCAGCGGGCGGTGGATGTTGGTGGCGAGGGCGACCTTCCCGGCCCGCACCTCGGCGTAGGGGGTGCGCAGCCGGACGGGGCCGCGCGGGCGGGTGTCCAGGGCCTCGACCTCGGTGTGCTCGGCGATCCGCACGCCCTGTTCCAGACAGGCGCGGCGCAGCCCCCACACCAGGCGGGCCGGGTCGAGCAGGGCGTAGTCCGGGCTCCACAGCCCGGCCTGCCACATCGGGGAGTCGACGTACGCGCGCAGGGCGTCGCGGTCGAGGAGGGTGGCGGGTTCGCCGTGGGCGCGGGACAGGTCGGCGGCGTCGGCGAGGGCGCGGGCCTGCCAGTCGGTGGCGGCGACGGTCACCTTGCCGGTGCGGGCGAAGCCGCAGTCGATGCCGTGGGTCTCCAGGTCGCGTGCGAAGGCGTCGAAGTTGGCGGCGCCCAGGCGCTGGAGGAGACCGATCTCGCCGGGCCAGCGGGCGACGCCGTTGGCGAGGCCGTGGGTGAGGGAGGGGGAGCAGAAGCCGCCGTTGCGGCCACTGGCGGCGTGGCCGCAGGTCTTCTGCTCCAGCAGCAGCACATCCAGCTTCGGGAAGCGGCGCTTGGCGAGCAGCGCGGTCCACAGGCCGGTGTAGCCACCGCCGATCACCGCGAGATCGCATGCGGTGTCCCCGGTGAGCCTGGGCAGGGGGGCGGGGCTCTCGGGGCGGTCGAGCCAGTAGGGGGTGGGGGTGGTGTGGCGGAGCCGGAGGCGGGGGTCCTCCGGACGGGCGGTCGCGGAGGCGGTCGGGGGCGCGGGGGCCGCCGGGGTCCCGGAGGTCTCGGAGGTCTCAGGAGTCTCGGGGGCGGAGGTTCCGGAGGTCTCGGGGGCGGAGGTCATGGGCTCCTCACTGCTCAAGTGGGCCGGATGTGGGGGCGGAAGTGGGGGCGGGGGAGGGGGCGTGTCCCGGATCGGGGCACGCCCCCTGTGCTCGGGTCGGACCCTGCTCGGGTCGGACCTGCTCCGGCCGGACCCCGCTCGGGCCGGACCCCGCTCGGGTCGGACCCCCTGCGGTCAGAGACTGATGACCCCCGTACGCGTGTCCGTCATGTCCATCAGCGTCCACTTGCCGCCGATCCGGCCCCAGCCGGTGCCGCGGGAGCCCGCGCCGCCGAACGGCATGTTGATGTCCCACCAGTTGTTGGACTCGTTGACGATCACCTGGCCGACCTCCAGTTCCTCCATGAACCGGAAGGCGGACTTCATGGACGAGGTGAAGACCGCGCCCTGGAGGCCGAGGGCGTCGTCGTTGGCGATGCGCAGCAGATCGTCCTCGTCGCGGCCGGTGATGATCGGCACGACCGGACCGAAGGACTCCTCCCGGGACAGCAGGCTGTCCTCGGGCACGGCGTCGACCACGGTGAACTCGTAGTAGAGGTCGGTCGGCATCCCGCTGCGGCGGGCGCCGCCGAGCAGGATCTCGGCGCCGCGCGCGCGGGCGTCGGCCATGTGCCGGTCCATCTTGGCGGCCACGCCCTCGTTGTTGAGCGGACCGAGGACGGTCTTGTCGTCGAACGGGTCGCCGAGCCGCACCCGCTCCGACTCGCGCAGCACGGCCTCGACGAACGCGTCGTGCACCGAGGCGTCCACGACGACCCGCTCGGTGGCGCAGCAGACCTGCCCGGCGCACGGGTAGGCCCCGTCGACGGCGGCCTTCGCGGCGGCGTCCAGGTCGGCGTCGGCGAGGACGACCAGCGGGCCGTTGCCGGAGCACTCCATCAGGGACCGCTTGAGCCCGGCCGCGGCGGTGATCTTCGCGCCGGTCGCGGAGGAGCCGATGAAGCCGATGGCGTGGATGCCGGGGTGGCGGACCAGGGCGTCACCGAAGGGGCCGTCGCCGGGCAGGATGTTGACCAGGCCCTCCGGCAGCCCGGCGGCGGCGACCGCCTCCATGGCCTTGAGGACGGTCAGCGGCGTGTTGGCCGGCGGCTTGACGATCAGGGCGTTGCCGGTGGCGAGGCCGGGGGCTGCGAACTCGGCGAACATGAGCAGCGGGAAGTTCCAGGGCGTGATGATCGCCCAGGTGCCGACCGGCCGGTGGAAGGTGAACATCTTCTTGGAGTTGTCGCGGGACAGCAGCGTCTCGCCGTTCAGCCGGACCGCGTCCTCGGCGTGCAGCCGGAACAACTGCGCGGTCTCGGTGACATCGGCGACCGACTCGGCGAGCGGCTTGCCCTGCTCCAGGGTCTGGAGGCGGGCCAGTTCGGCGCGGCGCTTGTCGATCTCGTCGGCGATGCGGTGACAGGCCGCCGCCCGGTCCCACACATTGACCCCGGCCCACGCGCGCTGCGCCCGGTGCGCGGCCTCGACGGCGGCGTCCAGGTCGGCCGCGACGGGCAGCGGGAAGGAACCGACGCGCTCGCCGGTGGCCGGGCTGATCACCTCGGCGGTCTGCGCGCCGGCCCCGTCGGTGAAGGCGCCGTTGATGAAGAGCTGCTGCTCTGCGGTGGTCATGAGGTGAGTGCTCCTCTGTCCGATGGTCAGGTGGCCCGATGGTCAGGTGGCCCGGTGGCTCGATGATCAGCTGGCCCGGTGGCCCGGTGGCCCGGTGGCCCGATCCGTGGTCTGTCGTCCGATTCGGCGTCGTCTACTACGGCAGATGATTCATCGACAAGTTTGAGACGTCAAGATTCACGGATCCGCAAAGTAAAACCTTCCTGATTGCTCATGCGTGCATCTTGACGGGAAATTTTCGCTGGACTTATAAACACCGCCATGAGCACCCCGGCACCCACGAGTCCTCCGGCGAAGTCGCCCACCGCGTCCGCCGAACCCGCCCTCGCCAAGAAGATCCGCTGGTACGACGGCTTCGCCATGTCGCTGACCATGCCCGCGGCCCTGATCGCCTCCCTCGGCGCCTCCATCGGCGGCCTCGGAGCCTGGGGAGCCATAGCCCTCTGGGCGGCCTCCATGGTCCTGGCCACCGCCACCAACTGGATCTACACCGAACTCGCCGCGATGTTCCCGAACTCCTCCGGCGGGATCGCCGCCTACGCCGCCGAGGGCTGGCGCTCCCGCGCCCCCGTCGTCGGCCCGATCGCCAGCGTCGGCTACTGGTTCCCCTGGACCACCGCGCTCGCCGTCTACGCCGGGATCATCGGCTCGTTCGTGCAGGCCCAGTGGTTCCCCGGCCAGGACTGGTCGGTCACCCTCGGCCCGGCCGAACTCAGCTTCCCGATCGTGGTCGGCCTGGCGGTGATCCTGCTCCTCTTCGCCGCCACGATGTTCGGCCTGCATGTCGCGATGTGGCTGGTCTACGTCACCGGCGGCGCGCTGCTCGTCCCGCTGGTCGTCTTCATCGTGCTGCCGTTCCTCAGCGGCGACTGGAGCGCGAGCGGACTGCACTGGAACCTCCCGGACGGCATGGGCGGCGTCCGCGAGGCCCTCGTCTGGCTCTATGTGATGGCCTGGACGTCCTTCGGCGTCGAGGTCTGCGCGACCTTCGCCCCCGAGTACAAGGACACCGTCCGGGACACCTCACGGGCCCTGCGCGCCGGAGTCCTGTTCTGCCTGGGCGTCTTCATCCTGCTCCCGTTCGCCCTGTCCGGCTACGTCGGTGAATCGGCCATCTCCGCCGACCCCACCACGTTCTACGTCGGCGCCTTCCAGGACCTGGTGGGCGGCGCGGCCGATCTGATGGTCGTCTTCCTCATCGCGTCCCTGCTGCTCATCATGATCACCGGCCTCGCCGACGGCTCCCGCGTGCTCTACGAGATGGGCCGCCAGGGCCACACCGTCCGCCAGGTCGGCGTCCTCAACCGGCGGGGCGTCCCGGCCCGCGCGCTGCTGGTCGCCCTGGTCCTCAACATCGTCGTCCTGACGGTCCTGAAGACCCCCCTGGCGATCATCGTCACCGGCAACCTCGGCTACATCCTGGTCCATGTCCTCGCCATCTCCGGCTTCGCCCTGCTGCGCCGCGACCGCCCGGACGCGCCGCGCCCGATCCGCCTGCCGAACTTCTTCGTCCCGCTGGCCTGGTTCCTGGCGGCCCTGCTCACCGTGATCCTGGTCGTCGGCGCCACGGGCTTCTCCATCACCGGGTACGGCGGCTTCAAGGAACTCGCCATCGCGCTGGGTGTGCTGGCGGTGTCGGTGGTGCTGTGGGTGTACCGGCGGAGGGTGCAGGACCGGAGGGAGTGAGGAGGCGGTTCCTCGGGGTGGGCGGTTCCCGGGGAGGAGCGGGCGCCCGGGAGTGCCCGGCAGGGGCGGGCGGTCGGGGAGTGCGTCACCGGAGCGAGCCGCTCCCCGCGCGCCCTTCCCCGCCGCTCACACACCCCACCCCCGTCCCCCGCCCGCATCCGGCCCCGGCGGGCGGGTAGGACGGCGGTAGATTCCGTCCCGGCGGTGCAGCAGGGTGCGCCGTGCGGGGGTTCGCCGGGGGTGGGGGATGGGCGTGCGTACGGGCGGGGGACGGCCCCCCGACGGGGGTGGGGCCGGTTCCGGCACGGGGTGGCGGCAGTGGGTCCGGGTGGCCGCGCCAGCGCTCTGTCTCGCCGTGGTCGCCGGGCTCTGGGCGTGGTGGCCGGCCGGTGGGGGTGCGCCCGGCGCGCACGGGGCGCCCGTCACCGCCGGGCCCGCCCGCCCGGTCGTCGGCTGGCAGGTGGCCGCGAGCGGAGGCCGCCATGACGAGGGCCCCGGCGCCTGGGGCCTCGGGGACACCGTCGTCCAGGGCCGCCTGGACGGACTCTTCGCCTACGCCGCCGGTGACGGGGCCGTGCTGTGGAGCGTGGCCCCGCCCGGCCGCAAGGCCGTCTGCGCGATGAGCCCCGGGGTCGCGCAGGGCGTCGGGCTCATCGGGTTCGGGGAACGGGGGCGGCCCTGCGCCACCCTGGCCGCCGTCCGCGTCTCCGACGGCGCGCACCTGTGGCGGCGCTCCCTGACCGGCGGCGGGCTGGTCGCGGGCGGCCTCGCCGTCGGCGCCTCCCTCGTCCTCACCGCCGAGCGGGACGCCCTGCGCGCCCGCTCCGCCGAGACCGGCGTCCAGCGGTGGTGGCGCGGTATCGCCGACGGCTGCGCGGCCCGCGCCCTCGGCGCCGACGACGACCGCGCGCTGCTGGTCGAGCAGTGCGGTGGGCGGGCCCGCCTCGTCGCCCTCGACACCCGCACCGGCGCGCAGCGCTGGGTCCGGACGCTTCCGGTCCGGGCGCCGGGCGTCACCGCCGCGGTGGTGACGGCGACGCCCGCCGTCCTCGCGGTGGCGGAGGCGGACTCGCGTGGCACCCGGGCCTACCTCGGCTTCGACGCGCGCGGCCGGCCCACGGCGACCGTGCCGCTGTCGGGGCCCGGCGGGGAACTCGTCGCGCCCAAGGGGGTGCGGTCGGGCGGGGGAGCGGCGAGCCCGCCCCTGGTCGCCGGGGAACTGCTGGTCACCCTCGCCGGGCGGCACCACGGCGACGGTGTCCCGGACCATGTGGTCGCCCACTCCCTCACCACCGGCCGCCCGGTCTGGGACCACCGTCCCGAGGGGGTCACCACCGACGCCCTCGCCCGCGAACCCGACGGCCGGATCGGTGTGCTCGGGTCCGGTCCCGGGGGCGGCCTCGTCGTCCTGCTGGGCACGGACGGGCGCGAACAGGGCCGGATCGCTCCGCGGGACCCCGGCGCCACGGCGACGCTGTCGGTCCGGCCGGAGCTGATTCCGGTGACGGAGGGGCATGTGGTGGTGAACCACCTGGCGATGAGCGGAGAGCCGGGGGTGTTCTCCCTGCGCTGAGATCGGCCGAGTGGGGAGGGGGTTTCCCGTGAATCCGATCGGAATGGTGAGGAAGGACCGAACGACCGGCGGGGGCCGGGCCGGGGAACCGGAAGCAGTCGATCCGGCACCCGGTCGCTCCGCGGGCCCGGTGGCTCCGGGGCTCCGGTGCCGATCGACCACCGCCCCTTCGCCGGAGGCGGCAACGTGATTTCGACCCGTCGGCGGTACACCGTTGCCGTTGCCGTTGCCGTTGCCGTTGCCGGAGCCGGAGCGGCCGGGACGCTGACCGCCCTCCAGGTCTGCGAGACCGCCCCGCGCCGCCGTACCCCCTCGACCTCGACCTCGTCCTCGCCGACCGCGCGCCGGAGGCCGGACGGGGCACGGCCCGCGCCACCCGCGCCCCCGGGCACCGGCTCGACGCCCCCACCGGCACCATGAGCTGCTCCCCCGACGACCCCGGCCACTTCACCCGCTGCCCGCCGGGGACGTACTGGCGCCCGTCGAGCGGGAGGTACGGGAACGTCCCGCGCCCGCCTACACCGCCCCGCACGGCGCCGCCGCCCTCGCCGCGGCCGACGACCTCGCCGCCCAGCGCGAGATCGTCGGGGAGACCCTGCTGACACCCTGTGTCCGGCCGGGCGCTGCGCCGCGGCCCAGCGGCTGCCGACGGCCCGCCCGGACCGCAGGGGAGGCACTCCGGGACCGCGAGGAGGCACCCCGGGACCGGACCGCAAGGAGGCACCCCTGGACCGCAAGGGAGGCACCCCGGGACCGCGAGGGACGCCGACGCCCCCCCCCGCGACCGCCGGATGACGGCCGAGCCGACCGCCCCCCGGCGGGGTCCGTACCCGCCCTCCACCCCCGGCAGGGTCCGTACCCGCCCTCCACCGCCGGCCGCTCACAGCAGTTGCGACACCGCCCGGTGTGCCGCGTCGAACGCCGCCTGGGTGTAGCCGAAGCCCTCGGCGTCCGAGTTGGCGATGGTGATCCGGCCGACCGGGCGGCGGGCCTGGGCGTAGGGCCGCTCGGACTCGGGGCGGAACAGGTGCGGGTCGTCCAGGGAGTTGTACTCGTAGGCGTAGCCGTGCGCCCACCGGTTCACGGTGATCGCGGTGATGTCCCGGGCCGCGTCGAAGCCGTACGAGGACAGGGAGCGGGCCATCGAGTCGCGGATCTCGCGCTCGAAGTCGGCGAACTGCATCCGCATCAGCTGCCGCCGCCCCGCCTTGTGCTGCTCGCGGCAGATCAGTCCGGGCTGCCCCGGGGTCGCCGACAGGGAGACCACGGTGGGCAGTTCCGGGCGGCTCGGCATCTTGAAGTCGCCGATCTCGGTGACCGTGGGCAGCCCGAAGCTGCTGAAGAACCGGGACGGGGTGGACACCCGGGACACCCGGGCCCGCGCGAACGGCTGCCAGTCGCGCAGCGCCACCCGCGCGTACACCAGCGGCACCTTGACGCCGTAGCGCATCGCCGCGGCCTGCTCGGCGGGGAGTTCGGGCATGACGTACGAGGCGACCGAGTTCCAGCAGGCCATCACCACGCCCTTGGCGCGGACCTGGTAGCTGCGCCCGCCCTGGGAGTAGTGGATGTCCACCCCGCGCCGCCCGTCGTTGCGGACGCTGAACGCGGTGCTGGCGAGCCGGACGCGCACCTTGTTGCCGGGCCGGTCCAGGCGCCCGTAGTCGGCCTTGGCGGTGACGATCTCGCGCCAGTCGGGGCGGCGCTCGTCGAACGCCTCCGGGACCAGCTTGCTGAGCAGCAGCCGGGCGAGGGCGGCGTTGCCCTCCGGGAAGTAGAAGTAGCCGTCGTCGTCGGTCTCGGCGAGCTGCATCAGCGGGGTGAAACCGGCGCCGGGCCAGGCGGTGTGCGCCAGGTTCAGCCCGCCGAAGCCCGGTTGCCCGGTCGCCCAGGCGTCGGCCGCCGCGACCCGGTCCACATTGACGCCCCACAGCCCGTTCGTGCCCCGCTTGACGACCTCCAGCGCGTCGTCGTCCATCCCGATCTTCTCGCGCAGATAGGTCTCGTACGGGGTGCGCGCCAGGATCTCCTTCTTCTGCGCGTCGGTCAGCCCCGGGTAGAAGTCCTCGGTGGTGGTGTACAGCCGCACCAGCGCGGCCCGGCTGGCCGCCCCCATGGGCAGCTTGGTGGCGTACGAGGCCCAGGACTCGCCCGACTCCCGGATGACCAGCTGGTCCTTGCCCCAGCGCTCGGCGTTGAACAGGGTGGCGCTGCGCAGGGAGTACTTGGCGTAGGCGTCGCTCTTGACCGTGGCCTCCAGCGCCTTGAGGTCGACGCCGAGGTCCTTGGTGAGCAGATCGCGGGAGGCGCGGGTCCAGGTGCTGGGGGTGTCGATATTGACGGTGCCGCCGTTGGAGAGCAGCAGATTGCGGCCGACCTGGAACTCATTGCGGCGGGCGTGACCGCCGAAGTCGTCCAGGGCGTCCAGGATCAGCACCCTGGCGTTCTTCCCGGCATGCTTGCGGTAGAGGTAGGCCGCGGCGAGCCCGCTCAGCCCGGCACCGACCACGACCAGGTCGTACGACTCCTTGAGGCCGTTGATCTTCCCCGGGTCGAAGTCGCCGTTGCGGACGGCGTGGGCGACGTCGTAGGAGCCCTGGCCCTGGCCTTTGAGGCCGGTTTCGGTGGGCGGGTAGGGGGTTTTCGGGCCATGGCCGTGCCCATGGCCGCCATGGCCGCCGTGGCCGTTGCCCTTGCCCGTACCCGGTGCGGCCTGGGCGATGCCGGGGAGCGCGGTGGCGGCGGCGACCGCGGCCGTGCCGACGGCCACGCCGTCGATGAAGTCGCGGCGGGTGATGCGCCGTCCCATACCGAGTTCACGATCACTGAAACCGGGCATGCCAGTCCTCCACGCATGAGTACGGAATCCGGATACGTGGGGGGTGATCGAGATGCTAAACAGTGGTTGGCGCGATAGTTAAGTGCGAAATTCGTTGCAAGTAGGGAATATTGATGCGGAATCAGTTGTGGGGTGGTGAGGGGAGGGTGTGGGTCGTCTGTGCCGATTCCACGGTGTTCGGGCCCAATTCATCAGGTGGGGTGGGGGAGTGGGGCGGGGCGGACGGCGGGCGCCGGGGAGCGCGGCCCGGCCTCCCGGCGTCGGCCGACGGCCCTTTTCCCCACCCCCGGCCACCCCTCCGTCCTCCCGGCACCACCTGCGCCTTTGCCCGCCGGGGAGGGGAATCCGCCGCGACCGGCCGCGCCCCGGCGACGGAATCGACACAGGTCACTCCGGTCACTCCGGGTCGTGGGCCCCCGTGCCGCGCCCGGCGGCCGTGTTGAGGCGGGCCGCCTGCCGGGTCAGATGGTCCCGCTCCCCGACCGTGGGCGCCCGCTCGGCCGCCTCCGCGTACAGCCGGGCCGCCAGCGCCCGGTCCCCGGCCCGCTCATGGAGGTGCGCCGCCACCGCCGGATGACGCGGCAGCGACGCGTCCAGCCCGGCCAGCGCCGCGAGTCCGGCGCGCGGCCCGTCGGCCTCGCCCACCGCCACCGCCCGGTTCAGCCGGACCACGGGACTGTCCGTCAGCCGCACCAGCTCGTCGTACCACTCCACGATCTGCGTCCAGTCCGTCTCCTCGGCGGTGGGCGCGTCCGCGTGCAGCGCAGCGATGGCCGCCTGCGCCTGGAACTCGCCCAGCCGGTCCCGGGCCAGCGCCCCCTGGAGGATCCCGATGCCCTCCGCGATCACCGCCGTGTCCCAGCGGTCGCGGTCCTGCTCGGCCAGCGGCACCAGAGCGCCGTCCGGCGCGGTCCGCGACGCCCACCGGGCATGGTGCAGCAGCATCAGCGCCAGCAGCCCCGCCACCTCCGGATGGTCGATGACCGCCGCGAGCTGCCGGGTCAGCCGGATCGCCTCCGCGGCCAGATCGACATCGCCCGAGTACCCCTCGTTGAAGACCAGGTACAGCACCCGCAGCACGGTGGACACATCGCCGGGCCGGTCGAACCGCACCCCGGCCACCGTCCGCTTGGCCCGGCTGATCCGCTGCCCCATCGTCGCCTCCGGCACCAGATACGCCCGCGCGATCTGCCGGGTGGTGAGGCCGCCGACCGCCCGCAGCGTCAGCGCCACCGCCGACGACGGACTCAGCGACGGATGCGCGCACAGGAAGTACAGCCGCAGCGTGTCGTCCACCTCGGACGCCGGACCCTGCGGCGGCTCCTCCTCTGCCCGCTCCTCCCGGCGCCGCCGCGCCGCCTCCGACCGGCTCGCGTCCAGGAACCGCCGCCACGCCACCGCGACCAGCCACCCCTTGGGATCCCGGGGCGGCCCGCCCGGCCACACCCGGACCGCCTCCACCAGCGCGTCCTGCACCGCGTCCTCCGCCGCCGCGAAGTCCGCCCCGCGCCGGACGAGGATGCCCAGCACGCCCGGGGTGAGGCTTCTGAGCAGGGCCTCGTCCAGGGCGCCGGTCACTCCGTGACGGTGGGCGCCGCGCCCAGCAGTGGCCGTAGCTCCAGCCACTCATGGATCGGCCGCCCGCCCGCGCCCGGCGCCGCGGACAACTCCCCGGCCAGCTCGACCGCCCGCGCCCGGCTGTCGACATCGATCACCATCCACCCCGCGATCAGATCCTTGGTCTCGGCGAACGGCCCGTCCGTGACCGGCGGACGCCCCTCCCCGTCGAACCGCACCCAGAGCCCCTCCGGCGACAGCGCCCGCTCGTCCACGAACTCCCCGCTCTCCCGCAGCCGGTCCGCGAAGTCGCTCATATACCGGATGTGCGCCGTGATCTCCTCCGGCGTCCACCGGTCCATCGGCACGTCGTTCACCGCGGCCGGCGCGCCCCGGTAGTGCTTGAGCAGCAGATACTTGGCCATGGTCGCTCTCCTCGATCCTGTACGACCCCTTGTGGTCGTGTGTACACCGGGGACGCAGCCGGGACACGGATCTCGACATCCCCGCCGGAACTTTTCCCACTCTTTCCCGTCAGGGCGGTGGGGGGCCGTCCCGGTGTGCGGGGGGACCGCTCAGCCAGACCGAACTTGGACGATTCCCACATGGGGTCACCCCCGCATACGCGGGGACCACCTCCGCCAGATCCCGGCCATGGCCTCCAGACCGGGACCACCCCCGCATACGCGGGGACCACGCCGCGACCATGAACCAGGAGATCCGCGACCAGGGACCACCCCCGCATACGCGGGGACCACCGCACGCGGCCGGTGTTGATCACCCAGGGCATGGGACCACCCCCGCATACGCGGGGACCACAGGAGTCGACCTGCGCCTTTATCGCTGGCGGGTGCGGATTTTACCCACTTCTTCAAACTCCGACCTTGCTTGCATACAGGGCAATTTTCTCCCCTTCGTGCTTACCGCCCGACTCCCTTTCGCTGCGCCTGCTCCATTCTTGCCGACGGTGTCCTGAAGGGTGATGTCCAGTCAGGGTCTTTCGGGCGCTTGGTGTGGTTGCGCGTGGTCGAGCAGGCGGCGGCGTGCGTAGTGCGCAAGGCTGCCGGTCCGACCGCTGAGCATGGTGACTCTGCCCACAAACACGCGCACCCCGGGCCGTCGTGGTGATGGTCGGACAGGTTGATCCGAGTTTCCATGTGGCGCCCGGCTGCCGGTCTTCCCTGTTGTGCCTCCCCGGCCCTGACGGTGGCATAAGCGTTGATACCGTCCGGGATTCGCCCTGAGTTCCCTGCCCGTCAGCCAGGTCGAGGGCCTCGCGCTCCTGGCCGATGTGTTGGGTCACGGCTTTGTCGAGTTGGGGACGAGGGCGGCGGGTGGTGCGGTCTTCCTGATGTGGAGCGCAACCCGGTGCCGCAGGGTTCGTACATCGCCGAGTCCCGCGCTCGGAGGGCGCCCAAGGTGTCAGCCGACCGGAGGCGGCAGTGGCCAGGTCGGGGGTCCGTTGCTGCGTGAGCGGACGGTCCGGCACCAGGTGTCACGAGCCGGACCGCGTGGCAGGCCGCATGGCGCTGATCAGTGGGAAGTGCATGGCGTGGCGGTGTCCGGCACGCCGGCGGGGGGCGTCCGCGTAGATCCCTGCCCCTTCCAGGACGCGGGACCGGTGCCCCTGATGTCAGTGGGGTCTCGTATGCTGCGGGCGATGAGCGAGGGTGGGCCCGTCAAGCGGGTGATCGATGGCCGGTTCGAGCTGGAGGCGCGGCTCGGCGGCGGAGGCATGGGCACGGTGTGGCGGGCGCGGGATCTCGTCCTGGACCGGGCCGTAGCGCTGAAGGAGGTCCGGCCCCCGGACCCGGGGCTGGCCGAGTACGACCCGGAGGCCGCGCGGCAACTGCGCGAACGGGTGCTGCGCGAGGCCCGCGCCCTGGCCCGCGTCGAGCACCCCAATGTCGTCACCATCCACCATGTGGTCGACGGCTCCGAGCACCCCTACCCGTGGCTGGTCATGGAACTGGTCACCGGCGGCTCGCTCGAAGGACGCCTCGCCCGCGGTCCGATGGAACCCCACGAGGCCGCCCGCCTCGGCCGCGAACTCGTCGGCGCCCTGCGCGCCGCCCACAGCGCGGGCATCCAGCACCGGGACGTGAAACCCGCCAACGTCCTGCTGCGCCCCGACGGCCGCCCCGTCCTCACCGACTTCGGCATCGCCGCCATCCGCGAGTCGACGGCCCTCACCGCCACCGGGTCCGTCATCGGAACCCCCGACTACATGGCCCCGGAACGCATCTCCGGCGGCGACGGCGGACCCGAGTCCGACCTGTGGTCCCTCGCGATGATGCTGTACGTCGCCGTCGAGGGCCACCATCCGCTGCGCCGCGCCACCACGCTGGCCACCCTCGCCGCCGTCCTGCGCGAGGAACTGCCCCCGCCGGTCCGGGCCGGCGCGCTGGCCCCGCTGCTCGTCTCGGCCCTGGCCAAGGACCCGGCGCTGCGGCCGGACGCGGCGACGATGGACGCGATGCTGGCGGGGGCGGAGACGGGCGACACCGGGGCGCCTCCGGCCCCGGGTGCGGGTGCGGGTGCGGGTCCGGGTGCGGGCGGCTTCGGCCCGCCGCCGGGCGGGCTGCCCCCGACCTCGGCCGCCCCGATGACCTCGTACGCGCTGGCCCCACCGGGGTCGCAGAGCACCGGCCCGCAGACGCCCGGCCGGCAGTACCCCGGGTCGCAGACGACCGGCTCCCAGGCGACGGGCCCCCAATACCCCGGGTCGCAGAGCACCGGCCCCCAGACGCCCGGCCAGCAGTACCCCGGGTCGCAGACCACCGGCCCCCAGTACCCCGGTTCGCAGTTCTCCGGCTCCGGGACCACCGGCCCGCACGCGAACCCCTATGCCACGCCCGCCGACAACCCCTACGGGGCGACCTCGCCGGTCGGGGCGCCGGGCGACGGCGGCCGGGACGACCGGCTGCGGCGGCGGTTCGGCCGGATCATGATCGGTTCGTCGGTCGCCTCGATGGTCCTGATCGGCGTCCTGCTGTGGAACTTCCTGCCGGACGGGGGCGGGGACCCGGCGGGTGCCGGGGCGTCGGACTCCCCGGGGGTCTCGGCGAGCGACGACGGCAGCGGCGCCGACACCCCGGCGGAGACTCCGGCGGAGACCCCGGCCGACAACCCGGCCGAGACCCCCGAGGGATCGGACGACTCCGGGAATTCCGGCGGCTCGGGGGACTCCGGCGGTGGTGACGAGGCCGCCCCCGGCCTGCTCGACCCGGACGGTATCCGCACCGCCGTCGCGGCGCTCAAGGAGGCCACCGGCACGGACCAGGTGAGCGGTCTGGCGGTGTACCCGGAGTATGTCTCGGCCGATGTCATGGTCGACGGCAGCAAGAGCCGCTACGAATCCTGGAGCTACCGGCCGGGCGAGGGCGCCACCAAGGGCATCATCAACGGCTCGGTGGGCTCGACGGACAGCCCGTTCGACATCGACGACTTCGACTGGGACGCCGTCCCCGGGTTGTTCGAGCGGGCCGAGAAGGAACTCAACGTCAAGGACGTCACCTCGCGCTATCTCGCGGTGAACGGCGACGACCCCACCTTCGGCGACCCGAAGCACATGGCGGCCTACCTCATCAACGACTACAGCCAGAGCGGCTATCTGACGGCGGACCCCCAGGGCAACGTGCTCAAGGTCTACCCCAACGACGACGCGGACTGAGCGGCCCGGCGCTCCGCCCGCTCACCAGCCGGTGCGCAGCAGATGGTTCAGCAGCAGCGCCAGCACCGCCTGCGCGGCCAGCCAGGCCCGGGGCCGTTCGAGGAACGCGCAGCACGGCAGCAGCCAGAGCGCGAACGGCAGCCAGATGCGTTCCGTCTCCGCCTTGCTCATCCCGGACAGATCGGCGATCAGTACGGCCAGCAGGGCGCCGGTGACCAGGACGGCGAGGCGGATGTCCCCGGTGGCCGGCGCCCTGCCCCCGGGGAGCAGCGCCGCCCCGGTCCGGCGCAGGCCCGCCGCCGTCGCCAGGCCGGTGATCAGCACCGTGCAGGCCAGGTTGGCCCAGATCCAGTACCCGTAGGGGCGGATCCCCCCGGCGCCCTGGTCGTACCGGGTCAGCAGCAGGCGGTATCCCTCCCACCAGTCGAACCCGGCGAGCGTGAACAGCCCCGGTACCACCGCCAGCCCCACCACGAACGGCACCAGCAGCGCCGGACGTGCCCGCAGCCCCCGGCGGGCCAGGAGGACGACGGCCGCGCCGATCACCGCCATCAGGGTGAGGCCGTAGGAGAGGTAGCAGGTGAGGCCGAAGAGCAGCCCGGAGCCGCCGGCCGCCGTCAGTGACCCCCGGGTGAGCGCCAGTGCCAGCAGGGCCACCGCCCACGCGGCAACCGCCGCGAAGTAGGCGTCGGCCGAGGTGCCCAGCCACACCGCCGCCGGGGCCAGCACCAGGAACGGCGCCGCCCGCCGCGCCAGCCCCTCGCCCGCGAGGGCGCGCACCGCGACCAGCACCGCCACACACGCCGTCGCGCCCAGCACCACACACCACATCCCGGCCCAGCCGCCACCCCGCAGCCCGGCCCGGTCCAGCAGTACGAACGTGAGGGTCGCCGCCGGGGGATGCCCGGCGACATGGGCGGGCCAGTGGTCGGGGGAGCCGCTCAGAATGTGCTCGGTGAAGGTGTTCAGCGCGGCCGGGATGTCCCGGAACCGGTCGATGACCTGGAGATACTCATAACGGGTGGTCAGCCGCCCGGCGATCCCGCGCTGCCAGCCGTCGATCAGGGCCAGCGACACGATCCAGGCCAGCGAGGACGCCCACGCCACCGCGAGCAGCGTCCGCCAGCGCAGCCGGGCCGCGAGCCCGGGACCGTACACCACCGCCGCGGCGGCGATCAGGACGGCGGCCGGGGTGCCGGGGCCGACGTGCGGGCCCCAGGAGGCCAGCAGCGGGGGCCAGCCGACGAACAGGGTGTGAGCGGTGTCCTCGATATGACGGCCGATCAGCACGGCGGCCAGGACCAGGAGGACGGCGACCCCGGCGGCGTACAGATCGCGGCGGGTGCCGGACGGGGAGGGGCGGGGGGTGCGGGGGCGGGTGCGGGTGTGGGTGCGGATCACATCGGCACGCTAGGCCGGGCGGGCGGCCGGACCCGGCCGAACGGGCCGGACGTCAGCGTTTCGTCATGGGTCGTGCCCCCTTCGGCGGGCCGGGGCGGATCTACGGTCGGCACATGCGAGACGCTCCTCTCCCACCCACCTCCCCCGGCTTCTGGCGCAGCCCGCTGCGCGGGGTCCGCTTCACCTCGGTGCTCGGCCTGGTGCTGCTCGCCGGGATCACCGTCCTGTTCGCGACCGGGCTGCTGTCGTACGCCGCCTACAACCCCGATCTGTCGCCGGTCAACGACCAGACCCCGGACAAGGGGATCCTCGGTTTCTTTCTCTTCTCCTGGCCGACCGACCCGCACTGGCTGTACCGGCTGACCCAGGGGGTGCATGTCACCCTCGGGGTGACCCTGATCCCGGTGCTGCTGGCCAAGCTCTGGTCGGTGATCCCCCGGCTGTTCGCGCTGCCCCCGGTCCGCTCGGTCGCCCACGCCCTGGAACGGCTCTCCCTGCTGCTCCTGGTGGGCGGCGCGCTCTTCGAGTTCATCACCGGAGTGCTGAACATCCAGCTCGACTACATCTTCCCCGGCTCCTTCTACACCCTCCACTTCTACGGGGCCTGGGTCTTCATCGCCGCGTTCGTCGCACACGCGGCACTGAAGACCCCGAAGGCGCTGCGCAATCTGCGGCGGATGCGGGCGGGCGAGGAGGACGACCTCGCGTCGCCCCGCCCGGCCGAGCCCACGGTCTCGCGGCGCGGGGCACTCCGGTTCATCGGCGGCGCCGCGCTGCTGCTCTTCGCCACGACCGTCGGCCGCAGCTTCGACGGCGTCCTGCGCCGCACCGCGCTCCTCGCCCCGCACGGCGGCGCCGACCCCGGCAGCGGTCCCAACGGCTTCCAGATCAACAAGACGGCGTCGTACGCGGGGATCGACCCGGCGGAGACCGGCGCCGACACCTGGCGGCTGGTCGTGACCGGCCGCACGGGCACGGTCCGGCTCAGCCGCGCCGACCTCGGGCGGCTGCCGCAGTACAGCGCGGCCCTGCCCATCGCCTGCGTGGAGGGCTGGTCGACGTCCGACCAGTGGTGGCGCGGTGTCCGGCTCGCCGAGCTGGCCGCGCTGGTCGGGCACGGTGACGATCCACCCGACGTCCTGGTGGAGTCCCTCCAGCGGCGCGGCGCCTTCCGCCATGCCGCGCTCCGCGCCAACCAGGTCGCCGACCCGCGCGCGCTGCTCGCCCTGACCGTCAACGGGGAGGATCTGTCCATGGACCACGGCTACCCGGCCCGGGTGATCGTGCCGGCGGCGCCCGGTGTGCTGAACACCAAGTGGGTGGCCCGGATGACGTTCGGGGAGCTGTGATGGGGCGGGCGAAGGGGAGGGGGACAGCGGGCCGATCCCGGTCCCGGTCCGGGTCCCGGTTCCGGGCCGTGCTCGGGAGTCCGCTGCAACTCCTGCTGCTCGCCTGCTCGTTCGCGCTGGCCGGCTACGCGGGGGTCCGGCTGTTCGCCGATGACTGGTTCGGGGTGGCGGTCTGGCTGGTCGGGGCGGCGCTGCTGCACGATCTGGTGCTGCTGCCGCTGTACGCGGGCGCGGACCGGGCGGTCACCGGCTCGCTCGCCGCGATCGGCCACCGGGACCGGGTGATGTACGTCCGGGTCCCGGCGGCCCTGTCGCTGTTGCTGCTGGCGGTGTGGTTCCCGCTGATCAGCGGGATGGTGACGGCGGAACGGTACCGGTCGGCGACGGGACTGTCCTCGGCGGGCTTCCTGACCCGCTGGCTGGTGATCAGCGCGGTGCTGTTCGGGGGGTCGGCGGCGCTGCTGGTGGTGCGGGTGCGGCGGGAGCGGAAGGGTTGACGGCGTGGGCCGGCGTCTGTCGGTCGTCTTCGGTGCCGGTGCCGGTGCCGGTGCCGGTGGTGCGGGGCGGCGGGAGCGCAAGGGTTGACGCTGGGGGCTGGCGTCGGTCGGTCGACTCCAGTGCCCGGGGCCGGTGGCGCACGTGCGCCCCGCGCGCTTGGGCTGACGCCGGGTCCGGCGCCCGCCGGTCGTCCCCGGTGGTGCGCGAGGGCTGAGTGCGGGGGCCCGGCGTCTATGCGTCGCCCCCGCCGCCGGGCCCCGCCGTGTCGGTGCGCAGGGGCGTCTATGCGTCGCCCCCGCCGCCCGGCCCCGCCGTGTCGGTGCGCAGGGCGACGAAGCGGCGGCCTCCGGCGGCCCAGTGACCCGCCGTCCGCCAGTCCCGTGCCCGGCGCAGGAGGGCCGGGGTGCCGAGGCGGGCCCAGGGGAACGGGGTGCCGGTGGCGTGGGCGGCGGTGAGGGGGACGACCCGGACGCGGGTGCGTTCGTCGACATCGGCGGGGTCGGTCTCGGCGAGGAGCAGGCCGCCGGGACGGAGCAGCCGGGCGGTGCGGGCGAGGAGCGCGTCCGGGTCGCCGCCGATGCCGATATTGCCGTCCATCAGCAGGACCGTGTCCCAGCGGCCCTCGCCGGGCAGCGGGGCGAAGACCGAGCGGTGGATCGCCTGGCCGCCGAGGCGCCGGGTGCGGGCGACGGCGGCCGGGCTGACATCGACGCCGAGGGCGGGGCGGCCCCGGGCGGCGAGTTCGGCGACCAGCCGCCCCGGACCGCAGCCGATGTCCAGCACCGCGCCTTCGCAGCGGTCCAGTACGTCCCGGTCCACCGCGTCGGCCCGCGCGCACCACCGCTCCACCTCCAGCGGCAGCAGCCAGCCGTCCTCCCGGCGCAGGAAGAGCGGGCCGTGCCCGGCGCGGAGGGCGGCCGAGTAGGGGTCGGCCCGGGTGGCATCGGGCCAGGTGCGGTCCCGCTCACCAGGGCCCGGGAGCGCTGTCCGCCTCACCGGTCGCCGCCCGCCGTCCGGGTCAGCCGGGCCAGCGCCGCGGCGAAACGGCCGTGCGGGGCGAGTGCGGCGACCGCGTCGGCGTCGTCGGCCGTGTCGACATCCCGCAGCCACGGCAGCTCCCGGACCCGCAGCCCGGCCGCCGTCAGCCGCTCCCGCTGCGCCTTCCCGGTCACCGGCGTGGACATCGGCACGCCCCGCAGCAGCGCCGGATCGGGGTCGGCGAGGCCGAGCGCCCAGAAGCCGCCGTCCTCGGCGGGGCCGAAGTACGCCTCGCAGTCGGCGAAGTCGACGGTGAGCAGCGCGGGCGTGACCTGCGGGGTGTCCATGCCGATCAGCAGGGCCGGACCGGCGCAGTGCGCGAACGCGTCCGCGAGCCGGGCGTCCAGGCCGCCCGCGCACTGTGCCACCACCTCGAATCCCGGGGGCAGCCAGCGCCCCGGGGTGCCGTCGAGGACGAGCAGCCGCCGGGACGCGGGCGCGGCGGCCACCGCGTCCAGGGTGTCGGCGAGCGCGGCCTCGGCCAGGACGGCGGCCTCGGCCGGGGTGAACCGCGGGGTGAGCCGGGTCTTGACCCGGCCGGGGCGCGGCTCCTTGGCGATGACGACGAGCGTGGTCATTCGGCGGCCCCCTCCACCGGCCGGGCCAGCACCCGCCGCATGTCCCGCACGGTCTGCCAGGTGCCGCGCCAGGTGCCGGTCACCTTGGACACCCCGGTCCGCGGCAGATACGGCACGTCGTGCTCCGTGATCCGCCAGCCGGCGTCGGCGGCACGCACCACCATCTCCAGCGGATAGCCGCTGCGCCGGTCGGTGAGGCCGAGCCCGAGCAGCGGCTCCCGGCGGGCCGCCCGCAGCGGGCCCAGGTCGTGCAGGCGCAGCCCGGTGCGGTGGCGCAGCATCCGGGCCAGGGCGAGGTTCCCGGCCCGGGCGTGCGCGGGCCAGGCACCCCGGCCGCGCGGACGGCGCCGTCCCAGCACCAGATCGGCCCCGCCGGACCGGAGCTCGGCGACGAAGGGGACGAGCAGCGCCGGATCGAGGGAGGCGTCGCAGTCGCAGAAGCAGACGATCCCGGCGGTGGCCGCCGACAGCCCGGTGTGGCAGGCGGCGCCGAAACCCCGGCGCGGCTCCGGCACCACGCGGGCCCCGAGCGCGCGGGCGATCTCGGCCGAGCCGTCGGTGGAGCCGTTGTCGACCACGACGGCCCGCCAGCCCTCCGGGATCCGGGCCAGGACCCAGGGCAGCGCCTCGGCCTCGTTCAGACAGGGCAGGACGACATCGACGTCGTGGGGTGGTGGTGGGATCACAGCGCTCACCCTACGAATGAGAAACGGACATTCGGGACGTCCGCTCCTTACGAAACGCGGACGTCGGGCCGCCCGCGCGCCCACCGCCCACCACGGCCGGGCGCCCGGTGCCACGCTGGGGCCATGCACCAGCCCCCGCCCCCGCCCCCCACCGCTCCGGCCGCCCCCGCCCGCCGGGTGCTGGTCGTGGACGACGACCCCACCGTCGCCGAGGTCGTCGCCGGCTACCTGGACCGGGCCGGTTACCTGGTGGACCGGGCCGGTGACGGGCCCGCCGCGCTCGCCACCGCCGCCGCCCACCGGCCCGACCTGGTCGTCCTGGATCTGATGCTGCCCGGCATGGACGGTCTGGAGGTGTGCCGCAGACTGCGCGGCGACGGGCCCGTCCCGGTCATCATGCTCACCGCGCGCGGCGACGAGGAGGACCGCGTCCTCGGCCTGGAGATCGGCGCCGACGACTATGTCACCAAGCCGTTCAGTCCCCGCGAACTCGTTCTGCGCGTCGGATCCGTCCTGCGCCGCGCCCGCCCCGGCCCCGCCGGACGCCCGCTCGGCGCGGCCGGGCTCCGCCTCGACCCCGCCGCCCGCCGGGCCGCCAAGCACGGCACCGAACTCGCCCTCACCCTGCGCGAGTTCGACCTCCTCGCCTTCTTCCTGGCCCACCCCGGGCGGGCGTTCAGCCGGGAGGATCTGATGCGGGAGGTGTGGGGCTGGGACTTCGGCGATCTGTCCACCGTCACCGTCCATGTCCGGCGGCTGCGCGGCAAGGTCGAGGACGACCCCGCCCGCCCCCGCCTCATCCGGACGGTGTGGGGCGTCGGCTACCGCTTCGAGACGGCCGCCGACGCCCCTGAACCCACTCCCATTCCCACCCTCGACCCCATTCCCGCCCCCGATCCCGACCCCGCTCCCGCCCCCGACCCCTCTCCCGCCCCCGATCCCGAAGGCTCCGACCGTGCGTGACACCCTTCTCATCGCCGTCTACGCCTTCGCCGGTGCCGCCGTCTCCGGGCTGGCCGGGGCCGCCGTGCTGCGGCTGATCCGGCGCCGTTCGCTCACCGCCTCCCTGACCGTGGTCGCGGTGGTCGGCGTGGTCGCGATGCTCTCCGGCACCCTGGCCGTGGCCTGGGCGATGTTTCTGTCCCCGCACGATCTGACCGTGGTCACCACCGTCGTGGTGATGGCGGCGGCGGTGTCCCTGCCCACCGCGCTGGTGCTGGGCCGCTGGGTGGTCGCCCGCAGCCGTGAACTGGCCGTCGCCGCACGCTCGTTCGGCGACGGCGGCGCCTTCGCCGCCCCCGACGGACCGGCCACCGCCGAACTCGACGCCCTCGGCCGCGAACTCGCCGCCACCAGCGCCCGGCTCGCCGAGTCCCGGGAGCGCGAACGCGCGCTGGAGACCTCCCGCCGGGAACTCGTCGCCTGGATCTCGCACGATCTGCGCACCCCCCTCGCCGGGCTGCGCGCCATGGCGGAGGCCCTGGAGGACGGGGTCGCCACCGACCCCGGCCGCTATCTCACCCGGATCCGCGCCGAGGTCGAACGCCTCGACGGCATGGTCGGCGACCTCTTCGAACTCTCCCGCATCCACGCCGGAACCCTCCCCCTCACCCCCTCCCGCATCTCCCTCTACGACCTGATCGGCGACGCCATCGCGGGCGCCGACCCGCTCGCCCGGCAGCACGGCGTACGGCTGGTGGGGGAGCGGGTGGAGGCCGTACCGGTGGAGGTGGACGGGAGGGAGATGAGCCGGGTCCTGGGAAATCTGCTGGTCAACGCCATCCGCCGGACCCCGGCCGACGGCACCGTCGCGGTCGCCGCCGAACGCGCCCCCGACGGCGAGGTCGTGCTGTCCGTCACCGACGGCTGCGGCGGTATCCGCGACGAGGATCTGCCCCGGGTCTTCGACACCGGCTGGCGCGGCACCGACGCCCGGACACCCCCGGCGGGCGCGGGACTCGGCCTGGCCATCGTGCGCGGCATCGTCGAGGCCCACCAGGGCCGCGCCCGGGTCCGCAACATCCCGGGCGGCTGCCGCTTCGAGGTCATCCTGCCGACGGCGGCGCCCTGACCGGCCCGCCGAGACCGACTCAGTCCGTGCGCAGGTCCGCGTGGGCGAACTCGCGCATCCCGGCGGCGAAGCCGGTCTCCGGGCGCCAGCCGAGCGCGTCGCGCAGCCGGGACGAGTCGGCGGTGATGTGCCGGACATCGCCGAGCCGGAACTCCCCGGTGACGACAGGTGCCGGGCCCCCGTGGGCGGCGGCCAGGGCGTGGGCGGTCTCGCCGACGGTGTGCGGCTCCCCGCTGCCGGTGTTGTAGACGGTCAGCGCGCCCGGGGCCGGGGCCGCCTCCAGGGCCAGCGTGTTGGCGGTGGCCACGTCCCGCACATGGACGAAGTCCCGCCGCTGGCCGCCGTCCTCGAAGACCCGGGGGGACTCGCCCCGGGCGAGCGCCGAGCGGAAGAAGGACGCCACCCCCGCGTACGGGGTGTCCCGGGGCATCCGGGGCCCGTACACATTGTGGTAGCGCAGCGACACCGCCGTACCGCCGGTCGCCCGCGCCCACGCGGCGCACAACTGCTCCTGGGCCAGCTTGGTCGCCGCGTACACATTGCGCGGGTCGGCCGGGGCGTCCTCGCCGACCAGGCCCGGCGCGAGATCCTTCCCGCACTCCGGGCACAGCGGCTCGAACCGGCCCGCCGCGAGATCGGCGGCGGTCCGCGGCCCCGGCCGGACGACCCCATGGGCGGGGCAGGTGTACCGGCCCTCGCCGTACACCACCATCGAGCCCGCCAGGACCAGCCGCCGCACCCCCGCCCCGGCCATCGCGGCGACCAGCACGGCGGTGCCCAGGTCGTTGTGCGAGGCGTAGTCGGCGGCGTCCGCGACACCCTCGCCCAGGCCGACCTTCGCCGCCTGGTGGCACACCGCGTCGACACCCGCGAGCGCCCGCGCGACGGCGTCCGGATCGCGGACGTCGGCCGCCGGGTCGCGCCGGATGTCGTACACCACCGGCTCGTGCCCTCGGGCGAGCAGGGCGTCGACGACATGGGACCCGATGAACCCGGCACCGCCGGTGACCAGTACGCGCATACCGGCCACGCTAGGCCCGCGCGGGCCGCCCTCCCGGCGACCTGCCGGGCATGTCACCGGGACGTAAGACCCCGCCCGGCGCCGGGGACCCGGTCAGGCCGGTGCCGGTGCCGTCGCCGTGCGCCGCCGGGGGTCCAGTCGGCGCAGCAGCAGCGCGTTGAAGGTGACGATGATGGTGGAGGCGCTCATCAGCAGGGCCGCCCACTCCGGGCGCAGCACCAGACCCAGGCTCGGATAGAGGGCACCGGCGGCGACCGGGATGGCCAGCAGATTGTAGATCGCGGCCCAGAACAGGTTCTGCTTGATCTTGCGGCGGACCGCGCGGGCGATCCGCAGCGCGTAGGCGACATCGGCCGGGTCGTCGCGGACCAGCACCACATCGGCGGTCTCCACCGCGACATCCGTCCCCGCCCCGATCGCGATGCCGACCTCCGCGCGGGCCAGCGCCGGGGCGTCGTTGACGCCGTCGCCGACCATCGCGACCTTGGCGCCGCCCCGCTGGAGCGCGGCGATCCGCTCGGCCTTGTCCTCGGGCAGCACATCGGAGATCACCTCGTCCACCCCCACCCCCCGGGCCACCGCCCGCGCGGTCGCGGCCCGGTCGCCGGTGAGCATCACCGCGGTGACCGCGTCCCGGCGCAGCTCGGCGACGGCGGTACGGGCCGACGCCCGGACCGTGTCCGACACCGCCACCACCCCCAGCGGCTTCCCGTCCGCCGCCACATACATCGCGGTCTTCCCGTCCGCCGCCAGCCGGTCGGCGACCTCCACCAGCGCCTGGGCCGCCACCCCCTCCCGCTCCAGCAGCCGCGCGTTCCCCAGCAGCACCCTGCGATCGTCCACCACGGCGACCACCCCGTACCCCGGTACGGAGTCGAAGGCGGTCGGCGGCTCCACCGCCCACCCCCGCTCCTTCGCCGCCGCCACGATCGCCGTGGCCAGCGGATGCTGGGACGGCTGGTCGGCGCGGGCCGCGAGCCGCAGCACCGTCTCCTCCTCCACCCCCGGCACCGGGACGACCTCGGTGACCGACGGTCTGCCCTCGGTCAGGGTGCCCGTCTTGTCGAAGACGACCGTGTCGATCGCCGCCGTGGCCTCCAGCGCCGTGGCGTTCTTGAACAGCACCCCGCCGCGCGCCCCCTGCCCGACGCCCACGGTGATCGCGGTCGGGGTGGCCAGCGCCAGCGCGTCCGGACAGGCGATGACGACCGCCGACACCGCCGCCGTGATGGCGAACCCGATGCCCTCGTCCCCGATCAGCGCCCACGCCAGGAACGTCACCACACCGGAGCCCAGGGCCAGATAGACGATGTACTTCCCGGCGGTGTCGGCCAGCCGCTGGGCCGGGGCCTTGGACGCCTGCGCGTTGCGCACCATCTGCACGATCCGGGCGAGCGCGGTGTCCGCGCCGACCGCGGTGGCGGTGAAGGTGAACGCGCCGGTGGTGTTGATGGTCCCGCCGACCACCGGCGAGCCCGCGGTCTTGGCCACCGGCAGCGGCTCCCCGCTGATCATCGACTCGTCGACATGACTGGCCCCGTCGAGCACCGTCCCGTCCACCGGGACCTTCTCGCCGGGCCGTACGACCACCACATCACCGGTGACGACCCGCTCCAGCGGGACCTCGGTCTCGGTGCCGTCCCGCCGGATCCGCGCGGTGGGCGGCGCCAGCGACAGCAGCGCCTCCACGGCCCGCCCGGTGGCGTAGCGGGAGCGCATCTCCAGCCAGTGCCCGATCAGGCTCAGCGTGGTCAGCATCGCCGCGGCCTCGAAGAACACGTCCTCGGCCCCCGCGAAGGTGGCGAACACGGAGTAGAGGTACGCCACGAGGATGCCGGTCGCGATGAGCGTCATCATCGTCACCTCGCCCTGGCGCAGCGACCGCCACGCCGAGGAGATGAAGATCCAGCCGCCCCAGAGCACCACCGGCGTCCCCAGGATCAGCCCGAACCACGCCATCGGCAGCCCGAACGGCGGGTCGGCGGTGAAGCCGATGCTGTGCCCGATCGGCGAGTACAGCACGATCGGCACGGTCAGTACGGCGCAGACGAGGAAGCGGCGGAACATGTCCCGCACCATGGAGGCACCGTGGCCGGCGTGCTCGTCGTGCTCTCCGTGCCCGGTGTGGCCGTCATGATCGCCGTGCCCGGTGTGCTCCTCGTGTCCCGGATGCTCGGCGTGCCCGTCCTCGGTGCCGTGCTGCCGGTCCGCCGTGCCCACCGCCGGATGGCCCGGCTGGCAGCACGAGTCCGGGCAGTCCTCGCACACGCACCCGTACCCCCGCTCCGACAGCGCGGCGGCGAGCCGGCGAGGGCCGGTGCGGTCGGGGTCGTACCCCACATGGGCCACCGAGCGGGTCCGGTCGAGATGGACGGAGTGCACCCCCGGGAGGGACTCCAGGCCCCTTTCCAGGGCGGCCAGTTCCGTCCCGCAGGAACAGTCGGACAGATCGATCTCGGTCACTGCCAAGGTCATATCGGCGTCTCCCATGAGTACGACAATACCCCTCAGGGGTATGACGGCAAGACGGGAGGCAGCCCCAGACAGCCCGGCCCGTCCCCCCGGCCGTCGAGGTCGGCGGCGAGTTCGTCCCGCCAGTACGGGGATATCCGCTCATGGAGGATCAGGCCCGCGGCGGTCGTCAGCGGGAGCCGGATGAACGCCGACAGCGCCTGCGCGGCCCGCTCCCGCGCGGACCAGGCGAAACGGTCGTCCTGGGTGACCCGGACCGGCTCCGCCGACCAGGGCGGGGTGAGCAGGCGCTGCGCGGCCCGGGTCTCCGCGGCGAGGGTGCGCAGCCGCAGATCGAGCGGGTCGTCCGGCGCGAGCGGGACTTCGGTGTCCCGGCGGACCAGCACCAGGGCTTGGGCGATCTCCGGGTAGGTATCGAGCCGGGTCTCCTCGGCCAGCCGCGCGAGCTGGGCCGCGAAGGCGGTGCGCAACTGCCGGGGTTCGGTCCGCTCGAACAGTCCGGCCAGGTCGTACTGGCGCACCTCGGTCATGGGCAGGCGGCGATACGGCTCCAAGTCGTCCAGGTGGGGGAGGAGGAGCGCGCTCGGCAGGTCCCCGGCGGGGAGCGGGGGGAGCGCGATGCCGTACTCCCGCGTCAGCTCCGTCAGCAGCCGGGTGTACGCGGCGGCGGCGTCCGGCCAGGGCTCGAAGCCGGGCAGCCTCCTCGACTGGGCGCCGGCCGGGCCGATGATCCGCTGGGAGTCCCCCTCGCGGGGTGCCTCGATGCGCCGGCCCTCTTCGGGGCGGAGGACGCCCTCCTCGGCGACGGTGACGGCCACCCCGGGGCCTGACTTGGTCAGGGCCAGTGCCCGGGTGCCCGCCGACACCAGCCGCAGCACCTCCGGCCTGGGGAACTGCGCGACGCCGGACTCCTGCACGGCGTAGGCCCACTCCCCGGCCCTGTCCGCCCGGACCAGGGGGCGGCCCGCGGCCCAGAGGGACGCCCCGGAGCGCACCGCCCCCCGCCGGGTGCGCGGACGGACGGTACCGGGCAGCGCGCCCAGCCGACGCATCAGTTCGGCGGGGGTCAGACCCCGGGCGAGAAGGATGTCCGGCTGCTCAGGGAGGGGCGGTGAGGTGGGGAAGAGGACAGGCTTCACGGAGGGGGAGGGGAAGGCGGATGGGGATGCGGAAAGGACGGGCCTCGCGGAGGCGGAGGCGGATGAGGATGCGGAGATGAAGGGCGGTGCGCTGCCCATGGGCGTATCGGCGGGCGCGGGAGCCGTTTCCGGTTCGGTCGCCGCCTCCGCCACTCCCAGCGCCGACACCGGGTCCGGGACGATGTCCCGCTCGTCCTCCCATCGCAGCGCGCCCTCCGCCGCGATCGGGATCTGGCCATGGAACTCGCGCCCGTCCCGCAGGGCGTCCGCGAGGTCGGCCAGCAGCTGGCGGAAGCTGGGCCACTCGGTGAAGGTGGGCATGTCCTCGTCGAAGTAGCGGCCCGGACGGCCGTGGTGGGGGCCGGGGCGGCAGGTGACGAAAAGACCGTCCGTGGACTGCCAGCCGATGCCGAGGGTGAGCAGCAGCCACTCGGGGCGCCAGAAGGCGGCCAGCTCGTGTGCGTCGTCGTCCTCCTCGTCCTCCTCGCCTCCGTCGAGGTCGGCGAACCGCTCCCCGATCCGCCGCAGGGACAGCGTCCGGTCCACGATGTCCGCGACGCACGACAGCGGGCCGTAGTAGGACAGCTCCAGTGTCCCGTCGGCGAGTTCCACCCCGTCGTGGCGGCGCAGCGAGGCCGCCACGTCGTCGGGGAGGGTGACGCCCAGGGTGCGCTGGGCGGCCTCGATGTCGGCGGTGGAGGCCGGGGGCCGTAGCCGGGAGAGGGTGACGGGGGCATGCCGGGACAGCCAGTCCTCGATGCGGTCCCAGGACTCCCCGACGGTCGCGATGCTCATGCCCACCGAGCCTAGGACCCGGCACTGACAATGCCTCAGACCCGAGGATGCAGCGGGCAGGAGCGCGGACGCGGGGCCGGGATCGGGAGGGTGAGGGAGAGGCTGGTGACCGGGGGCAGGCTCCACGCCTGGCGGACGTCGCCGATCAGGGGGCGGGCGCTGTAGGAGGAGACGGACAGTTCGAGCCGGGCCTCGGCCAGCGACTGGGGGTCACCGGCCGGGGCGTTCGCCAGGGCCTGGCCGCTGCGCTGGTCGAAGGCGGGGGCGGCGAAGATCTGGAGCAGGGTCAGGGCGAAGTAGGTGTAGACGGACGCCTCGTGGATCAGGGCCGCGCTGTCGCCGGGCAGCGCGGGCACGGCCGGGACCCCGGGGGCGGACCGCGCGGAGAAGCGCTCCAGGGACCGGGTCACCGCGTCGGCGTCGCAGGCGCAGGCCGAGCGCAGCCGGGCCGTCAGTTGCCGGTAGGCGCCGAGCACGTCCGCGCTCTCCTGCGACCACTGCTGCTTGGCCAGCAGGGTGTGATATCCGGCGAGGGTGTCGGACAGCTCCTCCAGGATCAGCCGTCGGGAGATGTCGGTCAGCTCCATGGAACTGGTCCGCTCGTGCATCTCCATGATCCGGCGCCCGTAGCGGATCAGATCGCGCGGCACCCCGCCGGACAGCGCGTGCGAGAGCAGGACGTACGGCGGGGTCAGGCCCGGCGCCCGCCGGTCCATGATGTCCCGCGACTCGGCGAGGTCAGCGGGCTGGACATGCACGATGTCGTCCAGCGAACTGTCCGTGGCGTCCCGGTGCGGCAGCCCGCGCCGGACGAAGGCGGCGCCGACATCCTCGGCGACCGAGATCAGGTAGTACACGTGCGGCACCCCCAGGATCGCCTTGATCTCGCTGAGGAACGCCCGCGCCTGGAGGTCCGAGCCGAGCCGGTCGAGTTCGTCGAGGGCGATCACCGTACGGTGGCTCTCCGCGCGGACCTGGTCGGCGATGGCGGTGAGCAGCGCCCGGAAGTCGTCCACGAGTTCGGGGAAGTTCGGCGGGATCGTGGACAGCGACGAGGTGTGGGTGCCGGTGACGGCGGCGAGCTGGGCGGCGCCGGGGGCGATGGCGGCGGTCGTGGTCTGCACGGTCTTCAGGTGGTACAGCTGGTCGCGGCAGCGGGTGACCAGTCTCGGTTCGGGTTCGCGGGCGGTCCAGGAGGAGAGCGCCAGCAGCAGGCCGCCCGCCGTGAGACAGAGCAGCCGGGTCGGGTTGTCCGGGTCCAGGAACAGCGCGACCGCGTGGTCGTTGCGCCGGAACACGTACACGAAGGCCACCAGGGCGCCCAGCGCCGCCGGGGAGTACAGCCACCGGGCCGGGAACGTCCGCCCGCCCAGCCGGTAATCGCCCTCCACATACCCGACCAGCCACAGCATCAGGGCGATCAGCAGCAGCACCACCTCGCCGATCAGGAACCCCACGTTGTCGGCCACCGCCACGGCGTTCCGCCGCACCTCGGCGTCCCAGGGGACGGAGACGCCCGTGCCGATCAGCAGCGCCGCGCCGGTCAGCCGGACCAGGTTGCGCGGGGCCCGGCGCAGATGGCGGCGCCAGCGCGCGGAGCGCCGTACCTGCCAGATCAGCAGCCCGGCGAGGGCGAGGAGCAGACCGGCGCCCAGGTTGTCGCCCCGCCAGACGTCCAGGACCAGCCCGGTCGCCCGGTCGGCCACCGTGTCGGCGTGGGAGCGGACCGTCCCGTCGTACCGCCCCCACAGGGAGCGGGAGGTGGCGAACAGGCCGAGGACGAGCAGCCCGGCGGCGAGCACCGCGAAGAACGCCCGGCGCCGCAGCCCGCGCAGCGCCCGGCCCAGCCTGCGGCCCGCGCGGACCAGCCCGGACAGCCGGGTGAACTCCGGGACCGGGTAGCCCTTGCGCCGGATGTACTGCTCGCAGACCCGGCCGAACAGGAACAGCAGGAAGTCGTGCGGGGCGTAGGTGGCGGGGATGTGCGCGGACACCGAGAAGTCGTTGTCCTCGACCGCGCTCTGCAACAGCGTCGTCTTGCCCGAGCCGCGCGGCCCGCACACCGCTATGGTGCCGCCCTCCAGGATCGCCAGCTTGCGCCGCAGTTCGCGCGCGGCGCCGCCCGCCACCACATACGCGCCGCCCTGCGGGGCGCGCAGCCCGTCGTAGCTGTCGGGCAGCAGCACACTGTGCGGATCGTCGCCGAGCAGCGCCTCCACGACGAGGAGGACGACCGGGGCCGTCCCCGCCACCCGCAGATCGTTCTCCCAGCGCTTGAGTTCCACGTGGGCGTTGAACTGCTGCGGCTTGGACACCAGGACGGCCCGTACCAGGATCACCTGGGCCAGCAGATGGGTCTCCGACCGGGCGGAGCCGGTGGCCCAGGCCATGAGAACGCCGAACAGCGCGCTGATGAGCGCGAGGAAGCCGCCCGTCTGCCACGCCGCACCGTCGAACAGGGTTTCGGTGGCACCGGCGAGAACGGTCGCCACCATCAGCAGGCCGCCGAGCCACACCAGCACCGAGCGCACATCGAACCCGAGGTCGCTCCGGGCCCGCGCGACCGAGGTCCTGGTCTCCTCCAGCCGGTCGGCGGCGGCCCGGTACTTGCCCCGCGTCCCCTCGCACGGCGCCAGCGCCCGCCCCGTGTTCCCCTGCCCCCGCATCGCCGCGCGGACGGCGTCGGCGGTGACCCCGGGTCGGGAGTCCAGGCGGCGCTGGACCCGGGGGTCGGCGAGGCACGCCTCGACGGTCCGGCGGTAGACGGTCTCCTCGGCCGGGTCCGTCCAGACGAAGTCCGTGTCGGTGGCGGGCCCGCCCGGCGCTCCGGTGGGCGCGGGCTGGATCGTCGGGTTCGCCATGTGCGTACCGTCCCCCCTCGTGGCGTGCGCGGGCCAGAGTGTAGTGCGAACGGTCGTCGTGCCAGGGTGGGTTGGGGGACAGGACGTGTTGCGGACAGGATCTGTCCTCGATGCTCGGTAGTTTCCTGGTCAGACCCGGCTCGGGGACGGCCGGCCGGGGCCACGGACGGCGACGGACGACGATGGACGACGACCATGGAAGACGACGGAGGCGGCGGCGATGAACGAGGAGATGAACGACAGGACAGCGGTGCCGGGGAGGACGACGGCCCCGGCCGCGACCGGCGGACGCGCCCGTCCCCCCGTCCTCACCCCCCGCGCCCTCAACCGCGCCACCCTCGCCCGGCAGCTCCTGCTCACCAAGGCGCCGATGGCCCCGCTGGCCGCCGTCACCCATCTCGTCGGGCTCCAGGCGCAGGAGGTGAAGCCGCCGTACTACGCGCTCGCCGCCCGGCTGGAGGGGTTCGCCCCGGAGCAGCTGTCCACGCTCCTCGGTGAGCGGGCCGTCGTCCGGATGGCCACCCTGCGTTCCACCATCCACCTCCACACCGGCGACGACGCGCTGACCGTACGGCCGTTCGCGCAGGGCGCGCTGGACCGGGAGGTGAAGATGTTCCGCAAGGGGCTGGTCGGCGTCGATCTGGAGCGGCTCGTGGTCCTCGCGCGGGAACTGGTCGAGGCGGAGCCCCGCACCATGCGGCAGGTCCGGGACGCGCTCGGCGTGCACTGGCCGGACGCAGACCCGCAGTCCCTGTCCGTCGCGGCCCGCTGTCTGCTGCCGCTGGTGCAGGTCACCCCGCGCGGGATGTGGGGGCAGAGCAAGCAGGTCGCCGTCACCACCGTCGAGCACTGGCTGGACCGGCCCGCGCTGCCCGCCCCCGCCCGGCAGGACATGGTGCTGCGCTATCTCGCCGCCTTCGGGCCCGCCTCCGTCAAGGACATGCAGCACTGGTGCGGGCTGACCCGGCTGCGGGACGCCTTCGAGAGCCTGCGCCCCGAGCTGATCACCTTCCACGACCAGCACGGGGTGGAGCTGTTCGACCTGCCCGACGCGCCCCGCCCCGACGCCGGGACGCCCGCGCCGCCGCGCTTCCTCCCCGAGTTCGACAACGCCCTGCTCTCCCACGCCGACCGCACCCGGGTCCTGCCGTCCGTCCACCACGGCCGCACCTGGCAGGTCAACACGCCCTACTGCCCGCTCCTCGTGGACGGCTTCCTCGTCGGCGTCTGGGGCCTGACCGCCGACGCCCTGGTGATCGAACTCTTCGACCCGCTCGGCAAGGAGCGGCGCGACGAGGTGGTGGAGGAGGGGGCGCGGATGCTGACGGCGGTCCACCCGGGGGCGGGCCACGACATCCGCTTCGGCACGGTCATCCCCGACTAGCCGAGGAGGAGCACGGGCGGGCATGGATGAGGAGCACAGGAGCACGGGCGGACATGGATAGGGGGCGCTGCGGGCCGCTCGTGGAGGCCCGCAACGCCCCCTGGTCTTGCACCTGAGGGATGCTCAGGAGTACGGGGAGTCCTTCTTCCGCACCGGCGGTGCCGACCCGTTCACGCGGTCACCGGCATCGCGTGCACGGCCGTCGCCGGTTACGAGTTGATCTGGGTGGTGACCAGGCTGGAGAAGGTCGTCAGCCGGGTGTAGACCCCCGGGTACCCGGCCCGCGCGCATCCGTCGCCCCAGGACGTGACGCCCGCCAGCCGTCCGCCGATCACCAGGGGGCCACCGCTGTCGCCCTGGCAGGTGTCCACCCCGCCGCTGGTCAGACCGGCGCACACCATGTCACTGGCGACGAACCGGGTGCCGTAGGAGGTACGGCAGCTGGTGTCGGAGACCGTGGGGACGGTCGCGGTGCGCAGTTGGTTGGAGGAGGCGCCGCCCTCGCGGGTGGTGCCCCAGCCGAGCACCCGCGCCGAGGCCCCGGCCGCGTACACCCCGGTGTCGGAGGGGGCGACGTACGGGAGGGTCGTGTATGGCATCGACGTCGACAGCGTCAGCACGGCGATGTCGTCGCCGCTGGTCACACTGCGGTAGTCGGGGTGGATCCAGATGCGGCTGACCCGGGCGACGGTGCCGTTGGTGCCGTTGAGGTAGGTGCGCCCGCCGACCACCCGCACACTGCTGGTGGTCTCGCCGACCATGCAGTGCGCGGCGGTGACCACCTTGGTGGGCGTGACCAGGGTGCCGCCGCAGAACTGGTTCTGCGAGGCGTCCGTGATCTGCATGACGTACGGATACGCCGTGGTGGTCGTGGTGGTTCCGCCCACAATGGGGGCGGGGGCGGCGACGGCGGGCGCGCCCACGAGCGCGGTCGCGGCGGCAGCGGTACACGCCGCGAGGGTGAGGGCGGTCTTTCTGGCGCGGTTGAGCCCGAACATGAGTCTCCTCAGGTTGCCGGTGGGGGGTCGCGCGGGGGTGGGGGGTGAGCACGAGGGTCTCGGACCGGCCCTCGCGTGCCCGGCGAGCGGCACGGTGCCTACCGTAGGGGGCTGCTTCACTCGCCCCCAATGAGGGAGTCCCCTAGGGGAGTTGGGCAGGGTTAACCCTCGGTCAGATGTGCGAGGGGGGTTTGGCGGGGGTTCGGGTGCGGGCGGGGGGTGGCTGGTCGCGCAGTTCCCCGCGCCCCTAAGGGCGTTGAGGTCGCGTGAGTGACAAACAGGGCCAGCTGCCACCCCCCAGGGGCGCGGGGAACTGCGCGAGCAACCCCCACCCACCCGCACCCGACTCCGCGCCCCCCGGGGCCCCTAAAGCCGGCCCGCGCCTATCGTGCTCGGCGGCCCCAACGCCCCCAGGGGCGCGAGGAACTGCGCGACCAGCCCCCACCCACCCGCACCCGACTCCGCGCCCCCGGGGGGCCGCTGAAGCTGGCCCGCGCGCGAACGTCCCCAGGGGCGCGAGGAACTGCGCGACCAGCCAGCCCCCACCCACCCGCACCCGAATCCCGATCTACCGCCGGGGGCTCCCCGCTGCGAGGCGCACGATGTCCACCCGCGAGCGGATGCCCAGCTTGCGGTACACGCGGGTCAGGGTCGCCTCGACCGTCTTCACGCTGATGAAGAGACGGCCCGCGATCTCCCGGTTGGTCGCGCCCTCCATCACCAGCGCCGCCACCTGACGCTCCATCGCCGCCAGGCCCGCCAGCGCGTCCAGCACCGGCGGGGCGGGCGGCTCCACCGGGTCCGACGCCGCCGCCTCCTCGACCTGGCGCAGCCACGGCATGGCCCGGCAGCGCCGGAACAGCCGGGCCGCCTCGTCGTACGACGTGGGACCGGGGCGCCCGGTGCGCAGCCGGGCCAGGGCGAACGCGGCCCGCGCCTCCTCCAGCCCGTAGCCGAGCTTGGCCAGCCGGTCCTGTACGGACGTCAGCTGGGCCAGCGCCGCGTCCCGTTCGCCGCGTGCCGCCCGCACCAGGGCCTCCGCCCGGTCCAGCACCGCGAGCACGCTCTCCCGGCCCAGCCGCAGCGCCTGCACCCGGGTGACGTCGATGACGTCCTGCGCCTCGGTGATCTCCCCGATCCGCACCAGCGCCTCCGCCAGGTCGCCCTGCCAGCGGCCCCGCGCCGGGTCGGTGATGCCGATACCGATCTCCAGTTCCCGCACCCGCCGCAGCGCCCGTACCGCCTCCGCCGCGTCCCCGGCGACCAGATGGGCGTGGCCCAGGGCGCCGAGGGCGCGGGAGAGGTACATGACGTCGCCGTCCTCCTCGGCCCGGTCCGCCGCCTCCCGGGCCAGGGCCAGCGCCCGGCCCGTCTCCCCGCCCGCCGCCTCCGCCAGCGAGGTCAGCATCGCGCTGGCGCCCTCGCCGATCCCGGCGTCACGGGCCAGCCGGAGGCTCTCACGGGCCAGGTCCAGGGCCCGGCCGCAGTGCCCGGAGCGCAGTTCGGTCTCGGCGAGGAAGCGGACGTAGTGCACCTCGCTCTCGGCGATGCCGCGCCGGCGGACCTCGCGCAGCAGGGTCATCACCGTCGTCCGCGCCTCGGCGAGCTGATCGCTCATGATCAGCCAGCGGAAGCGGACCGCGCCGATGCCGTTGTGGTCGACGGCGACCCTCGGGTCCTGTGGCTCGCGCATCGCCCGCTTGATGGTGGACGGGGCGTCCGGGTGGCCCATCAGGGTCTCCATGTGCGCCTGGAACGCCAGCGCGAGCAACTCGGTGCGCCGGTCCGCGGCCTTCGCCGCCAGCCGGGCCGCGTGCGCCGCCTCCTCCCGGCCCCGGTCCATCTCGCCCTCCACCAGCAGCGCCCGCCAGGCCAGCTGATAGCGGACCAGGGCGAGCAGCCGGGGATCGTCGTCGGCGTCGGCCAGTGCCTGCGGGAACACCGCGTCGACCTTGCCCATCGCCTGCCCGGCCGCGTTGATCACCACGATCCAGGCCCGCACCCGGTCGGCCGCCGCCGTCGCCCGGGTCAGCACGTCCCGCGCGATGTCCCGGGCGAGATCGGTCTCGCCGCCGGTGATCGCGTCCTCCGCCGCCGTCAGCCGCCGCTCCTCCGGGCCGGGCTCGCCGTCCGCCGGGGTGTGCCGGGCCGCCAGCAGCCCCAGCGACGCGGCGACCGAGGGCGCGCCCCGGTCCCGGGCCAGCGCCGCCGCCTCCGCGAGGCGGGCCGCCGCCTCCGGGTCGGTGCCGGTGGTGGCCAGCGCCAGATGCCGGGCCCGCTCGATGGGGTCGGACGCGGCCGTGGACAGCGCCGCGTGCGCGTCCCGCCGCTCCTGCGCCGACGCCTCCGCGTACAGCGCCGCCGAGATCAGCGGATGCGCGAACCGTACGGCGGGGCCCTCCGGCTCCGTCGCCAGCAGGCCCAGCGCCGCCGCCTGCGCGGTCTCCGCCTCGGCGTTGACCCGTCCGGCCGCGTGCAGCAGCGCGGTGGTGGGGCGGGCGCCCGCGCTGGCCACCAGCAGGGTGTGCCGGGCGTCGGCGGACAGCATGTCCAGCCGGTGCAGCACCAGCGCGCGCAGCGAGGTCGGCACCGGCAGCGGCTCACCGGGGCGCGGCGGGGTCGGACTCTCGGCGAGGGCCCGGCCCAGCTCCAGCGCGAACAGCGGATTCCCGCCACTGGTGCGATGGATGTCCCGGACCGTGGAGCGCAGCAGCGCCGGGTAGCCGCGCTCGTCCAGCAGCGCGGACACCTGCGTCCGGGTCAGCGGGCCGAGCCGCAGGGCGAGGGTGTCCGGCGGGGACGCGCGTAGATGGTCGTCGTACTCCTGTCCCTCGGTGCGGGCCGCGCAGAGGACCTGTACGGGGAAGTCGCCCAGGCGGCGGGCGGCGAAGCCGAGGAGTTCGGCACTGGCCGGATCCAGCCACTGGAGATCGTCGGCGACCACCAGCACCGGGCCCTCTGCGGCCAGCGCGCGCAGCGCGGACAGCACCGCGAGGCGCAGCGCCAGCCCGTCCCGCTGGAGGGTGGACTCGCCGCGGCCGGTGAGCGCCGACTCCAGCGCCGTGCGCTGCGCGTCCGGCATCTTTCCGGCCACCTCGTCCAGGACCAGCCCGAGCAGATCGGCGAGCGCGAGGAACGGCAGATGCGACTCCGACTCGGTCGCCGAGCAGCGCAGCACCGTCCGGGCGGACTCCCCGTACTCGGCGGCCAGCGCCCGCAGCACCGTCGACTTCCCGATCCCGGCGGGACCGTGGAGCAGCACACTGCCGCCCCGCCCGAGCTGCTCACGCGCGGCCGAGAACAGCTCCTCCCGCCCGATGACCAGGTCGGGGCGGCACCTCGCAGGCTCCTGGAAGTCCCGTCGCACGGTCACCGCTCCCTCCGAGGGTCGTGTTCCGCCAAATTCTAGGCAACGCGTCGTTGAAATCCGGAGGCGTGCGGTGGTGAGGGAAATTACAGCGGTCATGACGATTGAACCTGTGAGACGAGGCTCACAACCGCATCTTCCCAGGGACGGCCCAGCGCCGTCCTGGCAATCGCACAGCGGGACCGCTCCGCGGGGGTGACGGGGACGGGTCCGCGCCCCTACGTCGGCGCGGGGGCGCGCCCCTGCGGTGGCGGGGGCACGCCCCTACGGTGGCGGGGGTCCGCGCCCCTACGGTGGCGGGGCTGGCGGCCGTATGGCGGTGGGGGTCGGCGGCTGTACGGGGTCGGTGGTCGTGCGGTGGCGGGGCTGGCGGCCGTATGGCGGTGGGGGTCGGCGGCTGTACGGGGTCGGTGGTCGTGCGGTGGCGGGGTCGGGGGCCGTATGGCGGTGGGGGTCGGCGGCCGTGCGGGGTCGGTGGTCGTGCGGTGGCGGGGTCGGGGGCCGTGTGGCGGTGGGGGTCGGCGGCCGTGCGGGGTCGGTGGTCGCATGGTGTCGGGGTCGGTGGTTGCGCGGGGTCGGCGGTCGTGCGGTGGCGGGGGTCGGTGGTCGCACGGCTGAGGGGGCTGGCGCCCGGACCCCTGTGCCGGTCCGTGCCCCGCACACGTGCGGGGGCTGCGCCCGCAGGAGTGCGGGGGTCCGCGTCGCTTGCCCCTGCGGGGGGTCCATCCCTCCCACTTTTGCGGGATCCAGCGCTCGCACCTCTGCGGGGGTCTGTGCCCGGCACTTCTGCGGGGGTCCGCACCTCCCGCCTCTGCGGGGGTCCGCACCTCCCACCTCTGCGCGGGTCCGCACCCCCCTCTCTGGGCGCCAGCCCCCGCACCTCTACGCGGGTCTGTGCCCGGCACTCCTGCGCGGGCCCGCGCCCCCCACCTCTGCTGGGCCCAGCGCCCCCACCTCTGCGCCGATCCATGCCCGGCACCCCTGCGGGAGTCCGTGGCCCCTCACCCCTGCCCGGGTCCGCCCCTCACCCGCGCGCGGGTGAGCCGGAAACGTGACCGTCGTCTGGATCAACGGTGCGCCGCCCCTCACCCGCGCGCGGGTGCGCCCCTCACCTCTGCGCGCGGGTCCGCCCCCGCACCCCCCCCGCGCGGATCCGCGCCCCCCCACCCCGCACCCACCCGCCCCCCTATCCCAACCCCAACCCCAACCCCCCTCCCTCCCGTGCCCGCGCCACCGCCTCCCCCCGGGTCCTCGCGTCCAGCTTGCGCATGGCTGAGCGCAGGTAGCTCTTCACCGTTTCCGGGGCTATGCCCAGCCGCGCGGCGGTGGCCGCGTTCGTGGCGCCCGTGGCGACGCAGGTCAGGACGTCGACCTCGCGCGGGGTCAGGGGCGTGGCCGCGGTGGTCGCCGGGGCCGGGGTGAGGAGCGCGCACGCCCGCAGGAGTTCCGCGCGCAGCGCCGGGTCCGCGATCCGGGGGGCCAGGGCGCGCAGCGCCGTTTCGGCCTCGCGCACGCCGGGGACGTCCCGGGCCTCCGTCAGGACACCGCCGGTGCCCCGGGCCTCCGCCAGGACATCGCGGGCGCCCCGGGCCTCCGCAAGCACGCCGGAGGCGTCGTCGGCCAGCAGCAGGGACTGCTCCACGTCCCGCGCCGCCTCCACCACCGCGTTCAGCGTGCGGTCGCCCAGCGGCTGGACCGAGCGCAGCCCACCGTAGAGCACGCCCCGGACCTGGCGGCGGACGACCACCGGGACCGCGACGATCGAGCGCAGGCCCTCCGCCGCCACCGGTACGTCGTACTCATGGCTGATCCGGCGGGAGGCGGGGTAGTCGTCCACGGCGCAGGGGCGGGCGTGGGCCACCGCCCGGCCGCCGAGGCCGTTGCCGGAGCCGACCGCCAGCGCGCTGAGCGCGAGCGTCCGCGTGCCGCTCAGCTCCGTGATCCGCATCCGCCGCCCGCCCGCCTCCACCAGCCCGCCGAAGGCGACCGGCAGCCCGGTCGTACGGCGCAGCCGCAGCAGCGCGCCGCGCAGCACCCCCGCCCCGCCGTCCACCACCGTCACCGTGCCTCCCTCGCCCAGGTGTGCGTACCGCACCCACCCCCGTTCGGGGGTAGTGGGACCCGCATCACGGATTACACGATGTCCGGGAGCCGCCCGGCAATGGTCCGGGACCGAGGAGGACGACGACGATGACGACGGCGACGAGTGCGACCACCGCGACCGGGGAGTTCCGGGCCGCCCGGGACTTCCTGCTCCAGCACCGCGAGGACTACCCCACGGCCTACGAGGGCTTCCGCTGGCCCCGGCCCGCACACTTCAACTGGGCCCTGGACTGGTTCGACGTGATCGCCGCCGGCAATGCCCGGACCGCGCTGCACATCGTCGAGGAGGACGGCCGCGAGACCCGGCTGTCCTTCGCCGAGATGTCCGTACGCTCCGACGGCTTCGCCGGCTGGCTGCGCGCGCGGGGCGTCGCCGCCGGGGACCGGATCCTCGTCATGCTCGGCAACCAGGCCGAACTGTGGCTGACCGCGCTCGCCGCGATGAAGCTGCGGGCCGTCGTGATCCCCGCCACCCCGCTGCTCGGCCCCGCCGATCTGCGCGACCGCGTCGAGCGCGGCCGGGTCCGCCATGTGATCGCCCGCGCCGAGGACGCCCCCAAGTTCACCGACGTACCCGGCGACTACACCCGGATCGCCACCGGCCCCGCCCCCGACGGCTGGCTGTCCTACGACGAGGCGTACCAGGCCCCGCCCGCCGCCTTCAGCCCCGACGGCCCGACCCGCGCCGACGACCCCCTGATGCTCTACTTCACCTCGGGCACCACCGCCCGCCCCAAGCTGGTCGAGCACAGCCATGTCTCCTACCCGGTCGGCCATCTGTCGACCATGTACTGGATCGGCCTGCGCCCCGGCGACGTCCATCTCAACATCTCCTCGCCCGGCTGGGCCAAGCACGCCTGGTCCAACCTCTTCGCCCCCTGGAACGCCGAGGCGACCGTCTATCTCCTCAACTACACCCGCTTCGACGCCGCCCGGCTGATGACCGAGATGGACCGGGCCCGGGTGACCACCTTCTGCGCCCCGCCGACCGTGTGGCGGATGCTCATCCAGGCCGATCTCACCCAGCTCGACACCCCGCCCCGGGAGGCCGTGGCCGCCGGGGAGCCGCTCAACCCCGAGGTGATCGAGCAGGTCCGCCGCGCCTGGGGCGTCACCGTCCGGGACGGCTTCGGCCAGACCGAGACCGCCGTCCAGGTCGCCAACAGTCCCGGCCAGCCCCTGAAGACCGGTTCCATGGGCCGCCCCGGCCCCGGCTACCGGGTCGCCCTGCTCGACCCGGTCACCGGCGTCCCCGGCGACGAGGGCGAGATCGCCCTCGACCTGACCGGCCCCGGTGGCCGCCCCGTCGGCCTCATGACCGGCTACCACGGCGACCCCGACCGCACCGCCGAGGCGATGGCCGACGGCTACTACCGCACCGGCGACATCGGCGCCCGGGACGAGGAGGGATACATCACTTACGTCGGGCGCGCGGACGATGTCTTCAAAGCCTCCGACTACAAGATCTCCCCGTTCGAGCTGGAGAGCGCCCTGCTGGAGCACCCGGCCGTCGCCGAGGCGGCCGTCGTGCCCGCACCGGACGCCCTGCGGCTCGCGGTGCCGAAGGCGTACATCGTGCTCGCGGAGGGCTGGGACCCCGGCCCCGGCACCGCCAAGACCCTGTTCGACCACTCCCGCGAGACGCTGGCCCCCTACAAGCGGATCCGCCGACTGGAGTTCGGGACGCTGCCCAAGACCGTCTCCGGCAAGATCCGCCGCGTCGAACTGCGCGAGGCGACGGCGGGGGGTTCGACGGACGAGTACCGGGAGGAGGACTTCCGGTAAGGGTGATGACGGGCCGGGACCGCTCCGCTGCGGCTACCCCGGCCCCGACGCCGCTCCTGGCCCCGCCCCTGGCCCCGACCCCGCCCCCGTCGCCGTAAGTCGTTCCGCCACCGCGTTGACCGGCTGCGGCGTGCCCGTCAGGTCCAGGACGTAGAGCGGTATGCCCAGATCCTCCGCTCTCGTTCTGGCCCGTTCCTCATAGCCCGCGAGGGAGAAGTAGACGCAGGACGCCGACGCGGTCAGCGCGGTCAGCCACAGGCACTCGACATCCCGCAGCGACGCCGGGCGGACCGTCGGGTCGACCTGGGCGAGGACCCCGGGGGCGGTCAGGCCGATCCCGGTCGGCGGGGGGCGGTCGGCGCGGCGGACACCGTCGTGGCCGAGCCAGTTCAGATACAGGACGGCGGTGGTGACCGCGTCCTCCGCCGTGCGGATGGTGACCGGGTGGAAGGCCGGACGGCCCCCGGTGCCCGCGCCCGCCGATGGCTCCTCGGCGACCGGCAGCCACAGGGTCGTACCGCAGGGGCAGCCCAGGTCCGGGCGGGGCCAGATGCCGACCCGTCCGCAGTCGCCGCAGCGCGCGGGCACCCACTCCCCGTCCCAGACCCGGTGCGGTACGGGCCGGACCGTGCCGCGCGGATCCAGCGCGGGCGCCACCGCCGTACCGCAGACGCAGGGGTACGAGGGTGGGGTGTAGTGGTGGGCGCGGCCACAGGCCGGGCAGTGCACCTCGATGCTCCGGGACATGGGTCCGCCTCCAGGAGTGCGTGCCGGGACTGCGTGGGCCGGGTGACAGGCGATGGGCGACCAGCGACGGGCGACCGGCGACGGACACCGGACGCCTGGCGGCCTGGCGGCCGGGGAGGGTCCCCATCGTGCTCCGGTCGGGGGCCGCTTGTCCGTCGGTTGTCTTGACTGCCCCGGCCACCACTCCTACATTACTTCCAGATCGTAGAAAGTAATTTCCGCAATGTGGAAGATCAAGCGAAGCTCGTTGCGGAGACCGAAAGCAGTGCGAGATTCGGGGCGTGCTCACCGCGGGGCGCGACGGGAGTGCATCCGACAGCCGAAGCAGGAGTACTCAATGGCTCGTATGACCGCTGCCCGCGCGGCAGTCGAGATTCTCAAGCGCGAAGGCGTCACCCAGGCGTTCGGTGTGCCGGGCGCGGCCATCAACCCCTTCTACGCGGCGCTCAAGGCGTCCGGTGGCGTCGCCCACACCCTCGCCCGCCATGTCGAGGGCGCCTCGCACATGGCCGAGGGCTACACCCGCACCAAGCCCGGCAACATCGGTGTCTGCATCGGTACGTCCGGCCCGGCCGGTACCGACATGATCACCGGGCTCTACTCGGCCCTCGGTGACTCCATCCCGATCCTCTGCGTCACCGGCCAGGCCCCGACCGCGGTGATCCACAAGGAGGACTTCCAGGCCGTCGACATCGCGTCCATCGCCGCCCCGGTGACCAAGATGGCCGTCACCGTGCTGGAGGCGGCCCAGGTGCCGGGCGTCTTCCAGCAGGCGTTCCATCTGATGCGCTCCGGGCGGCCCGGCCCCGTGCTGATCGATCTGCCGCTCGATGTCCAGCTCACCGAGATCGAGTTCGACCCCGACACCTACGCCCCGCTGCCCGTCTACCGGCCCATCGCGACCCGCCCCCAGATCGAGAAGGCCCTCGCCCTCCTCGACGCCTCCGAGCGCCCCCTGATCGTCGCGGGCGGCGGGGTCATCAACGCCGACGCGTCCGAACTGCTGGTGGAGTTCGCCGAGCTGACCGGCATCCCGGTCGTCCCGACGCTGATGGGCTGGGGCGTGCTGCCCGACGACCACGAGCTGAACGCCGGGATGGTCGGCCTCCAGACCTCGCACCGCTACGGCAACGCCACCTTCCTGGAGTCCGACTTCGTGCTCGGCATCGGCAACCGCTGGGCCAACCGCCACACCGGCCGCCTCGATGTCTACACCGCCGGGCGGACCTTCGTGCACATCGACATCGAACCCACCCAGATCGGCAGGATCTTCGCCCCGGACTACGGCATCGCCTCCGACGCCGGGGCCGCCCTCGCCCTCCTCCTGGAGGTCGCCCGCGAACGGAAGGCGGCCGGCAGGCTGCCCGACCGCTCCGCCTGGGCCGCCGCCGCGCAGGAGAAGCGGGCCACCCTCCAGCGCCGCACCCACTTCGACGACATCCCCATCAAGCCGCAGCGGGTCTACGAGGAGATGAACAAGGCGTTCGGGCCCGACACCCGGTATGTCTCCACCATCGGCCTCTCCCAGATCGCCGGTGCCCAGATGCTCCATGTCTTCAAGCCGCGGCACTGGATCAACTGCGGTCAGGCGGGCCCCCTCGGCTGGACCGTCCCGGCCGCGCTCGGGGTCGCCACGGCCGACCCCGAGACCCTGGTCGTCGCCCTCTCCGGGGACTACGACTTCCAGTTCCTGATCGAGGAACTCGCCGTCGGCGCCCAGCACCGCATCCCCTATGTCCATGTGCTGGTGAACAACGCCTACCTCGGTCTGATCCGGCAGGCCCAGCGCGCCTTCGAGATCGACTTCCAGGTCAATCTGGAGTTCGAGAACCTCAACTCGCCCGAACTCGGCGTCTACGGCGTCGACCATGTCAAGGTCGCCGAGGGCCTGGGCTGCAAGGCGATCCGGGTCACCGACCCCAATGAGCTGGGCGCCGCGCTGGAGCAGGCCAAGAAGCTGGCCGCCGAGTTCCGGGTGCCGGTGGTCGTCGAGGCGATCCTCGAACGGGTCACCAACATCTCCATGTCCACGACGAACGACATCGGGAACGTGGTGGAGTTCGAGGAGATCGCCACCGAGCCGGGGCACGCACCGACGTCGATCCGGACACTGAAGGTCTGATCCGGGGCCGGAGACCGGGACCGGAGGCCAGGTCTAGTCCGGGTCCGGGTCCGGGTCCGGAGGCCGAATCCGGGTCTGACCCGAGGTCCGTCCCAGCTACCCGTCCCCAGATTCCGGCCCACGCACCACCCGGCCCCCCGCCTCCGTTCACCGAGGCGGGGGGCCGCATGGCGTGTCACGGCGACCCGTGGTGCTGTTCCTCCGACAGCCCCGGCCACTCCTCCGGTCCGCCGCCCTGCCACTCGACCAGATCACTGGTCCCGACGTCCGTCACATAGTGGTCGGCCAGCCGGAGGATCTCGCCGACATCGTCCAGGTGCGAGGCGACCCCGAGGGTCTCGTCGTCCTCCGTGACCCGCCGGGTGCCGTCGAGGGCCGGGGCGTGGACGACGATCCGTGGACGCGGCGATGGAAGTGCCATGCCTTCAGGGTGCTGCGCGGGCGGGCGCTCCGCACCCGCACGCGCGAGAGACGGTTTCCAGCCATGTCAGTTAAGCGGAGGAAGGCTCTCTTGTTAAATCCTCTAGAGGAATATAGCTTTCGACTCATCCCACCCCTGACATGAGGGGATGTGTCATGTACCGCGTGCTCATGCTGTCCGGCTCGCTGCGCGAGGACTCGCTCAATTCCCGCCTCCTGCGCTGCCTTCCCCCACTCGCCCCCACCACCTTCGACTGGCAGTCCTACGACGGCCTCGCCGAGCTGCCGCTCTACGACCAGGACGCCGACACCGGCACCCCGCCCCCACCCGTCACCCGGCTGCGCCGGGCCCTCACCGAGGCGGACGGACTGGTCATCGCCACCCCCGAGTTCAACCACTCCCTGCCGGGCGTACTGAAGAACGCCATCGACTGGGCGTCCCGGCCCAAGGACGAACCCGCCCTCACCGGCAAGGCGATCGTGGTGCTCACCGCCACCCCGGCCCGCGCCCGGGGCTATCGCGGGCTCGCCGACACCGCCGCGATGCTCAACGAACTCGGCAATATCGTCGTACCCCAGCCGCAGGTGGTCGTCCATCAGGCCCATCGGGCGCTGGTCGCCGACGAGTTCGGCGCCCCGCTGCTGCTGGACGAGGAGGCGGCCCGGTTGATCCGCGTCCAGCTCCATGTGCTCGGCGATCTGCTGGCCCACGATCACGCGGGCGCACTGCTGCGCTCGATCCGCCGGCACTCCGCACGGGCCACCACCACCCGGCCGACCGTGCCCGCCCCGGTCGCCTGATCACCCCCTGCCTCACCCCCTACCTCACCCCCGCACCCCCTCACTCCCCTCCCTCACTCACCCCCTCACCCACCCCCACCCACGCCTGCCCGTGAGAGGTGACATGGATTCCCCCGCGGCCCTGGCCCCGCAATTGGCGCAGTACGAGAAATTCGCCATGAGCGGGGTGCACTGGCAGCCCTATGTCATGTACTTCAACCAGCCGGACCACCACTCACCGGTCCTCACCACCGATTCCCGGGGATTCCGTCTCTCCCACGGCGAGCGGGGCGAGCCCCAGTCACTCGGCGACCATCTCCCCGAGGGCCCGGTGAGTCTGCTGATGGGCGGTTCCTCGGCCTTCGGATTCGGCGCCGGATCGGATCGCACCACCCTCGCCTCCCTCCTCAGCCGGGAATCCGGCACTCCCTGGCTCAATCTCGCGGCCCCCGCCTTCAATTCCACCCAGGAAGTCCTGCTCTTCCTCCTGCACCGGCATCAACTGCCCCAGATCCAGGATGTGCTGATCTTCTCCGGGCTCAACAATCTCGTCGTCTCCGCGCTACCCGGCGCCGACCGGGGATATGGCCAGTTCTTCTTCTCCGGAGAATTCTACGGAGAGTTGAGCGGGGTCGCCGTCCGGCGCACCTCCGTCGCCACCGTCTCCCGTCCGCGCTCCGGGCTGCGCCGGCTGCTGTCCCGGTCCGGGCCGCCCGTACCGCCCGAACCGCCCCTCGACCAGCGGATCTCCACCGCCGCCGGTGCCCTGCGCAGGGATCTGGACCGGCTGCTGGAACTGCTGGCCCCGACCGGCGCGCGGGTGCGGTTCGCGCTCCAGCCCACCCTGCCCTGGACCGGGAAGATACCCTCCGTCGAGGAGAGCGTCCTGCTCGCCGAGGACGGTTCCCTCTGGTCCACGATGTGGGCCGGATTCCGCACCTCGCTCACCGCGGAGGCCCATGAGCGGTACGCGGACGAGACCGCGCGGATCTGCCGGGAACGCGGCGTCGATTTCCTCGATCTCAGTTCGGCCCTCGGGTCCCACCCGGACCGGGACAGCTGGCTGTTCGTGGACCCCGTGCACCTCAATGACCGGGGGAACGGTCTGGTCACCACATCGCTGTGCGCCGCTTTCGGAATCGGAGAGAAGGAGAGAACCCCGTGATCCGCAAACTCCTCGATTTCTTCCGTCGGCGCCGCAGGCGCAAGAACGACGGGTCCATCTACCCCATGTTCTGATCACCCATGTTCTGATCACCCGTGATGTGATCACCCATGATGTGGCCACCCCACGTTCTGGCCCACGTCTTGGCCCATGTTCTGGCCACCCCGCGTTCTGATCCTGCCCCGAGCCGGAAAGGACCACCGTGACGCCGACCCCCGACACCGCGACGGCGGACCGACTCCTCTACCTCCGCGCCCTCGACCCGGAGGGCGCCCTGCCCCTCACCCCCCTGGACACCCCCGTCCCCGACGAGGACCCCGGCACGGCCGGTGCCGGGGAACTCGCCGACGAGGCCCGCCGCTGGGGCGCCGAGCAGACCGCACGGTTCCGTACGGAACTCGGGGCGAAGGCCGCCACGGAGCCGGTGGTGCGCTGCCTGCTCCTCAACTCCGCCCCGCTCGCGCTGTCCGCCGGTTCCTGGCTCCAGTGGATGTCCAGCGCCGCCAACGGCGACACCGGCCTCGCCCTGGAGATCCTCGCCCTGTACGCCGGTGACCTCGGCGTCGGCTACCCGGGCGCCGACCGGGGCAGCGCCTACCGTGCCGCCCTGGCCCACCACCGGCTCCCGCTGGACACCGACGGGGTGGGACTCACCTCCAACGACCTGATTCAGAACGTCAGTTTCCGGCTCCCGGCCCTGCTGCTCGCCATGAGCAGGCAGCCCGACCGGTACTTCGCGGAGATCCTCGGCGCGGATCTGTTCCTGCGCGCGGTGGGCACCCCGCCCCCGCTCGCCGTGCTCCCCGAGACCGCCCTCGGCCCGATGACCGCCCGGGACATCGACCTGGGCTCGACCCGCACGGGACAGGGCCCGAGCGCACTGGAACGGTCCCTGACCGCGGCCGGCCTGTGCCTGGCACCGGAGGAACCCGAACCCGGACCGCCACTCGGACCCGGAGCGCCCCCGCCCCCCGACCGCCCCACCGCCCCCGACCGCCTCCGGCACGGCTTCCGCCGCGCTGCCCGCGAGTACCGCCGCTGGTGCGAGGCGCTGTTACGGGAGGCGGTCCTCGCCCATCACCCCGACTACGACATCTGGCGGCTGCTGTTCGGCCGGGCGCGGCAGGCCGCCGTCTATCACGGGCGGTACCGGCTCGACGGGCGCCCGCTCGCCGAGTGGTTCGCCGATATCGAGGCGGGCCCCGCCCCCTTCCTGGACGCCCTGGCCGCCAGCCCCCTGGTCCGGCCCGGGAACCCCGACCGCAGTCCGCTGATCCGGGGGCTGATCTCCGAGACGGGCCCGATGTTCCGGGTCTTCACCGAGGACGAGGTCGCCGCGATCCGCCGCTGGATCGCCCAGCTCCCGGCCGACGGCACCCCCACCGCCGACCGGCGCGCACTGCACGACGTACAGCGCACCTGGTTCCGGCGGACCGCCGGGCCGGAGCCCGGGGAGACCGCCCCGCAGCGGCCTCCGGAGTCGGCCGGGCCCGGGTCCACCCGGGACGCCTACCGGCGGCTGCTGACCCGGGAGGACTCGCCCGCGATCCGCCGCTACGCCCATGACTACGCCCGGCGCTGGCTGATCCGCAGCGGGTTCCGGCTCGACGCGGCGCCCCATCAGCTCCCCGCCCGCTGGGATCCCGAGCGGGGTCTGTCGCCCTGGCTGCTGGCCGAACACGACCGGCACGGCGCGGAGTTCGGGGTGGAGTTCGGCGCGGAGATCGGCGACGGTGCGGCCGACGGCGGCGACACCCCCGTACCCACCAGAGAGCAGCTGATCTCGTCCACGCTGCAACTGGCGCCGCTCATCATGATCGACGGGGCCTGGCTCCAGGGGTTCACCGACTACCGGCTGGCCTCGTCCCCGGTCGGTCATCTGCTCTTCCGGACCTACTGGGACGAACTGGGCAATGGGGAACGGGAGTTGAACCACCCCCGGATCTATCGTCGGCTGCTGGGCGAGATGGGGCACGAACTGCCGCCGACCGCCTCCGCCGCCTTCGCCGAGTGGCCCGGCTTCCATGACGAGTCGTTCGCCCTGCCGGTCTTCTGGCTGAGCGTCTCCCGCTTCCCGCGCACCTTCCAGCCGGAGATCCTCGGACTCAATCTGGCGATGGAGCTGTCCGGCGTGGGCGGCAGCTATCGCACGGCCCGCGTCGGCCTGGAGAAGTACGGCTTCAGCACCCAGTTCGTGGATCTGCACAACACCATCGACAACGTGGCCACCGGGCACTCCGCCTGGGCCGCCGAGGCCGTGGACGCCTTCATGGCGCAGGTCCCCGGGGTCCTCGGGCCCGGCGGCGACCCGGCGATCTGGCGCCGGATCCGGATCGGCTACCGCTCGCTGAACTCCCCCCGCACGCTCGGCTCCGCCCTCTACGCCCGCCTCCGAGGGCGCGGCGCCGCCGAGCGTTCCCTCCCCGCCGGAAGGGGCTGACCCCCGATGACCCCCACGACCCCCACCACCTCCACGACTTCCACGACCTCCGCAGTGGCTCCCACCGTTCTCGGCATCTCCGCCTACTACCACGACAGCGCCGCCGCCCTGGTGCGCGGTGGTGACATCATCGCCGCGGCGCAGGAGGAACGATTCAGCCGACGCCGTCACGACCCCGCGTTCCCCCAGCACGCCGTGACCTACTGTCTCGGCGAGGCCGGAGCCACCCTCCGGGACCTCGACACGGTCGCCTACTACGAACGCCCCGCGCTGAAGTTCCGCCGGGTGCTCGGCACCTACGCCGCCACCGCCCCCCGAGGCTGGCGGTCCTTCCGGGACGTCCTGCCGCAGTGGCTGGCCTGGAAGGCCCGCACCGAGAGCACGGTCGCCCGGCGCCTCGCGGACCTCGGGCAGGGCACGCCCCCGCCGGTCGTCAGCTACGGCCACCACGAGACCCATGCCGCCTCCGCGTTCCTGCCGAGTCCGTACGAGTCGGCCGCGGTGCTCACCGTCGACGGGGTCGGCGAGTGGACGACCACCTCCATCTGGCACGGCACCGGTGACCAGGTGCGGCCGGTCGCCGAACTCCGCTTCCCGCACTCCCTCGGGCTGCTCTACTCCGCCTTCACCTACTTCTGCGGCTTCAAGGTCGACTCCGGCGAGTACAAGCTGATGGGCCTCGCCCCCTACGGGCGCCCCCGGTACGCGGCCCTGATCAAGGAGAAGCTGGTCGACATCCGTGCCGACGGCTCCTTCCGGCTGCACACCGACCGCTTCGCGTTCCTCCACGGCCAGGTCATGACCGGCCGCGCCTTCGAGGAACTGTTCGGCGGCCCCCGGCGGCTGCCCGAGGGCCCGCTGACCGAGCGGGAGTTCGATCTCGCGGCCTCGGTGCAGGCGGTCACCGAGGAGATCATGCTGAAACTGGCCGCCACCGCCCGCGCCTGGACCGGTGAGTCCCGGCTCTGCCTGGCCGGGGGCGTCGCCCTCAACTGCGTGGCCAACGGCCGGATCGTGGAGCGCGGACTGTTCGACGAGGTGTGGGTGCAGCCCGCCGCCGGGGACGCCGGGGGAGCGCTCGGCGCGGCCCTGCTCGCCGCCCGCCACGAAGGCTCCCGCGCCCATGTGCCGCACGGCGGCGACGCCATGAAGGGCGCCCGCCTGGGACCCGGCTACGACGACGCCGCGATCCGCCGCTTCCTGGACGAGCACCGCTACCCGTACCGCACCCTGCGCGGCCCGGAGCTGACCCGGGCGGTCGCCCAGGAACTGGCCGACGGGAAGGTGGTGGGCTGGTTCTCCGGGCGGATGGAGTTCGGGCCGCGCGCCCTGGGCTCCCGGTCGATCCTCGGCGACGCCCGCAGCCCGGACATGCAGTCCACCATGAACCTCAAGATCAAGTTCCGGGAGTCGTTCCGCCCGTTCGCCCCGATCGTGCCGGCCGAGGACGCCGAGCAGTACTTCGATCTGCGCCAGCCCAGCCCGTACATGCTGATCGTCGGCCGGATCGCCGAGCGGCAGCGGACCGGGGGCGGCGGGGCGGAGGGCGGGGCGGGGGCCGGTGACGGTCCTGCGTCCGGCGGTCCCGTGGCCGGTGGGGGCGGGGCGGGGGCGATGACGGTGGGGGAGCGGCTGCGCTCGGTCTCCAGCGCCATCCCGGCCGTCACCCATGTCGACCACTCCGCGCGGATCCAGACCGTCGACAAGGAACGCGATCCCGTACTGCACCGGCTGCTGGGCGACTTCCGGGACCTCACCGGCTGCTCGGTGCTGGTCAACACCTCGTTCAATGTGCGCGGCGAACCCATCGTGGCGAGCCCCGCCGACGCCTACCGCTGCTTCATGCGCACCCATATCGATCTGCTGGCCCTCGGCGACCACCTCCTCGACCGCGCCGAGCAGCCCCGCTGGAGCGAGGACGGCGACTGGCGGGCGGAGATCCCCCTCGACTGACCGGCGATCCCCGTGACGCCCCTGGCGCCCGTGGCACGCCCGTGACCCCCATGACCTCCGTGAAAGGGGCCTCACCCTCCCATGACCCTGCTCCGCGATGCCGCCGTGACCGCCGCCCTGTTCGTGCTCTACGCGCTGGTCTTCGTCCCGCTCGGAGTCGTCGCCCGGCTGGTCCGCGACCCCCTGCACCGCCGCCCGGACGCCGGCCGGTCCTCCTACTGGCACCGGTTCGACGACCCCCTCCCGGCCCACCCGTCCGCCCCCGCCCACCCGAGGAGTGCCGTATGACCGTCGACGTCCCCACCACCCGGCGCCGGCCCCGGCCGACCGTGGCCGACACCCAGCACATGGCGGAGCTGCTCGCCGGATTCCAGCAGTCCCAGGCCCTGCACGCCTTCGGTGAACTCGGGCTGGCCAACGCCCTGCTGGACGGCCCGCTCCCGGTCGCCGACCTCGCCGCCGCCACCGGCACCGACCCCGACGCCCTCACCCGTCTGCTGCGCTTCCTCTCGGCGCTGGACGTGGTGGCGTACGACGACGCCCAGGTGTTCGCGCTGACCCCGTTGGGCGCGACCCTGGCCGACGGGCCCGGGTCGGTCCGTGCGCTGGCCAGGTTCTGGATGGACACCCACTACCACCCGTTCAGCGATCTGGTGACCACCGTCCGGACCGGCGAACCCGCCTTCCAGGCCCACTTCGGGCAGACCATCGGCGCCTGGCTGGACGCCCACCCCGAGCACCTGACGAGCCTGATCGGCGCGATGAGCGATGTCGCCCTGTCCATCAAGGTGGATGTGCTGGCGGGCTACGCGCTGCCGCCGGGTGAGATCGTCGCGGACATCGGCGGCGCCGACGGCACGGTCCTCGCCGGTCTCCTCGACCGCCCCGACCAGGGACGCCGGGGCGCTCCGCGGCGCCGGGGCATCGTGCTGGACGTCCCCGCGGCGGTGGCCCCGGCGACCGCGCGGCTGGCGGCGCTCGGACTGGCCGACCGGGTCGAGGCGGTGGGCGGGAACTTCTTCGAGGAGGTCCCGGCCGCGGATGTCTACATCCTGTCGACGGTGCTCCACGACTGGGACGACGACCAGTGCGCGACCCTGCTGGGCACCATCGCCAAGGCCGCGCGTCCCCGGGCGCATCTGGTCGTGGTGGAGGCGGTGCTGCCGGACACCGACGCGTCCCACCCGGCCAAGTTCAACGACCTGGCGATGCTGGGGGTGGGCACGGGCCGCGAACGCAGCCGGGCCGAGTACGGGCGGCTGCTGGGGGCCGCCGGGTTCACCGAGACGCGGCTGATCCCGGGGCCGTCGTACAACCCCTTCTCGATCCTGGAGGCGCGGTTGGAGGGCTGAGGGGTGGGGCGGCGCCGGTGAGGCGGGGTGAGGCCGGGAGGTCGCTGAACCGGTGACGCCGGTGAGGCGGGGGACCGCGGCGGCGGCGACGGCTCCGCAGCTCTTCCCTCAGGTCGAGAAGGGCACTGCGGGGCCTTCACCACCGCACTGGCTCGCACGCCGCCGCGGTCCTCGCCGGGTCCGCCGGGCCGGTGACCACCCCTCATCCGGGTCGTCGGCCCTGGCGGACGTATGGATGGTCTGATGCCGATTCCCGCGCTGACATCGGCGCCGGGAGTGGAGTGGATCCCGGGCGGTGCCGGTGCTTGGGCGCGACAGGACAGTTGTCAGCACCGGCACCGCCCGGAGTCATGGGGCCCGGCGGATCGGACCGGAGGTCATGCTCGGGATCAGACCTGATCGCCGGACAGCCGCTCGACCGACCGCAGCAGCGCCGAGTGGTCGAGCCCGCCGTCGCCCTGGGCGCGCAGTGAGCCCACCAGCTGGGCCACCACCGCACCGACGGGGAGGGCGGCACCGACCGTGCGGGCGGCGTCGGTGACGATGCCCAGGTCCTTGTGGTGCAGATCGATCCGGAAGCCGGGCTTGAAGTCGCGGTGGAGGAAGTTCTCCTTCTTGCGGGCCAGCACGGTCGACCCGGCGAGCCCGCCGCCCAGCACGTTCAGCGCGGCCCCGAGGTCGACGCCGGACTTCTCCAGGAAGACCACGGCCTCGGCGCACGCCTGGATGTTCACGGCGACGATCAGCTGGTTGGCGGCCTTCACGGTCTGACCGGAGCCGTGCGGCCCGCACAGCACGATGGTCCGGCCGAGCGCGTCGAAGATCGGCTTGGCGGTGTCGAAGTCGGCCCGGTCGCCGCCGACCATGATGGACAGCACGGCCTCGACGGCCCCCGCCTCGCCGCCGGACACCGGCGCGTCCAGCACCCGTATGCCCTTCGTCTTCGCGGCGGCGGCGAGATCCATGGAGGTCTGCGGGGTGATGGAGGACATGTCGATCAGCAGGGTGCCGGGGCGGGCGTTCTCCAGGATGCCGTCCGGGCCGTAGGCGATGGCCTCGACATGGGGGGAGGCGGGCACCATGGTGATGACGACATCCGCGTCCCGTACGGCCTCGGCGAGCGAGGTGGCGGCGGTTCCCCCGGCCGCCGCGAGCCGCTCCAGCTTCTGCCGCTCCAGGGTGTACCCGGTGACCTCGTACCCGGCCTTGATCAGGTTCTCGGACATCGGCGATCCCATGATGCCGAGCCCGATCCAGGCGACCTTGGGAAGACTGCTCATGGTGGGGAAACCTCTCTGATCTGAACGGTGTGGATGCGGCTCAGCGCGCCGCGCGTGCGGCGACGGGCAGCCAGTCGAACGCGGTGGCCCCGCCCCCGGCGGACTTGTACTCCAGCCCGACCCAGCCGTCGTACCCCGCCTTGGCGAGCTGATCGAGCAGCTCCTCCAGCGGCAGCGTCCCCGTGCCGGGCGCCCCTCTCCCGGGGTTGTCGGCGATCTGCACATGCCCGGTCCGGTCGGCGTAGGCGGCGATCACCCGGGGGAGGTCCTCCCCGTTCATCGACAGGTGGTACAGATCCATCAGGAACCGCGCGTTGTCCAGCCCGGTGGCCTCGTTGACCCGGTCGACGACGGCGACGGCGGCCGGTGCGGAGACCAGTGGGTACCTCGGGGACTCGGGCTGGTTCAGCGCCTCGATCAGCAGCGTCGCGCCGATCCGGTCGGCGGCCCGTGCGGCCAGGGCGAGGTTCTCCAGCGCCAGGGCGTCCTGCGCGGCGGGGTCGACGCCGTCCACCCGGTTCCCGTACAGGGCGTTGAGCGCCGTACAGCCGAGGGAGCCGGCGAACTCGGCGGCCACCTCCACATTCGCCCGGAACCTTGCCGACTCCTCGCCCGGGACGGACAGCGCGCCCCGGTCGGGTCCGGGGAGCTGCCCGGCGTAGAAGTTCAGCCCGGTGAGCCGCACCCCGGCGTCCTCGATCGCGCCCTTGAGCGCGTCGAGTTCCGGGCGGGCGGGGGTGGGGGAGCCGACCCAGGGCCACCACAGCTCGACCGCGGAGAAACCGGCCGCGGCGGCTGCGGCGGGGCGCTCCAGGAGCGGGAGTTCGGTGAAGAGGATCGACAGGTTGACGTTGAAGCGCTGGTCTGCGAATCCCATCGGGGCCGCGCTCCCTTCCGTGCGTATGGTGTCGGTGAGTTCCGTGATTTCCGTATGGTGGAAGTTGCTTTCTGCTTAATGGAAGAGTGCCGGGGGGTGGGGAGGGTTGTCAAGGGGTCGTCATGGCATCCCCGGCGGCGGTGGACATGGCGGCACCGGGCGGGTAGACAGACGTGCGGCCACATCGAGGAGTCGGTTTGTTGCGCTGTGAGGCGGTCGGCAAGCGGTACGGGTATGGGTACGGGGGAGGGCGGTGGGTCCTCAGGGACGTGGATCTGCGCGTCCCGGCCGGTGAGGTGCTCGCGGTGGTGGGCGGCAACGGCTCGGGCAAGTCGACCCTGCTGAGAATCCTCGCCGGACTGACCCGGCCCACCATCGGAAGGGTGTCGGGCCGGCCGCCGGTCATCGGCTACGTACCGGACCGCTTCACCGCGCAGGACCGCATATCGGCGCTGTCCTACCTGGTCCACCTGGGCCGTATCCGAGGTCTCTCCACCTCCGCCGCCGCTGCCCGGGGACGCCACCTCCTGGACCGGTTCTCCCTGGTGGGCGGCCAGAACGCGGAGCTGCGCACGCTCTCCAAAGGCAATGCGCAGAAAGTGGCGCTGGCCCAGGCCCTCCTGGTCATGCCCGATCTGCTGGTCCTCGACGAACCCTGGTCGGGCCTCGACACCTCGGCGCACGGCGTCCTCGCCGAGCTGATCGGGGAAGTGGCGGCGCAGGGCGGCTCGGTGGTCTTCACCGACCACCGCGAGGCGACGGTGGACACGCGCGCCGACGGCGTCTACGCCCTCGCCGGGGGCCGGGTCACCCGACGACCCGGCGACGACCGTTCCCCCGGAAGCCGCGCCCCGATGGCCGAGGTGCTGCTGACCGTCCCGCGCACGGGCGCCACCCCGGCGGAGGTGGACTGGCCGGGGCTGCCGGGCGTGGTGGACGCCGCGCGGCGCGACGGGGGTGTGGTGCTCCGGGTGACGGGGGACCGGTCGGACGCCGTCCTGCTGAGGGCGCTGCGGCAGGGGTGGTCGGTGGCGGGATTGACCTGGCCCGAGCCCGAGCCCGAACCCGAACCCGGGTCCGAGCCCGGGGACGAGGAACTGCCGAACCCTCAGGCCGACGCAAGGCGGACCTCCCGGTGATCGCCCTCGTCCGCTACCTCTGCACGACCCTGCTCCTCTCCCAGCGCTACCTCGCCCCGCTGCTCCTGTTCCTGGGGCTGGTGACCGTGCTGACCAGCAGCGACACCGGTCCGCTCACCGCGACCTACGCGGCGGTGGCCGGGGTCATGCTGCCGTGCTCGGTCTGGCTGACCATGGCGCTGATCGGACTTGAGGACCGGCCGCACCGCTCGATCGTCACCGTCAGCGCCGGAGGTCACCCACGCGTACTGCTCGCGACGGTCGTGACGGCCGGGGTGTGGTGTCTGCTGTTCACGCCCGCCGGTCTGGTGCTGCCGCTCCTGCTGGGCACCCACGCACCCGGCCCGGCGGACCTGCTGCTGGGGACCCTGGCGCAACTCGTGTGCGCTGTCACCGGCATGGCGATCGGGCTGGTCTGCTCACGGCTGGTGTTCCGGCGTCAGGGCTACGCGCTGGCCGTGGCGCTGACCCTCCTGCTGGCCGTGCTGCTGGGCAAGGGCGTCTCCCCGGTCAACCTCCTCCTGGGCCGCCTCCAGAACGCACCGGACCCGGCGTCCGTCGTGGCGCCGGCAGGCGGGCTGCTCGCCCTTGCCTCAGGGCTGCTGGTGACCGCGCTGGCGATCACGCAGGCTGTCGCTCAGAGGAGGGCGTGAGCCCGGCCGGCTCGCTGGATGGCGGGGGTACCCCGCGCGACCTTGGCCCAGCAAAGGCGCGGCGATGACATCCGCCCGCATCAGGTGATCCGCCAGGACACCCCGTCCCCGCCCGCCCCGAGCCCCACTCCGGCATCCGCCCCTCATCCTGGGCGGAGTGTGGAGCAGCCGCCCGGAGCGTCGCCCTTTCGGGCAGCAAGCCAGAAGCGATCGGGCAACCCGCCCCGCATGGGGTGGTCTTGGTCGTTCCTTTACCGAGAATGCGTCACAGCATGCCCGACGGCATGCCGTCCACCCCCCGTCCCCGACCGCTTTCGGAGGCGCCGTGACCGAGACAACCGCTGCCGGACCCACCGGGGAGATATCCCCGCCCGACGAGTGGGGGCTCGACCGCCCCCTGTACCGCATCGACCCGCTGGGACAGGACTTCGAGGCCGAGGGCCGCACCCTCCAGGCACTCGGACCGCTGGTGCCCGTGGAACTCACCGACGGGGTGCGGGCCTGGGCGGTGACCCGGCGGGAGGTCTACGACCTGCTGACCACCCACCCCGACCTGCGCAAGAGCCCCGCCCACTGGCGTGCCTACCAGAACGGGGAGGTGCCGGACAGCTGGCCGATGCTCCAGCTCCTGGTCACCCCGACCATGCTCATCATGGACGGCCTCGATCACGCCCGGCTCCGCAAGCCGGTCCAGGCCGCCTTCACCACCCGCCGGGTCGAGGCCCTGCGGGGGCGCATCGAGGAGATCGTCGCCGAGCGGCTCGACGCGCTGGCCGCGTCGGGGCCCGAGACGGTGGTGGATCTGCGGACCACCTTCGCCTTCGAGATCCCGGTGATCGTGATCTGCGAGCTGTACGGGGTGGAGGACACCGACGCCCGGCGCCAACTCGCGGTCGACACCGCGCTGTTGATGAGCGGCCGAACGCCCCCGGCGGAGCGGCTGGCCGCCGAGGCGAGCATCTTCGGCGCCATGGCGCAGCTGATCGCCGAGAAGCGGGAGCGGCCCGGCCCCGATCTCACGACGGCCCTGATCACCGAGTTCGACAAGGGCAACATGTCCCAGGAGGAGCTGGCGGGCACCCTGTTCCTCGTCCTGCTCGCGGGGCATGAGACCACCCAGGACCTGATCTGCAATGTCATCCGGCGGCTGGCCGAGCACCCGGAGCGGCTGGCGGAGGTCCTGGCGGACGGCGGCGGCCCGGAAGTCTGGCGGGGGGTCGTGGAGGAGTCGCTGCGGCTCGATCCGCCCGCGCCCATGAGCATGTTCCTGTACCCGGAGCGGGAGATGACCGTGGCGGGCGTCACCCTGCGCGCCGGGGATCCCATCCTGTGCCATCTCGCGGCGATCAGCCGAGACGACGAGGTCTTCAGCGACCCGCACACCTTCGCACCCGAGCGGTCCAACGCCCATCAGCACCGGGCGTTCGGCCACGGCCCGCACCACTGTCTGGGCGCTCCGCTGGCCCGGCTGGAGGGGGCGGTCGCGCTGCCCGCGCTCTACGAGCGGTTCACCATCACCCTCGCGGAGCCGCCGGAGGACATCGAGCCGGTGGCGTCGGCGTTCGTCAACGCACCGGCCCGGCTGCCGGTGCGGCTCGCCGTCCGGCGCCGTGGCCAGGACGGGTGAGCGCTTCCCGGCTTCACGGGGGCGCCCTTCGGCCGGAGGCCGACGCCCCGCCCGTCGTCGTCCCGTTCAGTCGGCGCGGGGCCCGTGGAAGAGGACCGAGGTGACCAGGGCGTAGTCGAAGTGGAGGGGATCGCCGTCCCCGTCCACCGGGTGGTCGAAGCTGCTCTCGTTGGAGAGGATCACCTTCAGGTCCGGCAGGGTGTCCACGCCGTGGTCGTTCTGCTCCACCCGGTGGCCCCGCTCCCGCAGCCTCTCCAGCAGTTCGTCGCTCGGCGTGCGGAAGATGTCGAGGCCGTCGAGGACGACATGGACGTCCGCGTCTTCGCTCCGGAAGCGGGAGACGTGGATGTCGGTCAGGGCGCCCTTGGTGAAACTGAGGGTGAGGTCCGCCCCGGACGCGGGGTGTGCGCAGAAGACCTGGCCCGGTGCCGCGTCGCGGTCCGGGCCGGTCGGGTCGAAGCCGAGCGCCCGCGCCGCCTCGACCGCCGCGTCCACCCGCATCCCGAGCCGGACGGTGGCGACGCCCACCTCCGGCAGCAGCACCAGATCCATCGGTGTGCCCTTCGCGTCGGTGTGTCGTCTGCCGTCGTCCACTCTGCCCTACGCCACCGACACCGCGCCCGGAGCCGTCCCGTTCCGCCTGATGCGCGGAAGATCCCCGGGATCACTCCTCGTCGAGAATGCCGATGGCCTCGGGGAGTTCGAGAATCGCGCTCCGACGTTCCGGATCGCTCTCCAGGTCGGCGCACCCGAGGATCAGTTCGGCAACTTCCCGGCGCTGATCATCCGAGAGGCCACGGAACAGCGCGGCCGGTGATCCCTTACGGGGGGCGCCAGCCGCCCCCCGGTTCTCCGCCGATCGTGGCAGGGGAGTCCGTTAAGGTCGTGCAGAAGCGGCCGGGGTACGCCAACGCCCCGCCGCCGCACACCACCGCTGGGACGGAAGAACGGCTTCATGGGGGCACAGTGCGATTGCGAGTCGAGTTCACGACCGAGCCCTTCGATCTCGACCAGGCCCCCGCGCACGCGCTGGTGGCCCGGGACGTGATCGAGGCGGCCGAGTTGGACGCCGTGGACGTGGGGCCCTTCGGCAATACGGCGGAGGGCGGCGCCGACGCCGTGCTCGCCGCGCTGGACGCGCTGCTGCGGCGGACGCTGGAGGCGGGGGCCACCCGGGTCTCGCTCCAGGTCAATGTGGTGGGGGAGGGCGATAGGTGACCGGTCACGATGCCTTTATCGCCGCGGTCAAGCCGCTGGTCGACGCGATGGGCGGGGCCATGGTGCCGCCCGAGGAGGCCGGTCCGGACGATGTGGTGCTCGCCTGGGCGGGCGCCGACGCCGTCGCCGTACGGCTGCCGCAGCTCGCCGACTCGCTCGATCACATCCTCGCCGCCATGGAGCGCGGCCACGGCAAACCCCTCGCCGACCTGGACAGGAAGACCAAGCAGGAGATCGTCCGGGCGCTGGAGGCGCGCGGCGCCTTCTCCGTGCGGCACGGGGTGGAGACCGTCGCCGTCGCCCTCGGGGTCAGCCGCTTCACCGTCTACAACTACCTCAACCGGGAGCGCGAGAGCTGACCGGCGAGGGGTCTGCATATCCCTCCTGACCTGGAGTTTCGCCCGGTTCCATGCCGCCGCTGCGCGAGTCCGCGGAGCGGCGGTTCCCGTTGTCCCCCGTTGTTACCCGGAATTTTCAACAAACTGTTGACGCCGTGTTGCTGAGGGCGTTAGCTATGCGCAGCCCGTTCAGCACCAGGCCACGGAGGCCCTCCCGTGACGACCACCTCCACGCCGGGCCTGTCCCGGTTCAACGCCCTTGAGGAACCCGCCGCGCGCACCGCGCTGCACGAGGTCTGCGCCGCCACGGCATGGGTCGAGCGGCTCCTCGCCGCCCGGCCCGCCACCACCCCCGGGGACCTGTACGCCGCCAGCGACACCGCCATGGCCGCGCTCACCGCCGACGATCTCGGCGAGGCGATGGCCGGGCATCCCCCGATCGGCCGCCCCCGGCCCGGTGACCCCACCTCGGCCCGGGAGCAGTCCGGGATGGCCGGGGCCGCCGAGACGCTCAGGGCGGAACTGCTCGACCTCAATCTGGCCTACCAGGAGCGGTTCGGCCATGTCTTTCTGATCTGCGCCACCGGCCGCACCGGCGAGGAGATGCGGGACGCGCTCCGCGAGCGGATCGGCAACGCGCCGGAGCGGGAGCGGGAGATCGTCCGCACCGAACTGGGGAAGATCAACCGCATCCGACTCGCCCGTCTTCTGGAAGCGGAAGAGGAAGAGGACTGATCCCCATGAGCACCCGTACCACCGCCTCGGTGTCCACCCACATCCTGGACACCAGCGTCGGCCGCCCCGCCCGCGGTGTCGCCGTCCGCCTCGAAGCCCGCACCGGCCGGGACGCGGACTGGCAGGCACTCGGCGGCTCCATGACCGACGCGGACGGCCGGTGCAAGGACCTGCCGGCACTGCCGGAGGGCACCACCCATGTACGGCTCGACTTCGCGGTGGAGCCGTACTTCACGACCCAGCGAGCCGATGCGCAGCAGGACGCCCCCGCGAATCGGGACAGCGGTACCGTGCTCCATCCGGAGGGGCACTCCCAGGAGACGCACCCTCAGGAGACACACCCTCAGGAGTCCCTCGCCCCGGAGGCGCACTCCCCGGAGATGGTCTTCCCGGAGAAGGACTCCCCGGACGTGTTCTTCCCGGAGGTGGCGATCACCTTCGCCGTCCGCCCCGGCGAGCACTATCACGTACCGCTGCTGCTCAACCCGTTCGGCTACTCCGTTTACCGAGGGAGCTAGCAGACACCATGCCCACGTTTCTTGGACAGAACCAGTACGGCAAGGCCGAGAACCGAGTCGTCCGGATCACGCGGGACGGCGCCACCCATCACATCAAGGATCTCAATGTCTCCATCGCGCTGAGCGGCGACATGGCCGAGGTCCACTACTCCGGCTCCAACGCCAACGTCCTGCCGACGGACACCACCAAGAACACCGTCTATGCCTTCGCCAAGGAGTACGGCATCGACTCCGCCGAGCAGTTCGGCATCCATCTCGCCCGGCACTTCGTCACCTCCCAGGACCCCATCCACCGCGCCCGCGTCCGGATCGAGGAGTACGGGTGGGAGCGGATCGGGACCACCTCCCCCGACCAGGCCGGGCACTCCTTCGCCCGCACCGGCCAGGAGATCCGGCTGACCCAGATCACCTACGACGGCGACAGCTGGGAGGTGATCTCGGGACTCAAGGACCTCACCGTCCTCAACTCGACCAACTCCGAGTTCTGGGGCTACGTCAAGGACAAGTACACGACCCTCCCGGAGGCGTACGACCGGATCCTCGCCACCGATGTCTCCGCCCGCTGGCGGTTCGCCTGGACCGGCGACGAGGACCGGTCGATGCCCGACTGGGAGGAGTCCTACCAGGAGACCCGGCGCCATCTCCTCCAGGCGTTCGCCGAGACCTACAGCCTCTCCCTCCAGCAGACGCTGTACCAGATGGGGGCGCGGATCATCGAGCACCGCGAGGAGATCGACGAGATCCGCTTCTCCCTCCCGAACAAGCATCACTTCCTGGTGGACCTGGCCCCGTTCGAGCTGAAGAACGATACCGCCGACGGAGGGGTGTACTTCGCCGCCGACCGCCCCTACGGCCTGATCGAGGCCACCGTCCTGCGCGACGGCCACGAGGCGCGGATCCCGGCCGACCTCACCAACCTCTGAACAGGACGTACCCCATGGCAGCAGCCCAGCGCATCGTGATCGAGAACGCCGCGATCGCGACCGTCGACGCCCACGACACCGAGTACGCCACCGGCCACCTCGTGCTCGCCGGGAACCGTATCGAGTCGCTCGGGGCGGGCCGGGCGCCGGACGGCCTGGAGAACGTCGTACGCCGTATCGACGCCTCCGGGCATCTCGTCACCCCGGGTCTCATCAACACCCACCACCACTTCTACCAGTGGATCACCCGGGGCCTGGCGACCGATCACCACCTCTTCGACTGGCTGGTGGCGCTCTATCCGACCTGGGCGCGGATCGACGAGCCGATGGTGGGCGCGGCGGCCCGCGGCTCGCTGGCGATGATGGCCCGGGGCGGGGTCACCACCGCCATGGACCACCACTATGTCTTCCCGCACGGCTCCGGCGACCTCTCCGGCACCATCGTCCGCGCCGCCCGCGAGATGGGCGTCCGCTTCACCCTCGCCCGGGGCTCCATGGACCGCAGCGAGAAGGACGGCGGGCTGCCCCCGGACTTCGCCGTCGAGACGCTGGACGGCGCGCTCACCGCCACCGAGGCCACGGTCGCCGAGCACCACGACCCCGCCTTCGACGCCATGACCCGGATCGCCGTCGCCCCCTGCTCACCCTTCTCCGTCTCCACCGATCTGCTCCGCGAGGGCGCCGCGCTCGCCCGTCGGCTCGGGGTCAGGCTGCACACCCATGGCTCGGAGACCGTCGAGGAGGAGAAGTTCTGCCATGAACTCTTCGGCATGGGGCCGACCGACTACTTCGAGTCCACCGGCTGGCTCGGCGAGGACGTGTGGATGGCCCACTGCGTCCATATGAACGACACCGACATCGCCGCCTTCGCCCGCACCCGCACCGGCGTCGCCCACTGCCCCTCCTCCAACGCCCGCCTCGCCGCCGGGATCGCCCGCGTCCCCGACCTGCTCGCCGCCGGTGTCCCGGTCGGCCTCGGGGTCGACGGCACCGCCTCCAACGAGTCCGGCGAACTCCACACCGAACTGCGCAACGCCCTCCTCATCAACCGCCTCGGCGCCCACCGCCAACGCGCCCTGACGGCCCGTCAGGCGCTGCGACTCGGCACCTACGGCGGCGCCCAGGTCCTCGGCCGGGCCGCCGAGACGGGCTCGCTGGAGCCCGGCAAGCTCGCCGACCTGGTCCTCTGGAACCTGGACACCCTCGCCCACGCCTCCATCGCCGACCCGGTGACCGCGCTGGTCCTCGGCGCGGCGGCGCCGGTCACCGCCTCGTTCGTCGACGGCCGCCAGATCGTCGAGAACGGCCGGCTGCTCACCGCCGACGAGGACGCCCTCGCCCGCGAGACCCGCGCACAGGCCCGCCGCCTCGCCGAGATCACCGGGAGCGCCGGCAAGGCCGCCCATCCCGCGATCCCCGAGATCGCCGTACGCGGCTGATCATCCCGCGCACCCACACCCGCGCGGCTGATCACCCCCATTACTCCGGCCGGGAGGGACGGCTCCCGGCCGGTGGCCATGGACCCGAGCGGAGCCATGGCGGCCGTCTCCGGGGCGTGCCCGCACATCGCGGCGCACGCCCCGGGGCACGGACCTCACCCCCCATCCCCTAATCACCCCTCACCGTTCATCGCCACCCCGGTCCCGCACGACCACGTCACACGCACCACCTCCCTGACACCCACGGCAACGGTGCCGTGCAACCGACCGGAGGAGCCGCAGTGCCTGCCGACCGAGTCCCTGCCCAGCAAGCCCGCCGCCCTGCCGTCCATCCCGTGGACGAGAAACTCCCCGCCCTGAAGATGGCGACGACCGGCCTCCAGCATGTGGCCGCCATGTACGCCGGAGTCGTCGCCCCGCCGCTGATCGTCGGCGCCGCGATCGGGCTCTCCGCCGCCGAACTGACCTTCCTCACCGGCGCCTGTCTCTTCACCGCCGGTCTCGCGACCTTCCTCCAGACCATCGGCGTCTGGAACATCGGCGCCCGGCTGCCCTTCGTCAACGGGGTCACCTTCGCCGGGGTCGCCCCCATGACGGCGATCGTCGCGACCACCGACGACACATCCGACGCGCTGCCCATCATCTTCGGCGCGGTGATGGTCGCCGGACTGCTGGGCTTCCTCGCCGCCCCCTTCTTCAGCAAGCTGGTCCGCTTCTTCCCCCCGGTCGTCACCGGTACGGTCATCACCCTGATCGGCATCTCCCTGCTCCCGGTCGCCTTCGGCTGGGCCCAGGGCGCGAACCCCACCGCCACCGACTACGGCTCCGCCACCAACCTCACCCTCGCCGCGATCACCCTGGTGATCGTCCTCGTCCTGCGCCGCTTCACCCGGGGCTTCGTCAAGCAGATCGCGGTCCTGCTGGGCCTGGTGCTGGGCACCCTCATCGCGATCCCCTTCGGCGTCACCGACTTCGGCCCGGTCGCGGACGCGGACGTCATCGGTTTCCCGACCCCGTTCCACTTCGGTGCCCCGCAGTTCCAGCTCGCCGCGATCATCTCGCTGTGCGTGGTGATGGTGGTCTCCATGACCGAGTCCACCGCCGACATGCTCGCCCTCGGCGAGATCGTGGACCGCCCCGCCGATGAGAAGACCATCGCGGCCGGGCTGCGCGCCGACACCCTCGGCTCCGCGATCAGCCCCCTCTTCAACGGCTTCATGTGCAGCGCCTTCGCCCAGAACATCGGGCTGGTCGCCATGACGAAGATCCGCAGCCGGTATGTCGTCGCCACCGGGGGCGGCTTCCTGGTGCTGATGGGCCTGTGCCCGATGGCGGCGTCACTGATCGCGGTCGTCCCGCGCCCGGTGCTGGGCGGCGCGGGGGTCGTCCTCTTCGGTTCGGTCGCCGCGAGCGGCATCCAGACCCTGGTCCGCGCGGGCCTCGACAAGGACAACAACGTCCTGATCGTCGCCGTCTCCCTGGCCGTCGGCATCATCCCGATCTCGGCGCCGGAGTTCTACCACGCCTTCCCGGAGACCGCGCGGATCATCCTGGACTCCGGGATCTCGACGGGCTGCGTCGCCGCGGTCCTCCTCAACCTCGTCTTCAACCACCTCGGCAAGGGCGGCCGGGACGCCCAGGACGTCACCCACCCCATGGAGGCGGGGGAGGAGATCAGCGGGGCGGCGGGGCATCAGCCGGCGGCGGGATAGAACAATTGGGCGAGGTTTTTTGGACGCCTGAAAGGTGGTTGAAAGAGCCACTTGCCGACGCAAAGAGCTGTGGCTCGCCAAGCGAACGAAGAGAATTCGGCCACGTCGCTGTTCGAGGTGTTGGGCCGTCCCGTTGATCTGCTGAAGACGCTGGGTAGGAACATGGTCGACACGTTCACTCTCGCCAGGGAGAAACATGAAGACAATGGCCCGCACCGTGTTATCTGTGGCGGTGATACTGGCAAGTCTCGGCTTATCGACGGCCTCGGCCGGCGCGGGCGGGATGTTCGGGCCGCTCGCTGGTTCATTCGATTGGACCGCCGATTTCCAGATCGGCTTCGAATCGCGCACGTACACAGCTCGAAGCACGGGCACCCACAAGATCAGTATCAAGGCGATCCAGAACACCAGCGGCCAGTCGTCAGCGAACTGCACCTCGTCCCAATCCGTGGAGGTGACCCTCTACAGCGAGGCTGCTCCGACCGATGACAACCATGGGACCAAGACAGTGCCGTGCTCCGGTGGCACGGTGAGCTGGACGAACAGAGCGGCCGACACCTACTACTTCTACGCGCGCGTCACGGGCAACTGGGACAGCGGAGATCTGACCAGCCGCCGAACCTCCGGCACGACGACCTACCCGTAGTCCCACCTGCGTCCAGGAAGGGGTCCGTGGCCCGTTGAACCGGGTCGCGGGCCGTCCGCGTCATGTCACGACACTGCCATGGTGGTCGAGCCGGACCTCCAGGCGAACGTGAATCCTGGACCACCAAGGACGAGACACCAGAGCGCCGATCAGGGCTCCGGCGACATTGACGAGGACATCGTCCACGGAGGTCACGCGGCCAACCGCCCATACGTACTGTGTGCCTTCGACACCGAGGGACAGCAGCGCCGCGACAGCCGCGACGCGCCAGAGGCCGCGACACCTTCGGCTCCGCACGGGGAGCAAGGCGCCGAAGAGAAACAGCAGCGCCATGTTGCCGCCGACGTTGACCAGCGTCACTTCGGAGAAGGCCACCTGTGCGGTGCCGAACGACGTGGAGAGTTCACCGAACGGAATGACGCTCAGCGTTCGCCCGCTGCCGTAACCCCGGGACAGCGTCGCGTAGAGAAACGGGAGAACCGAAGCAGCCAGAAGACCGTCGAGTACCGCCAGACGGCGAATTCTCGGCCCCGGAGTTCGCCTCATGACGAACCGATGCACCAGCCACGCCACCGTGATGGACAACGGAACTCCAAGGATTAACGCCACGGCCAGTTCGTCCGCGTAGAAGCTCAGTACTCGACCCATGACGCCCTTTCCGAGGATCGTGGAGCATCGCGAAGCCTACCCACGGAATCAACGGAATCGCCGCTGCTGAATGGTGGTCAGGGCGGGCGGCAGTTGACGGGCCGATCCGCTACAGCCCCATCAGAGCGGGCTCCGCCGCGAGCTGCTTGAACCGGCCGCCCGGGTCCGCCACCAGCCGCCGCGCGGTGAGGTCGAGCAGTCCGCTCACGCCCTCCACCTCGGCGGCGAGCGTCCCGTCCGCCTTCACGATCCGCTGCACCACCCGGAACGTCTTGCCCTCGCCCCAGAGGAACGCGCAGGTCACGCTCACCTCATCACCCGCGAGCAGCTCACTGCGGTACCGGATGACGGTCTCCAGCACCACCGGCCCGAGACCGTTGTCCGTGAGATCCCGCTGCCGGATCCCGGCCGCCTCCAGCAGCGCCCAGCGCGCATGCTCCGCATAGCTCAGATACACCGCCTGATTCAGATGCCCCTGCACATCCGTCTCGTACCCGCGCACGCTCACCGGCACCGAGAACTCTTCACTCACCGCGACTCCTTGTCATCGCCCACGCCATCGCCCCCGATCCTGGCACGCCACCCAACCCTCACACCCGACGAGGGGAGGCCAGCAGATAGCGGCTCCGGCTGCGCGGGTCGGTGTATTCGCCCGGCTGCCACCCCGCCCCCTCCAGCGTCTCCGCGTACCCCACCAGCGCCGCCGCGTCACTGTCATGGACGGCCACCGCCTCCGGCTGCGGAGTCGCCCGCACCCGGTACCCACCCGACGCCCCCTCCGCCGGTCGGTGCCCCGCCGCCTCCAGCGCCAGCGCCGCCGCCTGCACCAGATGGCTCCGCTCCCAGCCGCACGGCCGGTCCACCGCCCCGTCCGGATTCGTCATCCGCCTCAGCTCCAGCAGCCCCTGCCACGCACTGCGCACCTCCCGCGTCCGCGCGGGCCCCGACTCCGGCGGCTCCTCCTCACCCCCGACGCGGGCCGCGAACACCCCGGAATCAGCCTTGGCCGGAACCTCCGGCACAGGAAGGCCGACCGGAGCCTCCCGCAGCCGGTGCCCCGCCGGAGTCAGAAAGTGCTCATGCGGCGGCCTCGGATGCCGGAACGCCAGCCCCCGCTTCACCAGCGCCGCGAGCTGCGCCTCCGTACCCCGCACCCGCCCCGTCACCGGATCGGCCCCCTCGATCACCCGCCGCTGCCCCGCCGTCGCCGGTCGCGCCATACCCACCCACCTCCCCGAAGCCGCCCCTTCTCCGAAGGCTACGACCCGGGTCTGACATTCCACCCCGCGATCACCGGCCACCCATGCTCATGGCTCAGCCGCCCCAGCGCCCCCGTCGCCAGCTGGAACAACGCCCCGTCCTCCGGCGCCAGCCCCAGCCGCCGCGCGGTCAGCACCCGCAGAAAATGCCCGTGCGCCACGAGCACGACACACCCCTCGTTGTTCGCCAGCGCGGCATCCACCTTCGCCAGCATCCGGTCCGCCCGCCGCGACACCTGCTCCACGGTCTCGCCCGGATGCTCCACCGGCCCCGGCTCCACCCCGTCCGTGAACAGGAACCACCCCGGCCGGTCCCGCTGGATCTCGACGGTCGTGATCCCCTCGTACGCCCCGTAGTCCCACTCCATGAGATCGACGTCCGTCCGCGCGTCCGGCAACCCGATCAGCTCCGCGGTCTCCCGCGCCCGCTGCAACGGGCTGACGAACGCCGCGCCGATCCGATGCGACCGGATGAGCGGCACCAGCGCCCGCGCCTCCGCGCGTCCGCGCTCGGTCAGCGGCACGTCCGTGCGCCCGGTGTGCCGGCCGCTCCGCGACCACTCGGTCTCACCGTGCCGTACGAGAAAGAGATCACCCATGACCTCAGGTTACGACTACGCACCTTCAGGCGAAGCTCACTGCTCATCCGGGAAGCATTGGAGCCACGTGCTCCATTGGTGTGGGTTCCGCCGTTAGGTTCCGGCCATGACTTCTCTCCTCCGCAAGGCCGGAAGCAAGGTCGCCCTGTTCGCCGGTGCCGCCGCCCTCGCCGCCACCGCCGGTCTCGCGACCGCCACCCCGGCCGCCGCCGGGACGCCCGACCGCTGCAACGGGCTTGAGCTGTGCCTGTTCCAGCACTCCAACTACGACGGCACGAACTGGACGTGGTTCCGTGTGCCGCGCACCGTGCAACTGTCGGTGGGCAATGACGCCGTCTCGTCCCTCGTCAACAACACCTCGAACAGCCTGTGCTTCTACGAGCACGGCAACCTCACGGGCCTGGAGTTCAGAATCGGCCCCTGGGAGCGCTGGGGCAGCGTTCCGTCGTGGATCAACGACAGGATCAGCTCCTACCGGATCTGCTGACGGTACGACGACCCGGCCCCGCGCCCGGTGAGGTGCCGGTGCGGGGCCGGGTGTACGTCAGCGTTCGGTGGCGTACGAGATGAACGCGGTCCAGTGGTCCTGCGTGAAGGTGAGCCGGTCGCCGTCTATGTGCTGCTTGGAGTCGCGGACGTGGATGGTCTGGGGGGCGAGGGCGACTTCCACGCAGGATGGGGCATCGGCGCCGCTGTAGCTGCTCTTGAACCACCGCAGTGCTGTCATGCCTCTCCCAGCATCTTGAGGAAGGGGTCCCAGCTATTGGCCACGAACGCGAGCTGGTCGCTGTCTGCTCGCTTGGAGTCACGAACGTGGATCGTCTGGGACGCGAGGGCCACCTCTACGCATTCCGAGATCTCGTTCACGCTGTAGCTGCTCTTGAACCAGTCCAGTGTGGTGTCAGTCATCAGGTCTCTCCCAGTAGTTTCTCGATGAACATCAGTGAGTCACGAGGTGTGAGGGCTTGGGCGCGGATGACGCCATAGCGGATGACCAGAGGCTGGACCTTCTTCTGGTGGATGTAGATGTGGCTGGACGGCATGTCCTGGAAGGCAACGGTGGATCCGCCGCTGAGCCGCATCAACAGAATGGGTGCCGCGATTCCGGCGTGCTCCTCGACATCCGTTGGCATGACCTGGATGTCCACATTGGACCGCTCGCCCAACTCCAGCAGACGCTCCAACTGCTTCCGCATCACCGCCCTGCCGCCGAGCGGGCGGCGCAGGGTGACCTCGTCCTGGACGAAGCTGAAGAACGGCTCGGGTTGCCGATCGAAGAGTTTCTGGCGAGTCAGGCGCGCTGCTACGAGCCGCCTCTTTTCTTCTTGGGTGTAGGGAGGACGCCGCATCTCGTACAGAGCCTCCGTGTACTCCGGCGTCTGGAGCAGGCCGTTGATGACGGTCGATTGGAATGCGCAGGATTCGACCGTATCCTCCTCGAACCTCATGAGACGTCGGAGCGTCAGCGGATAGCCAACCTGTTCCACGTCCTCTTGTAGCCTCGCGATCACTCCATCTGCCTCCAACACCCGGTCGGCATTGATCAGGAACTTCTCACTGGGGGCGCGTTTGCCTCTCTCGACGGACGAAACCTGCTCCTCGCTGTACCCGAGCGCTTTCCCCAACTCGGCCTGTGTGAGTCCGCTCCGCTCCCGGTAGATTTTGATGATCCGCCCGACCGTCCGCAGGACCGCCACCGACTCCTCGTCATTGACGGCGCTTGTCTCCGGCTTCTCGCCCATGTTCCGACACCTCCGAGCGTCAACTTCCGCGTGCCGCACTGTGTAACGTCCTCCCGCGCGGTGCGGCCCGGGTTGCGAACCGGTCAGTGACGCTGTGTACGGCCGCCATTACTGGCCACTCTAGGGACGTCCCACCACTCTCAGTGACATGAACTACGGAATCCGTCTCCCCGCCACCCCCGCCGGGGCCCGGTTCGCCCGGCACTGTGCGATCGGGAAGCTGCACGACTGGGGCTGGCCCCCCGACACCGACGCGAGCCGCACCGCCGCCCTGCTCGTCGCCGAGCTGGCCACCAACGCCGCCACGCACGGACGCCTGCGGGGCCGTGAGTTCCGGCTGAACCTCACGCTCCACCCGGAGGGTCACCCCACTCTGCGTATCGAGGTGACCGATGCGCGCCCCGAGCGGCGGCCCCCCGAGCCCGGATGCGTTCCGCCGGTGGCACTCGGCGCCGAGTCGGGGCGGGGACTCGTCCTCGTGGAGGCGCTGGCCACGCACTGGGGAACCGCCGGAGGCGACCCGTACACCAAGACGGTGTGGTGTGAGGTGGCGTTGAAGTGAGCGGGGGCCCGGCGTCAACCCGACCGCGTTCAATTCACCCTGGGTGACCGGCGTTTCCGGCCAGGGTGGATGGGGCGCCCGGGGCGGAAGCGGCGGTGGGGACGCCCGGCGACCGGGACATGGCAGTAAACCCGCCGTGGAGGGTTGGCCGGAGCCGACAGGGCGCCACTGTACGGAGTCGTCATCCCGCGATTCGCTACCGAACGTAGTGGCCGACTCCGTCAACTGGCAGGAGAAGAAGCATGTCCACCCCGACCCCGCCCCTCCGCGTCGCCCTCGTCAACGGCAGCTTCGAGCAGCCCGCCGTGACGGACTTCGAGATCCTGCCCGACTCCTCCCAGACGCAGGCGCCGAAGAGAGTCCCCGGCTGGCTCACCACCGCCTCCGACCACATGGTGGAGCTGTGGCGCTCGGGCTTCCTGGGGGTGCCGTCCGCCGAGGGGGCCCAGTTCGCCGAGCTGAACGCCAACGAGGTGTCCACCCTCTACCAGGATCTGCCGACCACCCCGGGCACCACCCTGTACTGGCGCCTCTACCACCGGGGCCGTCTGGGGGAGGACACCATGGCGCTGGACATCGGCGCACCCGGGGCGGTGGTGGAGCAGCGGCGCTTCTCCGACGGCAAGAACGCCTGGGGCTACTACACGGGGACGTATGTCGTCCCGGCCGGGCAGACGCTGACACGGTTCGCGTTCCGCTCCATCGCCGCGGCCGGCGGCAACCGGGGGATCGGCAACTTCCTGGACGGCATCTTCTTCGGCACCGCCCCGTACATCGTCCTCGACAAGACCGCGATCCCCGCCGGGCCACTGGAGGTCGGAGACGTCCTCACGTATCGGGTCACCGCCCGGAACGAGGGCGGCGGGGCGGCCGACGCGCTGGTTCTCACGGATGCCGTACCGCCCGGGACGACGTATGTGCCGGGTTCGCTGCGGATCGTCGACGGGCCGAACACCGGGGCGCTGACGGATGGGGCGGGCGACGACCAGGGGCACTACGACCCCGCGACCGACCAGGTCGTCTTCTATCTCGGCGCGGGCGCCTCCGGCGCGGTCGGCGGCTCCCTGCCCAACACGGATGCCCTGCCGGGCGGCACCACCGTCGAGTACCGGGTCGTCATCGACCTGGCCAGCGCCGGATCGTTCGTCAGGAACACCGCCACGGCGACATACGAGAACCGGCTCGGCGAGACGCCCCAGCCGCTGACGGCCACCTCCGACGAGGCGGTCACCGAGGTCAAGCCCGCGGCCGACCTGAACCTGACCAAGGCCGCCGACCTCACCACCGTCACCGTCGGCCAGACCGTCACCTACCGCGTCACGGTGGCCAACACCGGCCCCAACCGGGCCACCGGCGTCCGGGTCACCGACCGGCTCCCCGAGGGCCTCGCCTTCCTCTCCGCCGAGGGTCCGGGAGCGTACGACCCGGCCACGGGCGAGTGGACCGTGGGCGACCTGGCCGTGGGCGCCACCGCCGCCCTCGTCCTGCGCGCCAAGGCCACGACCACCGGCCTCGTCCACAACACCGCCACCGCCACCGCGAACGAGAAGGATCCCGACCCGACCGACAACACCGACTCCGTCGCCGTCTGCGTCGAACCGGCACCGGTCTGCTGCCCGCCTTGCGGGTAGCCGCGACCGGGTTTCCTATGATGAACGGCCGCGAAGAGAGGACGGCCGACCGATGCACCCCCGTGGCCCCGGAATGTTCTGCTGGCTCGATCTCAAGACCCATGACGTCGGGGCCACGGTGACTCTCCTGGCCGAGTCCCTGGGCTGGCGGCCCGAGGAGCCCCAGGCGCTGCGGGCCGCTGCCGTTCTCGCCCACGACGGTCATGCGGTGGCCGGGCTGAGTGATCTCTCCCACCCCGTCTACCCGCCCGGCATCCCCGAGCACATCGCCTGGTATCTGGCCGTGGACGACGTCGAAGCCCGTACGCGAGCCGCGCTCGACGCCGGGGCGCAGCTCGTCGTCGAGCCCTTCGAACTTCCCGGGGTGGGTGCCATGAGCACCCTCATGGATCCTCTGGGCGCCGCCGTCTCGCTCTGGGAGCAGCGCGGATTCGCCGGGTGGACGCACGCACCCGGGACTCCCGCCACCCCGAGCGCGCCACAGCACCAGGGCGCCGATCCCGACGCGGCGGGGGACTTCTATCGCCGGGTGCTCGGGCTCGATGATCCCGAGGTCCGTTTCGTGCGCGGCGGTGGCGGCGACGGCAGTGCCTGGGTGCCGCGGATCAATGGGCTCACCGAGGCGCTGCTCACGCCCGGGGGCATCAGGCTCTCGCCGTCCGGCGCAGCCTGAGCATTCTGACCGCCAGGAAGATCGCCGCCGCCGCATTGGGGATGAGGAAACTGGGTCGGAGGAGCTGTCCGTCGGCGGGCCGGAGGTCCGCGTCCAGGCGCAGGCGCAGCTGGCCCGGTTTCCCGGGGGCCCTCGCCCCGTCCCACACCCTCTTCTCGTACTCCCAGCCCCACTCGAAGGTCCGGCCCATCTCGCGGGCGATCCGGTTCTCCTCCCTGAACCAGTTCCGGTCGTCGATGATCAGGGCCAGACAGATCTCCGGACGCATGGTGAGGAGGTTGCAGGACACCCCGGTGTAACCGAGGTGGCCCCGCCCGCTGTCCAGCAGGGCTTTGAGGCGGGTGATCTCGGGTTCGTCCTCGGGGTCGGGGATCACCACCGAGTACTGGGGGTGTTCATGCTCCTCCGCCGCGTACAACTCCTCGCTCCACTCGCGGAAGAAGTTGCGCCGGACGGAATACTCCATGAGCGGCGACGGTGAGGTCTCGTCGTACGGGGCGAAGATCCCGGACGGGGCGACATGGTTGAAGTGGGCGTGCGTGGCGACATCGCGGGACCGTTCCGGGAGCAGGATGTCGTAGCCTCCGTCGCCGGTGGCGGTCACGACGACGGTGGCGTGCGAGATGGCCGCGGCGCGGTGACGGCCGTCGATGACGGGATCCTCGACCTGCCGGTGCAGCCAGGAGCGCCGGGGGAGTTCACGCAGCGGCACGGGCCGCGCCGGGTCGGCCGTGAGTGACTCCATCATCTCGGCGTCGAGGTCCTCCGAGGTGGCGAGCGAGGTGAAGTAGCGGCCCATCGCGCAGTCGATGGTGACCGCGCCCCCGGGGTTCAGGTTCAGCTGCCGGAGGCTGTACGCGGCACCCGGGAAGAAGCGGCGGCGGTCCTCCGCGCTCGCTCGGTGATAGCGGTCCACGTAGGTCAGGAAGGCGTCCCGGCCGCCGTCCGGGTCGTAGTCCCCGGCGTACTCGTCCTCCGCCGGGACCCGGCGGTCCAGCAGTGCTCCGACCGCCGCCTCCGTGTCGTGCCACTGCTCGGGCGGCGCCGGGAACACACAGATGGGGTGCTTCACGCCCCAGAGGTCGACGGGCGGGTAGGAGGGGTAGAGGGCCTGCAAGGTGCTGAGGACGCCCGCGTCGCTCAGTACCCTCGCCCGTTCCTCCGCCTTGCGGAACTTCGCCCGAATCGCCGCGGATTCCAGCGGGGACGGAATGATCCGCCCATCGGTCGCCGCCTTCCAGAACTCCAGCCAGTCCGCCTCGGTCCCGGCGTCCGTGACGCCGTTCCTCCCGGCCAGCTCGATGCACCGGTGCAGCAGCGGGCGGAACAACGGCCAGTCCGCGAGGCTCTTCCGCGTACCGCTGAGGGCGTTGTGCAGCGTACTGCGCGGCACATGGGGCACCAGCCGCTCGAACTCGTCATAGGACGGATTGCCCGCGCGTTTTCGCAGCCGCTCGAACTCGCCGGTGAAACGGAGAGCCGCGGCGATCTCTTCGGCGGTCGGCATCGTCCCCCCTGACATGACTTCGCCCGCGCTTCCCGCCACCTTGGCACCCTTCCCCGCTCCCGGCCAGGGTGCGGTGCGGCGGCCACGGGCGCCGCCCGTTCGGATCCGTCCAGAGATCGCGGAACGGGGCGGAGGCGCACGGTACACAGAGGGGGTGCCTCCCGGTCATCAGGGGGCGCGTCGGTCGCCCGTCCCGCGCGACGCGACCGAGGACAGGACAGCAGTCCGCGCCGAGGAGAGAGGAACAACAGCCATGGAGTCCCACCCGGGAGTACGCCGGGACGCCCGGAGCGTCCCCGTCCCGACCGTCTCGTCCGTCCCGTCTGTCTCGCCTGCTCTGCCTGCCCCGATCGTCCCGTCCGTCTCGCCTGCTCCGACCGTCCCGACCGTCCCGCCGCCCGTCCCCGCCGCCCCCGTCCAGGAGGGCGGCGCGGAGGGGCATCCCCGTCGGCTGACGCTGCTCCGTGTCGTGCTGGGCGGTGCCGTCGCCGGGCTGTCCCGTGCCCTCTTCGACCGGCTGCTGAACCAGCTGACCTTCTGAGGAGTCGGCCTCGCCGGTCGGGAACGTCCGGCCCGCTACTGCCGGTACCCGCTCAGGAACCGTCCGATCCTTCCGATCGCCGCCTCCAGGTCGTCCGCGTGCGGCAGGGTCAGGATGCGGAAGTGGTCGGGGGTGGGCCAGTTGAAGCCCGTGCCCTGGACGACCTGGATCTTCTCGCGCAGCAGCAGGTCCAGGACGAACCGTTCGTCGTCGTGGATCTTGTGGACCTTCGGGTCCAGACGGGGGAACGCGTACAGCGCGCCCTTGGGCTTCACGCAGGACACGCCCGGGATCTCGTTCAGCTTCTCCCAGGCCACGTTCCGCTGGTCGTGGAGCCGGCCGCCGGGGGTGGTGAGATCGGTGATGGACTGGCGTCCGCCCAGCGCCGCCTGGATCGCGTACTGCGCGGGCGCGTTCGCGCACAGGCGCATGGAGGCCAGCATGGTGAGGCCCTCCAGGTAGTTCCGGGCGTGCTGGCGCGGGCCGGTGACGACCAGCCAGCCCGAGCGGAAGCCCGCCACCCGGTACGTCTTGGAGAGGCCGCAGAAGGTGAGGACCACCAGATCGGGGGCGAGCGCGGCGGCCGAGTGGTGCACGGCGTCGTCGTAGAGGATCTGGTCGTAGATCTCGTCGGCGAAGACCATCAGGCCGTGGCGGCGGGCCAGGTCGAGGATGCCCTCGACGACGGCCCGGGGGTACACCGCGCCCGTGGGGTTGTTCGGGTTGATGATGACGACGGCTCTGGTGCGGTCGGTGATCTTCGCCGCCATGTCGTCCAGGTCGGGGTACCAGTCGGCCTGTTCGTCGCAGAGGTAGTGGACCGCTGTGCCGCCCGCGAGGGTGGTGACGGCCGTCCAGAGGGGGAAGTCCGGCGCCGGGATCAGGACCTCGTCGCCGTCCTCCAGCAGTGCCTGGACGGCCATCGAGACCAGTTCCGAGACGCCGTTGCCGAGGAAGACATCGTCCACGTCCACCTCCAGGCCCAGGGTCTGGTAGCGCTGGGCCACCGCTCGGCGGGCCGAGAGGATGCCGCGCGAGTCGGTGTAGCCGTGCGCCTGCGGCAGCATCCGGATCATGTCCTGGACGATTTCCTCCGGCGCCTCGAAACCGAACAGCGCCGGATTGCCGGTGTTCAGGCGCAGCACGCTGTGGCCCGCCTCCTCCAGCGCGTTGGCGTGCTCTATCACCGGTCCGCGGATCTCGTAACAGACCTCGCTCAGCTTGCTCGACTGCCGGAACTCCATGCGACGCTCCTCCGGTGACGTGTGATGCTTGGTTTTACCAAGTGACAGCTTGGAAAGTCCAACAACATGTCTAGACTGCGTCGCATGTCACCACGCCGAAGCTACGACCAGTACTGTTCCGCGGCCCGCGCCCTCGATGCCGTCGGCGACCGCTGGACCCTGCTGATCGTCCGGGAACTGCTGGCCGGGCCGCGCCGCTACACCGATCTGCACGCGGACCTTCCCGGCGTGAGCACGGATGTCCTCGCGTCGAGGCTGCGGGACATGGAGCGGGACGGGCTGAGCGGGCGCCGCAAGCTGCCGCCCCCCGGAGCGGCCTTCGTCTACGAACTCACCCCTCGCGGGCGGCGGTTGCTGCCCGTCCTCCAGGCGCTGGGGGAGTGGGGCGAGGAGGAACTCGGGGACCGGCGGCCCACCGACGCCGTCCGCGCCCACTGGCTCGCCCTGCCCCTGCTGCGGGCGTTGGGGGAGGGGTTGGGGGAGGGGGTCGTGGATGTGCGGTCGGAGGACGGGGACTTTCATCTGCGGGTGGGGCACAGCGACGGTCCGGTGTACGGGGACGGGGGCGCGCCCGGTGACGCCGATGTGCTGCTGGAGCTGGACTCCCGTACCGGTGCCGATCTCGCCCGGGGGCGGGTCGGCCTCGCCGATGCGGTGCGGGAGGGGCGGGTGGTGGTGAGCGGGGACAGTGCGCTCGCGAAGGCTCTGCGGGAGGGGTGAGAAGGCCCGCCGTGGGGCGGGCCTTCTGCGGTCTGCGGTCTGCGGTGCGGTTTGCGGGTTCGGTTCCGCGGTGCGGTCTGCGGTTCGGTCTGCCGATTGGCCTGCGGTTCGGTCTACCGATTGGCCTGTGGCTCGGTCTACCGATTGGTCCGCCGGTCCGTCAGGGGCGGGGTGGGCGGCCCGATCCCCGGGTCAGGGTGTAACCGCCGACCCCCGCCAGCGCGGCCAGCGCGCCGCCGATCGCGGTCCATACCCAGCGGTCCGACCAGCGGCCCGACGCCCAGCCGTCCTCCGGCTCGATCGCCGACAGCACGGCCGCCGCCGTCGAGTCGTCGCCGCCCTCGGCGTCCTGCTCCGAGGTGGCCGCCACGCCCGGTACCAGCGGCTGGGCCAGCGTGCCGTCCACCGCCGCCGCGCCGCCGATCTCCCTGGCGTCCACCCGCACCTCCGTGCGGACCGGCAGGCCCAGGTCACCGGTCGGCAGGCCCGGCGCGGTGAGCCGGAGGTAGTACGTGCCCGGCAGCGGGTCGTTCGCCCAGGGCTCGGACCAGGCCCGGACCGTCCGCAGGGTGCAGGCCAGCTCGACGGAGGCCGCACCGGCCGCCGCCGTGCGGGTCTGCGCCCCGTACTGGCACGCCTGGCGGCGCCGCAGACCGTCGTAGATGTCGATCTGCCAGGTCTGCGCGGCGTGCGCCTCGGGCAGTTCCACGGTCGCCGTGACGGTCGGGCGCTGGCCGGAGTCGGCCGGGAAGGACCAGTAGAGGTAGTCCCCGGCGGAGGCGTCGGCCGTGCCCGTCTGCGCCTGGTCCAGCTCGGTGGCGGTACGGAAGGACGTACCGGCCTCGGTGGGGGCGTCGGAGGTGTCCTCGGCGGGCGGGGTGGTGTCCGCCGCCGCGGGGGCCGTCGCCAGGCCCAGGGCGAGGAAGGCGCCCGTCAACGCTCGTGCGATACGCATCAGCTCGTCCTCCAGACCGCGACCCGCCAGCGGGACACCCAGCCCCACAGCAGACCCGCGACGAAACCGGTCAGTACCAGCGCGCCCAGCAGCCACCAGCCGCGCCCCAGGCCGAACGCGGCCACATCGGCGGCGGGCGACGGCCCGTCCACCAGGTCCACGGTCAGCTCCAGCGGCAGACCGGGGGTGGTCTTCACGCCGGAGGCCGCCGAGAAGGAGTGGGTCACCTGGAGGCAGACGACCTCCGGGGGCTCGTTCTCGCCGTCTCCGTCGTCATCGTTCTCCGCCTCCGGCCTCGGGTAGCGCAGGCCCGTCGAGAGGACGTCCGTGCGGCCCGTTCCGGCCGCCTCGCCCCGGACGATCTCCCGGCCCGACGCCGTCACCGCCCGCAGCAGCACCCCGTAGTGCGGGGCGACCGCCCGGTCCGCCGCGACGCTCACCGAGGCCCGTACCTCCTGGCCCGGCGCCACCTCGACCCGGTACCAGCGGGCCTGCCCGAACTCCTGGCGGTCGGTGTAGAGACCGGAGGTCAGGGCCGGTGCGTCGGCGCAGCGGTCGGCGCCCCGCACGGCGACCGGCACCACGACCGGGTCGGCCGCCCGGTCCACCAGTTGGTTCACCCGGTCGGTCAGCTCATCGGTGTGCTCGATCGAGGTGTAGGTACCGCCGGTCGCCTCCGCGATACAGCTGAGTTGCCGGCGCATCTTGGTGTTCGGGACCAGGCCCAGGGTGTCGATGGTCAGGCCGATGCCCTTCGCGGCGATCTCCCGGGCCACCTGGCAGGGGTCCAGCGGGGCGCAGGTGTCCTCGCCGTCGCTGATCAGCACGATGCGCTTGGAGCTGGTGCCCGCCGCGTCCGTGCCGGTGTCGAAGTCGTCGGCGGCGGCTAGCAGCGCGGGGCCGATCGGTGTCCAGCCGGTGGGCGCGAGGGTCGCCACCGCCGTCTTCGCCTCGGTCCGGTCCAGCGGGCCCACCGGGTAGAGCTGCGCGGTGTCCTCGCAGCCCCGCTTCTGGTCGTCGCCCGGATAGTCCGCGCCCAGGGTGCGGATGCCGAGCCGGACATCCTCCGGGGTGGCGTCCAGCACCTCGTTGAACGCCTGCTTGGCCGCGGCCATCCGGGACTGGCCGTCGATGTCCCGCTCCCGCATGGAACCGCTCACGTCCAGCACCAGGTTGACCTGGGGCGCGGGAGCGGCGGTCCGGTCGGTCTCGTCGGCGAGCGCCGTGGCGGACGGGAACGCGAGCCCGGCCGCCAGCGCGGCGAACAGGACACCCACGCCTGCCGCCAGCCGTTTACTTGTGATCATCGGCGGATCCTATGGAGCGTGGGTGACCGGCTCCAAAACGGTTGGTCAAGAGCTGGTATGACGGTGGGTCAGTGAGACGGCTCACTGAGGTGGGTAACCGGAGCGGGTCGCTGGCGTGGGTCGCTGAGGCGGGTTACTGGAGTGGGTCACTGGAGTGGATTCGGCAACTCCGCCCACAGGTCGCCTTTCCGGTCCGGGGTCAGTCGCATCAGCGTCAACGCCTTCGCGGGGACGGGGCCTTCGCGCAGGGCCAGGGTGTCGGGGGTGCGGGGGAGATCGGCGAGGGCGGTCTCCAGTACGGCGCCCAGGGCGGGGCCGGAGCCCGCCGTCGCCGCGAGGGTTCCGGCGATCAGGGAGCCGAACAGCTTGCGGCGCAAGGTGTCCTGATCGTCCGTCAGAATGCGGGCGGGCAGCGCCGGGACCTCGATGCCGTGCCCGGTCAGCCGGGCGGGGCTGACCCGGATGTCCGCGAGATCCCGGTACACCAGCCGGACCGGGGCGTCGGCGGGGGAGAGCACGACCAGCAGATTCTGCCCGTGCGCCTCCAGCGCCACCCCCAGCTCCAGCAGCCGCAGCCCCACGGCCAGGACCAGACGCGCGAACTCCGCCAGCCAGGCCGCGGACCCCGGCAGCCCGGTCAGCGGCAGCGCGGCCACCGGCACGACCCGCTCGCCCGGCCCCGCGTACTCCTCCGGCGACTCCCGCAGCACGGCGGCCAGTTCGGGCGTCCCGTCGGTGACCGCGCCCAGGGTGCGGGTGATGTGCAGCAGGCCGTCCGTCCGGGCCGCGAGGCGCTCCGCGAACGCCGAGAGCATCGCGGACGAGGTCACCGAGGGGACGGAGATGTCCCGCACGGAGGAGGTCAGCCGGGCGCTGAGGGCGGTCTTGACGTGGGGTCCGGCGGGGAGGGCGAGGGTGCGCAGGGACATCAGCGGGTGCGCTCCGCGCGCTTCGTCGTATCGCTCCCGCTCCTCGTTGGCGTTCCGCTCCTCGCCGTGGTTGCGGTGCCTTTCGTCGTGGTGGCGGTGCCGCTCGTCGTGGCGGCGCTTCAGGACATGGGCCGCTTGCCAGGGGTGCACCGGCACCAGCAGGCGGCTTCCGGCGCGCAGGGTGTCCGGCCAGTCGCCCGACACCAGCGCCCGGTCCGCCGGGACCGGCACCAGCCCCAGCCGCACCAGCGGACGGTGCTCGGGCGCGTACGCCAACTGCTCGGCCACCGAGAAACCCGGCCGGGCCCGGCAGTTGGGGTGGTACGGATGCCCGTCCACGACCCGCTGTTCCCACTCCCACTCCCGGTCCCGGGTCGGGGTCTCGTCCGGCAGCTCCCGCTGCGCGGCCCGGGAGAGCGCCAGGGAGGCCGCGCTGTGTGACAGTTCGGCGGCGAACCCGTCGCCGTGCGGGACGGCGAGGGCGGCGAGCAGCCGGGCCGGGTCGTCGTAGGGGCGGCCGTCCAGGTCGACGGCGGGGGCGTGGGCGCCGGTCGCGTACGGGTCGGAGGCGGGGCCGTGCAGCCGCCGTCCGTCGCGCAGCCGCAGGGTGACGCCGTCGGCGGACCGGTCGCGGCTCTCGACCCAGGGCAGCGGCTCATGGGCCAGGGCCCGCCAGAGCCGGGTCAGCACGGCCGCGCGGGCGCCGGGCAGCTCCGCCGAGAACCCGGCGACGAGTCCGGGCCGGACGGCGGCCAGCTCGGCGGCGACCTCGGTGGCGGCTGCGGGGGGTGGGTACACGGGGGGTCTACCTCCGGTGGTGCGGGTCGGGCGGGTCGGGCAGGTCGGGCAGGCAGTGCACGTGGTGCACGCGGTGCGGATAGTACGGGCGCGGCGGTCCCGGCCGGTTCCGGCCCGTCCCGCAGAGGGATACTGATCGTCCCCGCCCGAATGAACCGTACGAGCCGCAGGGAACGAGAAGAACGCGTGGATCTCATCCCCCCACCCGCCGGTACCGGCGCCCCGTCCGACGCGTCGGCCGACGCCCTCGCCGCCGCGCCGCTGCTGAACTGTCTGCTGCGGGAGGCCGCCGAACCCTTGTCGCCCGAGCCCCTGTCGGCAGAGTCCTTGTCGCCCGAACCCCTGTCGCCAGAGCCCCTTTCGCCGGGCGGCGGGGCGGGGAAACGGTTCACCTATCGGCTGCTCGGCACCGGACGGCAGCTTCGGGTGCGCGGCGCCCGGCGGCCCGCCCGACCGGAAGTCCGCACGAACGGGCAGTGGCAGCCGCTCACCCATACCGGCCTGGTCGACCTGGTCGCCGAGGAGCTGACCCGGCTCACCGGCCGCGCCAACGCCGGACTGCCCGCCGAGATGCGGGACAGCCGGGCCGTGGTGGCGGCACTGCTGGCCGCCCGCGCGGACGCCGAGCCGCCCCGGGACCCGTATCTGCTCTCCGAGCAGTCCCTGCTCACCGGCCACCCCCACCACCCGGCGCCCAAGGCGCGCGGCGGCGGCCCGGCGAGCGGCTGGCTGCCGTACGCGCCGGAGGCGTACGCCCGCTTCCCGCTCACCCTGCTCGGGCTGCGCGAGGACGCGGTGGTGGAGGAGGGCGACACGAGCGCGCTGGACGCCCTCGGCGCCGCCGCGCCGCCCGGCTACCGTCCGCTGCCCGCCCACCCCTGGCAGCTGGCCCTGCTCGGCGACCGGCTCGCCCCCGCCTTCGCCGACGGTCGGCTGATCCGGCTCGGCACGACCCCGTTCGAGGTGTGGCCGACGGCGGCGATCCGGACGGTGTATGTGCCGGAGGGAGACGGCTCCGGGTCTGACGGGGATGGGGCCGGGTCTGGGGGAGACGAGTCCCGGTCCGAGGGAGGCGGGTCCCGGTCCGAGGGAGGCAGGTCCGGGGCGGATCTCTTCCTCAAGTTCAGCCTTGACGTCCGGATCACCAACGACATCCGGCGGCTCTGGCGGCACGACCTGCTCCGGCTGCGCCGCACGGACAGCGCGGTGACGGCCGCCTTCGCCGCGCCCGGCGCCCCCGGTGGCTGGCTCGGTGACCTCGGGTACCGGACGGCCGACTTCGCCTTCGAGGAACTCGCGGTGCTCAGCCGCGCGGGACTGCGGGCGCAGCTGCCGCCGGGTACGACCCCGTATCTGGCCGCCGCGCTGGTGGAGGGCTTCCCCGGCAGCCCGCTCGCCGCCGCCACCGACCCCGGGCGCTGGTGGGAGGCGTATCTCGCGGCGGTCGTCCCCCCGGCGCTGGCCGCCTTCGCCGACCACGGCGTCGTCCTCGAAGCGCATCTCCAGAACGCGGTGGTCGTCTGCGCGGCGGACGGCACGCCCGTGCGGACGCTGTACCGGGACGCGGAGGGCGTGAAACTGGTCGCCGAGGTGGGGCGGGCCGCCGGGTGGGAGCGGCTGGTGTACTGCCTGGTGGTGAACCATCTGCTGGAGGTCGCCGGCGCGCTCGCCGAGCAGCGTCCCGGCTTCGACCCCTGGCCCGCCGTCCGCCGCGAGCTGTCCCGCCACGCCGCCGTCCCGGAGATCCCGGCGCTGCTCGCCGCGCCGACTCTGCCCGGCAAGACGAATCTGCTGCTGCGCTGGACGGGGGCGGACGGGGCGGACGCGCGGTACCGGCCGCTGCCGAATCCCCTCCGGGGCTGACCGCACACCTGTGCGGGTGGCGCCGGGGCCCAGGTCGTCACCCGGCCGGAGCGGTCCGGACCGGTTCGCCGGGGTCGCCGGGGTCGGACCCTACCGACGACCGGGGCGCCCTGGTGAGGATCACCGGCGAGGGCCGGGAGGCGGCGTGCGGAGGCCGCCGAGGCGCGCACCGCACCGGTCGGCTGACGGACCGACGCCGAGCGCGACGCGGTGACCGTCGCGCTGTCCGCGCCCGCCCGGATCGTCCGGGACCGCGACGCCCGCGCCGCCGCCGGACGCGCCCTCGCCCGGCGCGTCGCGGTCGGCGACTCCCCGTCCCGTCGATGTCCGAGGCGCCGCCCGCGCGTCGGCGGTCGGTAGTCGGCAGCGGCGCCGGGGGCGCCCGCCCCCTACCCCCCGCCCCCCCCGCGCCCCCTATCCCCCGCCGACAGCCCCCCACCACTCCCCGTGCTCCCGGTACCACCTCACCGTGTCCGCCAGGCTCGACGTGAAGTCGTGCCGGGGGTGGTAGCCGAGGCGGTCGCGGGCCTTGGTCCAGTCGAGCGCGTAGCGCTGGTCGTGGCCGAGGCGGTCGGTGACCTGTTCCACCCGGTCCCAGTCCGCGCCGCACGCCCGGAGCAGCAGCCCGGTCAGCTCACGGTTGGTCAGCTCGGTGCCGCCGCCGAGGTGGTAGACCTCGCCCGGCGTCCCGGCCGTGCGGACCAGTTCCACGCCCCGCACATGGTCGTCGACGTGCAGCCACTCCCGGATCTGCGAGCCGTCCCCGTACAGCGGGACCGTCCCGCCGGTCAGCAGCCGGGTCACGAACAGCGGGATCACCTTCTCCGGGTACTGGTACGGCCCGTAGTTGTTGGAGCAGCGCGTCACCCGGACATCCAGCCCGTGTGTCCGGTGGTACGAGAGCGCCACCAGGTCGGACGCCGCCTTCGACGCCGCGTACGGCGAGTTGGGGGCGAGGGGGTGGCCCTCCGGCCAGGAGCCCTCGGCGATCGACCCGTACACCTCGTCCGTCGACACCTGCACGAACCGCGCCACCCCGAACCGCAGCGCCGCCGACAGCAGGGTCTGGGTGCCGAGGACATTGGTCCGGACGAATTCGTCGCCCCCGGCGATCGACCGGTCCACATGGGACTCGGCGGCGAAGTGGACGATCTGGTCGGCGTCCTTCATGAGTTCGCCGACCAGATCGGGATCACAGATGTCACCCCGCACGAAGCGGAGCCCGGCATGGTCCGCCACCGGCGCCAGATTGGCCCGGTTGCCCGCGTACGTCAGTTTGTCCAGGACGGTCACCAGGACCTCGTCCGCCGCGTCTGGGCCGGACAGCAGTGAGCGCACATAGTGCGAGCCGATGAAACCCGCCCCGCCGGTCACCAGAATCCGTGTGGGCATGACGGTCACAGGATGTGGAGTTCGGGGACGTACAGAATCCACTTGCCGCCCTGCTCGCGGAACGCCTGCTCCTTCTCGATGATTTCCTGCGCGTGATTCCAGGCGAACAGCACCGCGTACTCCGGATACGGCTGGGAGAATTCCTCCAGCGGCCGTACCGGGATATGCGCGCCCGGCGAGAGAAGTCCCTGTTTCGCAGGGGTGGAGTCATAGACGGCCGGGATCAGCTCGGGGCCGATACCGCCGTAATTGGTGACCGTCGCGCTCTTCGCGGTCGCCCCGTAGGCGGCCACCCGGGCGCCCTCCTCGCGCAGCCGGTGCAGCAGCGCCGCGAGATCCTCGACGTTGCGCTTCACCTGGGAGCCGAACTGCTCCAGCGTCGAGATCTCCGCGATGCCCCGCTCGGCCTCCTCCCGGACCAGCGCCGCCACCCGGTCGGACGGGGTGCGCGCTCCGGCCCGCGCGAGGGTGTAGCGGACCTCGCCGCCGTGCACCGGCAGCCGTTCCACCTCCACCAGGTCGAAGCCGTGGAGCTGGGCCGCGGCCCGGACCGAGGTCGCCGAGAAGAGGTAGAAGTGCTCGTCGTAGATCTGGTCGAAGCTGGTCCGCTCGACCACGTCCCCCAGATACGGGTCCTCGAACACGAACACCCCGTCGGGCGCGAGCAGCGCGTCCACCCCCCGGAACACCGAGTCCAGATAGGGGATGTGGCACATGGTGTTGGCGGCGTAGATCACCTGCGCCGGTCCCTCCGCGGCGGCGACCTCCCGGGCGAGGGACTCCTCGAAGAAGTCGACCCGGACCCGGACGCCCTTGCCCGCGGCGACCTCGGCGACATCGCGGGACGGGTCGACGCCCAGATGGCGGACCCCGCGCGCGGCGACCGTGGCGAGCATCGCCCCGTCGTTGCAGCCGATCTCCACCACCAGCGGATCACCGGTGGCGCACTCGGTGTCCAGCAGTTGGCGCGCGGTACGGGCGAAGTGCTCCCGCATCCGCACCGACAGCGACGACTGGTACGGGTAGTCCTCGCGGAACATCCGCTCGCGCGGCACCTCCTCCAGCAACTGCACCATCGTGCAGTTGCGGCACACTCCCACCGCGAGCCGGAAGAAGAATTCCCCGGAGGTGTCCTGCGGGCGGAGAAAACCATCGGAAAGCGGCTGGCTGCCGAAGTCGAAGAACTGGTGCACCGAGCCCTGGCAGATACGGCATGCAGTCATGGCGACGATCCTGTCCGCCGCCTCTCGAAGGCAGCTAGAAGGCCGCTGGACACCCGTTGCCCGGTCCACCCGCCGTCTAGTGGGGATCGACAGCGGCCCGGATTAATTTCCAGCGTCGCGTGCCACCCCCACCCCCACAGGCAAGGCAGGAGAATCCCTGTGAAAGGCATCATTCTCGCGGGCGGGTCCGGAACCAGACTTCACCCGCTCACTCTCGCCACCTCGAAACAACTGCTCCCGATCGGCGACAAGCCGATGATCTACTACCCGCTCAGCGTGCTGATGCTCGCCGACATCCGCGACATCCTCATCATCTCCACCCCCGCCGATCTGCCCCAGTTCCAGCGGCTGTTCGGCGACGGGAGCGACTACGGGATCCGGCTCACCTACCGCGAGCAGCCCGAACCCAACGGCATCGCCGAGGCCCTGCTCATCGGCGCCGCCCATATCGGCGACGATCCCGTAGCCCTCGTCCTCGGCGACAACATCTACCACGGCCCCAGCCTCTACCAGATCCTCGCCGACGCCCGCGCCGCCCTCGACGGCTGTGTCCTGTTCGGCTACCGGGTGGGCGACCCCAGCCGCTACGCCGTCGGCGAGACCGACGGGGAGGGACGGCTGCTGTCCATCGAGGAGAAGCCCGCCCACCCCCGGTCCAACCTCGCCCTCACCGGCCTCTACCTCTACGACGGGACCGCCGTCGACATCGCCAAGAACCTGCGCCCCTCCGCACGCGGCGAGCTGGAGATCACCGACCTCAACCGGCGCTATGTGGCGAGCGGCCGGGCCCATCTCGTCCAGCTGGGCCGCGGCTTCGCCTGGCTCGACGCCGGCACCCCCGAGTCACTCCTCCAGGCCGGGCACTACGTCCACACCCTCCAGGAACGGCAGGGCATCCGTATCGCCTGCGTCGAGGAGATCGCCCTGCGGATGGGCTTCATCACCGGCGACCAGTGCCACCGCCTCGGCGCCCGGAACGCCCACTCCTCCTACGGCCGGTATGTGATGGCCGTCGCCGAGGAACTCACCACCACCGCCACCACCGTCTGATCCGTGGCGCACGAACATCCGCCCGCCCCTGATCACCAGGGGCGGGCGGACGCGTCACCGGGTCACCGCGTCACCGGATGACTGGATCACCGGCCCGCCGGTACCCCGTCCCGTTCGCCCGGCAGCAGATCGCTGTCCAGCCGCACCGCCAGCTCCGCCGCCGTCGGATGGTCGAACACCGCCGTCGACGGCAGCCGCAGCCCCGTCGCCAGATTCAGCCGGTTGCGCAGCTCCACCCCCATCAGCGAGTCCAGGCCCAGCTGCTCGAACGCCCGGTCGGCGCCGATCGCCCCCGGATCGGAGTGCCCCAGCACCGCGCTGAGATGGGTCCGCACCAGATCCATCAGCATCCGCGTGCGGTCCTCGGCCGACAGCGGCGCCAGCCGCCCCCGCAGCTCCTCCGGCCCCGCCTGCCCGGCCCCCGCTCCCGCCCCCGCGTCCGGCTCCGGCCGGGGCCGTCGTGCCGGAGCCCGCACCAGGTCCCGCAGCAGCGCCGGCAGCGCCTCGCCCCGCTCCCGCAGCGCCCCCTCGTCGAACGCCGTCGCCACCACCACCGGCTCCGCCAGCGCCCGCCCCTCGTCGAACAGCGCCATGCCCCGCCCGGTGCTCAGAGGCACCAGCCCGCCCCGGGCCAGCCGCTCCCGATCCGCCGCCCCGAGATGACCCGTCATCCCGCTCTCCCGCTCCCACAGCCCCCACGCCAGCGACACCGCCGGAAGCCCCAGCGCGGCCCGCTCGTGGGCGAGGGCGTCGAGGAAGGAGTTCGCCGCCGCGTAGTTCGCCTGCCCCGGCCCCCCGGACACCCCGGCGTACGACGAGTACAGAACGAACTCCGCCAGATCCATCCCCCGGGTCAGCTCGTCCAGATGCCGGGCCGCGACCGCCTTCGGCCGCAGCACCCGCTCCAGCGCCTCGTCCGTCATCGCCGTGACGATCCCGTCGTCCAGCACCCCGGCCGTGTGCACCACCGCCGTCAGCGGATGCTCCACCGGCAGCCCCGCCAGCAGCGCGGCCACCTCCTCCCGCTCCGCCACATCGCACGCCACCACCGTCGCCGACGCCCCCGACTCCGCCAGCTCCGCGACGAGTTCCCGCGCCCCCGGCGCCCCCGGACCTCTCCGGCCGGCCAGCACCAGCCGCCGCACCCCGTGCTCGCGCACCAGATGCCGGGCCGCCTCCGCGCCCAGCGCCCCCGTCCCGCCCGTGATCAGCACCGTGCCGTCCGGATCCAGCGGCGCCGGGACGGTCAGGACCACCTTGCCCACGTTCCGCGCCTGCGCCAGGAACCGGAACGCCTCCCTGGCCCGCCGGATGTCCCGCACCGTCAGCGGCAGCGGCTCCAGCACCCCCCGGTCGAACAGCGCCAGCACCTCGGCCAGGATCTCCCGCATCCGCTCCGGATCGGCGCCCGGCACCCCGGGCTCCGTCCGCGCCAGCGTCGTCAGGTCGTACACGTGATACCCGACCCCCGGCCACTCCGCCTCCACCCGCCCCTTCTCCCGGACATCCGTCTTCCCCATCTCCAGGAACCGCCCACCCACCGACAGCAGCCGCAGCGACGCGTCGATGAACTCCCCGGTCAGCGAGTTCAGTACGACATCCATCCCCGTGCCGCCGGTCGCCGCGCGGAACTCGGCCTCGAACGCCGTCGTCCGCGAGTTCGCGATCCGCTCCGGCGCCACCCCCAGCTCCCGCAGCGCCCCCCACTTGCCCGGACTGGCCGTCGCGAACACCTCCGCGCCCAGATGCCGGGCGAGCTGGAGCGCGGCCATCCCCACCCCGCCCGCACCGGCATGGATCAGCACCTTCTCACCTGGCCGCACCCGACCCAGGTCCACCAGCCCGTAGTAGGCCGTCAGAAACACCACCGGCACCGCCGCCGCTTGCGCGAACGACCAGCCCTCCGGCATCCGCGCCACCAGCCGCCGGTCCGCGACCGCACGCGGCCCGAACGCCCCGTCGAAGTACCCCATCACCCGGTCGCCCACCGCCAGGTCGGTGACCCCCGGACCGGTCTCGACCACCACCCCGGCACCCTCGGCACCCATGGTCACATTCCGCTCCGGAACCATCCCCAGCGCGATCAGCACATCCCGGAAGTTCAGCCCGGCCGCCCGTACGGCGATCCGCACCTGCCCGGCACCGAGCGGCTCCGCGCCCCCCGGCCAGGGGACGACGGTCAGATCGTCCGGCGCCCGGTGCGCCCCCGGCGCCAGCCGCCACGGCTCCGGGCCCGTCGGCAGCGCCGGTTCCGGCGGGACCGCCCGGGTGATCCGGGGCACCAGCACCACGCCCTCGCGCAGCGCCACCTCCGGCTCACCCGACGCCACGGCCGCCCGCAGCGCACGGTCCGACTCCTCCCGGCCGTCCGTGTCCACCAGGACGATCCGCCCCGGGTTCTCCGACTGCGCACTGCGCACCAGACCCCGCGCGGCGGCCACCGCCGGACTCACCCGCTCCCCCTCACCGGCGGCCACGGCCCCCCGGGTCAGCACGACCAGCCGGCCCGCCGGATGCCCCGGCCCGGTCAGCCAGCTCCGCAGCGAGTGGAGGAGCGCGGGCAGCCCGTCGGTGGTCAGGGACTCCGCCGGGGACGGGATGTCCAGCGCCAGCACGGTGGTGACCGGATCCTCGGTGGGGACGGAGGCGAGATCGGGGTGAGGGGCGCAGAACTCGTCGAGTGCGTCGGACGACTCCCCGACCAACACCCAGTCGGTGAGGTCCGGTTGGCTCTCCGGCTCGCTCGCCGGTGTCCAGGTGAGGGTGTGCAGCCCCGGGTTCTCCAGCACGGCGGGCCGCAGGATCACCCCCGCGATATGGGCGAACACCTCCCCGTCCGCGCCGAGCAGGGTGACCTGGCCCGTCGCGGTGTCGATGTGTGCCTGGACGGGGCCGGTGGGGGGTGGGGTGTGGAGGGTGATGTCGGTGAAGGTGAAGGGGAGGTGGGGGGTGGGGTTGTCGAGGGTGGGGTGGAGGAGGGGGTGGAGGGCGGCGTCGAGGAGGGCGGGGTGGAGGCGGAAGCGCTGGTCGCCGGTCGTGGGCGGGGTGAGGCGGGCGAAGTAGTGGGTCTTGTGCCGGGTGAGGTGGGTCAGACGCCGGAAGGCGGGGCCGTAGGTGTAACCGGCCGTGGCGTACCGGGCGTAGAGGGCGTCGGTGTCGAGGGGCTCGGTGTCGGGGTGGGGTTCGGGGAGCGTCGGGTGGGTGGTTGGTTGGGGGGTGAGGGTGGCGGTGGCGTGGGTGGTCCAGGGGGTGTTGGTGTGG